>NZ_JAPSKN010000055.1:24881-31828 GCF_031181705.1 Streptomyces sp.
TCAACCCCACCACCACCCTCGACCCCCTCTCCTCCCTGGCCAAGGGCTGTGCCGACGCCGCCGCCTGGACCGTCGACAAGCTCAGCGACGCCGTGAAGGAGACCGCCAACGTCGACTTCACCAACCCCAAGTTCCTCCAGCAGTACGCCGTCGTCTTCGCCGCCTCGACGATCCTCACGCTCCTGCTCTGGCTCCTGGCCGTCGCCAAGCGGGCCGTCCGCGGCGTGCCCCTGACCACCGCCCTGTCCGAGGCCATCGGCTTCCTCTGGCTGACCGTCCTCGCCTCCGCCTTCACCCCCCTGATCCTCTACACCGTCGTCTCCGCGACCGACGGCATCACCGAGGTCCTCGCCAAGGCCACCGGCGACCAGACCGACGCCTTCTTCGGCACCTTCTCCGAGGCCCTCAAGAAGGGCGAGGACATCGGCGGCGGCCCGATCATGCTGATCGTCGTCTCCCTGGTCAGCATCCTCGCCGCCGGAGTCCTGTGGCTGGAGCTCGTCATCCGCGCCGCCCTGCTCTACGTCGGCGCCCTGCTCGGCACCGTCGTCTACGCCGGCCTCGTCGACAAGAACCTGTGGGGCCACGTCCGCCGCTGGGCGGGCATCATGATCGCGGTCATCCTCATCAAGCCGGTCATCGTCATCGTGCTCGGCCTCGCGGGCGCCCTGTCCGCCGACGACGGCCCCGACGCCTTCTCCGCCGTCGTCTCCGGCCTCGCCATCATCCTGCTCGCCATCTTCGCCAGCGCGATGATCTACCGCTTCGTCCCCGGCTTCGGCGACGAGATCGCCGGCTCCCGCAACAACCGCATCATGCAGGGCGCCGAGAGCAAGGCCGCGGCCGTCATCAGCTCCCCGGCCTCCCTCGTCGCGCAGGGCATCAAGACCCACAGCACCCGCGCCGACCACAACGGCGGAGGCGGCCAGTCCTCCGCCCCCCGCCCCAGCAACCCCGCATCCGGCGGGGTCGCCGCGCACAGCGCGCGCACCTCGAACGGCGGCGGCGGATCTGTCCCCTCCGCCGCACCCGCACCCCGTTCGAGCAGCCCCGTCAACACACCCCACGCCAGCAGCACCCGCAACAGCAGTACCAACCGCACGGGAGGTGAAGGGCGTTGACGACCGAGTCCCACGTGTCCCATCCGGTCACGCCCCGCCGGACATACCTGATCGGCCGCGCCCGGCCGAACGCGATCATCGGCCGCAACCGCGAGACCGGCGAGATCGCCCTGATCGTCGTGGGCGCGTTCCTCGGCATGATGTGCGGACTCCTCGTCCCGGTGCTGTCCCTGCGCATCGTGCTGCTCGCCGGGTTCCCGATGCTGGCGCTGGCCGCGGTCTACGTTCCGTACAAGCACCGCACGTTCTACAAGTGGTTCGAGATCAACCGCAGCTACAAGCGCACCCTCAAGCGGGGCGCCACCTACCGCTCCACCGCCGTCGAGGCCGGCACCCGGCTCGACGGCCGCGAGGTCGAGGTCGGCCCGCCCCCCGGCATCGGCCGCATCACCTGGCTCTCCGCCCCCTTCGGCCCCGACGAGATCGCCGTCCTGCTGCACGCCGACCGCAAGACCGTCACCGCCGCCATCGAGATCGAGGGCCCCGGCGTCGGCCTGCGCGACAGCGAGGACCAGGAGGCCCTGGTCGACCGCTTCGGCACGCTGCTCAAGCACGTGGCCAACGGCGACGGCTTCGTCACCCGCATCCAGATGCTGGCCCGCACCCTCCCCGCCGACCCGGACGCCCACGCCAAGGACGTCGCCGTCCGCGGCGACGACAGGGCCCTGCCCTGGCTGCAGGAGTCCTACGACCAGCTCCAGTCGATGGTGTCGACCAGCAGCGAGCAGCACCGCGCCTACCTCGTCGCCTGCATGCACTACACCCGCGACCTCGCCGCCGAGGCCAACGCCATGGCCCGCGCCGCCCGCGCCCACGGCGGCAAGGTCGACCGCGACGCCGGACTGGCCGTCGTCATGGCCCGCGAGCTCACCGACATCTGCTCGCGCCTGCAGGAGGCCGACATCCGCGTCCGCCAGCCGCTCGGCCAGAGCCGGCTGTCCTCGCTGATCCACTCCATGTACGACCCGGACCACCCGATCGACCACATCCAGGCGATGACCAAGCGCAACGCCTGGCCGGCCGAGCTGGACGCCATGGAGCCCACCTACCTCCAGGCCAAGACCCGCGAGTCCTCCACCCGCGCCCCCTGGTGCCACGCCACGGCCTGGGTGAAGGAGTGGCCGATGACCCCCGTCGGCGTCAACTTCCTCGCCCCGCTGCTCGTCCACACCCCGGACGTCATCCGCACGGTCGCCGTCACCATGGACCTCGAACCCACCGAGGTCGCCATCGAGCGCATGCTCACCGAGAAGACCAACGACGAGGCCGAGGCGTCCCGCGCCGCCAAGATGAACCGCACGGTCGACCCCCGCGACGTGGCCGCCCACTCCCGGCTCGACCAGCGCGGCGAGGACCTCGCCAGCGGCGCCGCCGGCGTCAACCTCGTCGGCTACATCACCGTCAGCTCCCGCTCCCCCGAGGCCCTCGCCCGCGACAAGCGCACGATAAGGGCCTCGGCCGGCAAGTCGTACCTCAAGCTCGAATGGTGCGACCGCGAGCACCACCGAGCCTTCGTGAACACCCTTCCCTTCGCCACCGGCATCCGGAGGTAGGACCTGATGCGGGATCCGCTGTCCGTCCTCACCGAGGCCTTCACGTCCTTCCTCTTCGGGAAGGTCGAGACGACCCGGCTCCCGGTGCGCACGTCGACGGGCCAGGCCCAGGCCGTCTACCTCCCGACCGCCGCCCCCGGCCTCGGCGACTCCGGCGTCATCATCGGCCGCGAGGTGTACTCCGGCAAGGGCTACATCTACGACCCCTTCCAGCTCTACGGCCAGCAGCTGCCCGCCCCCCACTGGCTGGTCCTCGGGGAGTCCGGCAACGGCAAGTCGGCGCTGGAGAAGACGTACGTCCTGCGCCAGCTCCGCTTCCGCGACCGCCAGGTCGTCGTCCTGGACGCCCAGGGCGAGGACGGCGTCGGCGAGTGGAACCTCATCGCGCAGGAGCTGGGCATAACCCCCATCCGCCTGGACCCGATGGCCGCCCTGGACATGGGGATCCGCCTCAACCCGCTCGACCCCGCGATCACCACGACGGGCCAGCTCGCGCTGCTCCGCACGATCATCGAGGTCGCGATGGGCCACGGCCTGGACGAGCGCTCCGGCTTCGCCCTCAAGGTCGCGCACGCCTACGTCAACGCGACGATCACCGACCGCCAGCCGGTCCTCACCGACATCGTCGAGCAGCTGCGCCACCCCGAGCCCGAGTCGGCCGAGGCGATGAACGTCGCCATAGACGACGTCCGCGCCTGGGGCCTCGACGTCGCCCTGGTCCTGGACCGCCTGGTCGACGGCGACCTGCGCGGCATGTTCGACGGCCCGACCACGGTCGGCATCGACCTCGACGCCCCGCTCATCGTCTTCGACCTGTCCCACATCGACCGCAACTCCATCGCCATGCCCATCCTCATGGCGATCGTCGGCGTGTGGCTGGAGCACACCTGGATCCGCCCCGACCGGAAGAAGCGCATCTTCCTCGTCGAGGAGGCCTGGCACATCATCAACAGCCCCTTCGTGGCGCAGCTGTTCCAGCGCCTGCTGAAGTTCGGCCGACGCCTCGGCCTGTCCTTCGTCGCGGTCGTCCACCACCTCTCCGACGTCGTCGACGGCGCGGCCGCGAAGGAGGCCGCAGCGATCCTGAAGATGGCGTCGACCAGGACGATCTACGCCCAGAAGGCCGACGAGGCCAGAGCCACCGGCCGGGTCCTCGGCCTGCCCCGCTGGGCGGTCGAGATCATCCCGACCCTCACCCCCGGCATCGCCGTCTGGGACGTCAACGGCAACGTCCAGGTCGTCAAACACCTGGTCACGGAGACCGAACGCCCGCTGGTCTTCACCGACCGCGCGATGACGCAGTCCTCCGCCGACCTCGCGGACGACGCCCTGCGCGCCGCCGAGATCGAGGCGGAGGAGAGGGCCGCGGCCTTCGTGGAGCACCACGTGGGCGACTCCGAGTCGACGGTGGCGTAGGCGCAGGGGAGGGACGCGTGAGACCGGACGACCGCCGCACCCCGCGGGACACCCAGGGAGGCATCCCCGACGGCCTGCTCGTCGGCATACTCGCGTTCCTCCTCGGCATGACCCTGCTGGTGTGGACGGCCACGGGCCTGGCCGGCCTGTTCGCCCACGGCTCCTGGCCGTCCGGCGTCACCTTCGTCCGCACGCCCCTGGCCATGCGCCACCTCATCGCCCAGCCCCACGACGTCCCCGGCGCCTGGCCCGGCACACCCCCCGGCGACCTCTCCGGCTACGGCCTGTTCTGGGGCCTGCTCATCGGCCAGCTGATGATCCTGATCGTCCTGACGGTGTTCGTGATGGGCACGCTGGCCAGATGGCGAGCGGTCCGGGCGGGACGCCGGGTGGAACGGACGACACCGCCCGAGGAGCGGACAGCGGCCGCACACGGCACGAACACACCGACGCCGCCGCACCAGTCCCCGGCGCCTCACGGCGCACCGGCCTGGGAACAACCACCACCGCAGCACGCCACCCCGGCCACGGCCCACCCGGGCACACCGGCCCCACACGGGACACCGGCCCCGGCCGGGGCCCACCACGACGCCCCCGCCCCACCGCCGCACGCCACCCCGGCGCCGGCGCAGCACGACGTACCCACGCCCCGCCGCGCCGCCCCCGAGCCCCCGCACCTGCCGGAGCCGGCCGCGCCCCTGGCCCCCACCCCGGCGGCCACGCCCGCCCTGTTCGGCCAGGGACGAGTGGGCGGGTGGGAGAAGATCCTCGTGGCCCCGAGGGAAACCCGCCAGACCACCGCCACCCAGGCGGTCCGCGACGCGGAAGGCCCCGCCCTGGTCGTCACCTCCAACCCCGCCCTCTGGCAGGAGACGAAGGACCCCCGCTCAAAGCTGGGCCCCACCCACCTCTACGACCCCACCCACCTCTGCAACACCCCGTCCCGCCTCCACTGGTCCCCCACCAGCGGCTGCGAGGACCCGCGCACCGCGGCGACGAGAGCCACCGCCCTGCTCACCCCGGTGCGCCCCACCGCCAAGCTCGACCAGGCCGTCACCGACACCGCCACCACCCTCCTGCGGAGCTACCTGCACGCCGCCGCCATCGACGGCCGGACCATCCGCCACGTCCACCGCTGGTCCCAGGGCACCCAGATCCAGGACGCCGTCCGCATCCTGCGCACCAACCCCAAGGCCGCCCCCGGCTCCGCGGGAGAACTCGAAGGCGCCCTCACGGCCCACCCCGAACGCCGCGACGTGGCGCAGCAGTTGACCACCCGGGCCCTCGCCGCGCTCTCCACCGTCAACATCCGCGAGGCCTGCACTCCCAACCGAACTGATGCCCTCGCCTTGGATTCCTTCGTCCACGAAGGGGGCACGCTTTATGTGGTCGGTGAATCCATCGAGGACCCCAGGACCAACCCGGGCGCGATGCCCTTCCTGACGGCCCTCGTCTCCAGCGTGGTCGAGCGCGGCCGGCGCATGGCCGAACGGTCATCCTCCGGTCGCCTCGACCCACCACTGACCCTCGTCCTGGACGACGTCGCGGCCGTGGCCCCACTGCCCCAGCTCCCGGAGCTGCTGGCCACCGGAGCGGACCGGGGCCTGCCCACGCTGGCCCTGCTCCGCTCCCGCGAACAGGGCCGCGCCCGCTGGCCGCACGACGAACTACCCGTCTGACAGCGGCGCCCCCACAGAGTCCCGCTCCAGCACGAACTCCAACTCCCGCTCCCCGGACTCCCCGAGCTGCACCGTCACCCCACTGGGCACGAACCCCACCCGCCGGTAGAACCGCTGCGCCCGCCCGTTCTCCTCGTGCACGATGAGCCGCACCCGCTCCAGGCCCCGCCCCCACGCCCACTCCAGGGCCGCGTCGAACAGCACCTCGGTCAGCCCGCTCCCGCGCTCCTCGGGCCGCACGAACACACCGACCAGGTGCCCCTGCTTCCGCTCCACCGCGAACCCGGCCCAGTCCGTCGTCCCCGGCTCCTCCACGAGCACGGTCACCGTCGCCACCCACCGCCCGTCCGGCCCCTCGGCGATGATCTGCTGTCGCGCGTCCACGCCCTCGGCGGCACCGGCCGTCCGCTCCCGCCAGAAGGAGTCCGGCTTGGCCACGGCCTCCTCGTACGTCTCCAGGAAGGCGAGGTGCGCCACCGGGTCCTGCAGCGCCGCGAGCCGCAACTCCCTCGCCGCAGGCCACTCCTCAGCACGGACGGACCGGATCACATAGCTCATGCGGCCCACCGTAGTACCCCGGTACGACACCCCTCACCCCGATAACCACCGCCGGTCCGACGCCCGCCGCCCCCGCACGCACCAGCATCGAACCATGCTGACCGCACACGAACTGACCAAACGCTACGGCGACCGGACGGTCGTCACGGACCTGTCCTTCACCGTCCGCCCCGGCACCGTCACCGGCTTCCTCGGCCCCAACGGCGCCGGCAAGTCCACGACCATGCGCATGCTCCTCGGCCTGGACACCCCCACCCGGGGCCACGCCACCGTGGGCGGCCGCTCCTACGCCGCCCACCCCGCGCCCCTGACCGAGGTCGGCGCCCTCCTGGAGGCCCGCTCGGTCCACCCCGGCCGCACCGCCCACGACCACCTGCGCGCCCTCGCCCACACCCACGGCATCCCCCGCGCCCGCGTCGACCACGTCCTCGGCCTCACCGGCCTGACCGACGTGGCCCACCGCCGCGTCAAGGGCTTCTCCCTCGGCATGGGACAGCGCCTCGGCATCGCCGCCGCCCTCCTCGGCGACCCGGCCGTCCTCCTCCTCGACGAGCCCGTCAACGGCCTCGACCCCGAGGGCGTCCTGTGGATCCGCACCCTGCTCAAGTCCCTCGCCGCGG
>NZ_JAPSKN010000204.1 GCF_031181705.1 Streptomyces sp.
CCCGGAGAACTCACTTTCGTAGCCCCGCGCGGAGCCAAGAAGCCGCCGCGGCATCTTGCCGATCTCACTCCTGCCGAGCGCAAGGAGGCCGTTGCCGCTGTCGGGGAGAAGCCGTTTCGTGCCAAGCAGCTCTCGCAGCACTACTTCGCGCGGTACGCGCATGATCCGGAGCAGTGGACCGACATCCCCGCCGGGTCCCGGGAGCGGCTGCGGGAAGCGCTGCTGCCCGAGCTGATGACCGTCGTGCGGCATCTGTCGACCGACGAGGGCACCACGCGCAAGACGCTGTGGCGGCTGTTCGACGGGACGCTCGTCGAGTCCGTGCTGATGCGCTACCCGGACCGGGTGACCATGTGCATCAGCTCGCAGGCCGGGTGCGGGATGAACTGCCCGTTCTGTGCGACGGGACAGGCGGGTCTGGACCGGAACCTGTCCACCGCCGAGATCGTGCACCAGATCGTGGACGGGATGCGCGCCCTGCGGGACGGGGAGGTCCCCGGCGGTCCGGCGCGGCTGAGCAACATCGTGTTCATGGGCATGGGCGAGCCCCTCGCGAACTACAACCGGGTCGTCGGCGCCATCCGGCGGCTCACCGACCCGGAGCCCGACGGGCTGGGTCTCTCGCAGCGCGGGATCACCGTCTCGACGGTCGGGCTCGTGCCGGCCATCCACCGGTTCTCCGACGAGGGCTTCAAGTGCCGCCTCGCCATCTCGCTGCACGCCCCGGACGACGAGCTGCGCGACACCCTCGTGCCCGTGAACACGCGGTGGAAGGTGCGCGAGGTGCTGGACGCCGGCTTCGAGTACAGCGCCAGGTCCGGGCGCCGGCTGTCCATCGAGTACGCGCTGATCCGGGACATCAACGACCAGGCCTGGCGGGGTGACCGGCTCGGCCGGATGCTCAAGGGCAGGCCCGTGCACGTCAACCTCATCCCGCTGAACCCGACGCCCGGGTCGAAGTGGACGGCCTCCCGGCCCGAGGACGAGAAGGCGTTCGTGGAGGCCATCGCCGCGCATGGTGTGCCGGTGACGATTCGGGACACCCGTGGTCAGGAGATCGACGGGGCGTGTGGTCAGCTCGCCGCCACCGAACGGTAGTCTGACCGTCGTAAGAACATCTGCATATTCCGACAGGGGAGCGCCACAGCGCTGAGAGTGCGGCACCGGCCGCAGACCCTCCGAACCTGGCCCAGGTCATTCTGGGTAGGGAGATCGGTCATCACTCGAGCTGTTGCGCCCTGCCCGGGACCCCGGAAGTCCCGGGCAGGGCCGCGTCTTCTCCTGGTCACTCCAGGAGGAATGAAGTGGGTACCAGCATCAAGCGCCTGACGGCGGCGGTCGTCGGACTGGGCATGGCCGGCACGCTCGCCGCGTGCGGATCGTCCGGCGGTGACCAGGAGTCCGGCGACTCCAAAACCGTGACGCTCGTCAGCCACGACTCGTGGGCCGCCTCCAAGGACGTCATCGCGGCCTTCGAGAAGCAGTCCGGCTACAAGGTCCGCGTCCTCGAGGACGGCGACGCCGGGCAGGCCGTCAACAAGGCCATCCTCACCAAGGACAACCCGCAGGGCGACGTCTTCTTCGGCGTCGACAACACCCTGCTCTCCCGCGCCCTCGACAACGGCCTCTTCCAGCCGTACGAGGCGAAGGGATCGGAGCGGATCAAGGCCGAGTACCGGGCCGATCGGGAGCAGCACCGCGTCACGCCCGTCGACACCGGCGACATCTGCGTCAACTACGACAAGAAGTACTTCGCCGACCGGGATCTGCAGCCGCCGCGGAGCTTCGACGACCTCGTGAAGCCCGCGTACAAGAACCTGCTGGTCACCGAGAACGCCTCCGCGTCCTCGCCCGGCCTCGGCTTCCTGCTCGGCACCGCCGCGCGCTACGGGGACGACGGCTGGGAGGGCTACTGGAAGAAGCTCAAGGCCAACGGCGTGAAGGTCGTCGACGGCTGGGAGCAGGCCTACAACGAGGAGTTCTCCGGCTCGGCCGGCGGGAAGAAGGCCAAGGGAGACCGGCCGCTCGTCGTGTCGTACGCCTCCTCGCCGCCCGCCGAGGTCGTCTTCGCCGACCCCAGGCCGGACACCGCTCCGACGGGGGTCGCCGAGGGCACCTGCTTCCGGCAGGTCGAGTACGCCGGACTGCTGAGCAACGCCGGGAACGCCAAGGGCGGCAAGGCCCTCCTCGACTTCCTGATCAGCAAGAAGTTCCAGGAGGACATGCCGCTCAACATGTTCGTCTACCCGGTGACCGAGGGCGCCCGGGTGCCGGCGGAGTTCACGGCGTACGGGCCCCAGGCGAAGGACCCGGAGACCATGGACCCGGCGAAGATCGCCGACCGCCGTGACCAGTGGGTCAAGTCGTGGACCTCGCTCGTACTGAAGTGACCGCCCGCACGCGGGGCGCGGCGGCGCGGCTCGGTCTGCTGGCCGTGCCCGTCGCGTTCTTCGCGGTCTTCTTCGCCTACCCCGTGGCCGCGATCGTCGCGCGCGGTCTGAAGGCCGACGGGGCCTGGCACCCCGGGCGGATCGTGGAGGTGCTGGCGCAGTCCGACGTCCGGCACGTGCTGTGGTTCACCACCTGGCAGGCGCTCGTCTCCACCGTGCTCACGCTGCTGCTCGCGCTCCCCGGCGCGTACGTCTTCGCGCGCTTGTCGTTCCCGGGCAAGCAGGTGCTGCGGGCGGTGGTGACCGTGCCGTTCGTCCTGCCCACGGTCGTCGTCGGTACGGCGTTCCTGGCGCTGGTCGGGCGCGGGGGGCTGCTCGACGAGCTGTGGGGCGTACGGCTGGACACCACCGTGTGGGCGATCCTGCTCGCGCACGTCTTCTTCAACTACGCGGTCGTCGTGCGGACGGTCGGCGGGCTGTGGGCGCAGCTCGACCCGCGGCAGGAGGAGGCCGCGCGGATGCTCGGCGCGTCCCGCGCGAAGGCCTGGCGGCAGGTCACCCTGCCGGCGCTCACTCCGGCCGTGGCGGCCGCCGCGCTGATGGTCTTCCTGTTCACCTTCACCTCCTTCGGCGTCGTCCAGATCCTCGGCGGGCCCACCTTCTCCACCCTGGAGGTGGAGATCTACCGGCAGACCTCCGAGATCTTCGACCTGTCCACGGCGGCCGTGCTGACGCTGATCCAGTTCCTCGCGGTGGCCGCGATCCTCGCCCTGCACGCCTGGACCGTACGGCGGCGGGAGACCGCGCTGCGGCTGGTGGACCCGTCCGTGACCGCGCGCAGGCCGCGCGGCGCCGGGCAGTGGGCACTGCTGGGCGGGGTCCTCGTCACCGTCCTGCTCCTGCTCCTGCTGCCGCTCGCCGTGCTGGTGCAGCGGTCGCTCGACGCGCCGGGGCTCGGCTACTACCGGGCGCTGACCCGCGAGGACGGGGGCGTGTTCCTGGTCCCGCCGATCGAGGCGGTCGGCAACTCCCTGTCGTACGCCGTCGCCGCCACGCTCATCGCCGTGCTGGTCGGAGGGCTCGCCGCCGTCGCGCTCACCCGCCGGGACGCCGGGCGGTTCGTGCGCGGGTTCGACGCGCTGCTGATGCTGCCGCTCGGCGTGTCCGCGGTGACCGTGGGCTTCGGGTTCCTGATCGCCCTGGACGAGCCGCCGCTGGACCTGCGGTCCTCGTGGATCCTGGTGCCGCTCGCGCAGGCGCTGGTCGGGGTGCCGTTCGTGGTGCGGACCATGCTGCCCGTGCTGCGGGCCGTGGACACCCGGCTGCGGGAGGCGGCCGCGGTGCTCGGGGCCTCGCCCTGGCGCGTGTGGCGGGAGGTCGACCTGCCGCTCGTACGGCGGGCGCTGCTGATCGCGGCCGGGTTCGCCTTCGCGGTGTCGCTGGGGGAGTTCGGGGCGACGGTGTTCATCGCACGGCCCGACAACCCGACGCTGCCGGTGGCCGTGGCCCGGCTGCTGGGGCGGCCCGGGGACCTCAACTACGGGCAGGCGATGGCCCTGTCGACGATTCTGATGGTGGTGTGCGCGGTGGCCCTGCTGGTGCTGGAGAGGCTGCGCACGGACCGGACGGGGGAGTTCTGATGCTGCTGAGCCTGGCGGGCGCGACGGTCCGGTTCGGGGGACGGGCCGTGCTGGACGCCGTCGATCTGGAGGTCGCCGAGCACGAGATCGTGTGTGTGCTGGGGCCGAGCGGCAGCGGCAAGTCGACCCTGCTGCGGGCGGTGGCGGGGCTGCAGCCGCTCGACTCCGGGCGGGTCTCGCTCGACGGCCGTGACCAGGCGGGGGTGCCCGCGCACCGGCGGGGTGTCGGGCTGATGTTCCAGGACCACCAGCTGTTCCCGCAGCGGGACGTGGGCGGCAACGTCGCCTTCGGACTGCGGATGCACGGGGCGTCCAGGCGCCACCAGGCCGAGCGCGTACGGGAGTTGCTGGAGCTCGTGGGGCTGCCCGGCGCCGGGCAGCGGGCCGTCGCCGCGCTGTCCGGCGGGGAGCAGCAGCGGGTCGCGCTGGCCCGGGCACTGGCGCCGAGCCCGAGGCTGCTGATGCTGGACGAACCGCTGGGCCAGCTCGACCGGTCGCTGCGGGAGCGGCTGGTGGTCGAACTGAGGGAACTCTTCGGCCGGTTGGGCACCACCGTGCTCGCCGTCACGCACGACCAGGGCGAGGCCTTCGCGCTCGCCGACCGGGTCGTGGTGATGCGGGACGGGCGGATCGCCCAGTCCGGTACGCCCCTTGAGGTGTGGCAGCGGCCCGCCGACGCGTTCGTGGCGCGCTTCCTCGGCTTCGAGAACGTCGTCGAGGCGACCGTCGGTGCGGAGGCGGCGGACACGCCCTGGGGCAAGGTGCCGGTACCCGAGGGCGCGCCGCAGGGCACGCGGACGCTGCTGGTGCGCCCCGCCGGGGTGCGCCTGGCTTCCGCCGGCACCGGCCTGCCCTGCACGGTGGCCGCGCGCACGTTCCGCGGCACCCATGTCGCCGTCCACCTCCAGCCCGTGGACGCCCCGCGCCTGGAGGCGGCGTGCGCGCTGCGCGCGGCGCCCGAGGTGGGGGACGAGGTCGGGGTGGAGTTCGACGCGGCCGAAATCGTGGTGCTCGACTGATCGTCGGCGGCCTGGGGCGCGGGGCGTGACTCCGCTCGCGCACGACCGCTACTGCGACGAAATCGCCCACCAGACGGGCCTGTCGAGGTCGGTGGTGACTTCCGGGGCCGATCTGTCAGGCACTGTGCCGGCCTGCCCGGAGTGGTCGCTGGAGGACCTGGTCCGGCACCTGGGCGGTGCCCTGCGCTGGGTGGGGGTCATCGTGCGGACCCGGGCCGAGGAGGAGGTGCCCGAGGAGCGGGTGCCGGGCTTCGCCGGACCTGAAGCGCGGGGTGACGCCGCCGCGCTGGACGCGTGGCTGGCGGAGAGCGGTGAGCAGGTCGTCGCGGCCCTGCGGGAGGCCGGGCCGGAGACCGGGGTGTGGGGCTGGGCGGGGGTTCTGAGCGCCGGGTTCCGGGCCCGCCGGGTGACGCACGAGATCACCGTGCACCGCGCGGACGCGGCGCTCGCCGTGGGCCTGCCCTACGCGGTCGCGCCCGAGGTGGCCTCCGACGCGATCGACGAGTGGCTGCAGATCGTGGAGTACGTGCAGCGGACCGCGCTGGACGACGTGGTGGGGGAACCGCTCGGCCCGGGCCGCAGCATCCACCTGCACGCCACCGGCGCCGGGCCCGACCTGGACGACCGGGAGCTGCTGGAGTTCTGCCTCCAGCGGGCGACGTTCGGCTGAGGCGGACCGGCAGCCGCTCCCTGGTTCGGGTGAGGCGGGAGGCACCTGCCTCCGGCGCGGCTGAGGCGGGAGGCACCCGCCTCCCGCGCCACCAGGGCGCGTATCGGGTGGTGATCAACGAGCATCGCGGCTTGCGGGGCGCGTGCCCGTCCGGGGTACGGGGCCTGGCGGTCCGCGGCTGCGCCGTGTGGGCGCGAGTGACCGGAAGCGATGCCGCGGGCGGGCAGCCGGGGCGGTGTGTCAGACCATGGCAAGCCGGCCCACCAGCAGCTCCACCCTCGGCTCGGTGTCCTCCGGCGGCAGCCGTCCCGCTCGGGTCAGGGTTGCCAGCCCGTGCAGGGCCGCCCAGAACGTCTCGGTGAACAGCGCCGGGTGGACGCCGTCCCCGGCGACCTCGCCGAGACTCTCCAGCAGAGCGGCGAAGGCGTCCTTCAGCGGTTCCGGGGTGTCCTCTTGCGCGAACGCCAGGCCGCCGTCGAGCTGGAACATGGCGTCGTAGACCGCCGGGTTGCGTTCGGCGAAGTCGAGATAGGCGCGGGCCAGGGCGGCGGCCCGGGCGCGCGGGCCGTCCGCGGCGCGGGTCGCGGCCCGCAGCGCCACGGCCATCTCGGCGGCACCCTGGAGAGCCACGGCGCCGATGATCTCCCGCTTGCCGCGGAAATGGCTGTAGAGGACGGGCTGGCTGTACTCGATGCGCTCGGCGAGCCGGCGGGTGGTGACCGCGTCCCAGCCCTGCTCCTCGGCGAGTTCGCGGGCCGTGGCCACGATGAGACGTTCGCGGCCCGCCCGTTCGCGCTCCTTGCGTTCCTGTACCGACATGATCCGATTCTAGCACTGCTAGACAATCGAGCGGCAGCAGTACTAGCGTTGCCTCATCGGCTAGCAACGCTAGATTCCGGGAGGGTCATCATGCTCAGCACACTCGAGGTGTTCACCACCGTGGTCGTCGGCCTGATGGTGGGGGTGGAGTTCTCCGTCGCCTTCGTCATCAACCCGATCCTCAACGCCCTCCCCGAGGACAGTGGCCAGCTCGGCCGCGCCCACGGGGGCCGAATGCTCGGCGCCCTGATGCCGGTCTGGTACATCGGCTCGCTCGTCCTCGTCGCGGTCTGGGCCATCGCCGGATGGCACCACGACGGCGCCGGACTCGTCGTCACCGCCGGCGCGCTGCTGATCCTCAGCGTGATCATGTCGCTCCTGTTGCTCGTCCCGATCAACAACCGGGGCAAGACGTGGACCCCCGAGAACCGGCCCGAGGACTGGAAGGAGCAGATGAACCGCTGGGACCGCTTCCACTACGTCCGCGTCGCCGTCATCATCGCCGCCTTCACCCTGCTGGTCGCCGCCCCCGCCTGAGCCCGTCGTGGTCGACGGGGCGTCCCCCTTTGCGGCCCTTCCTCTTCCGGTTGGCGGCCTGGCCCCGTTTCGTTTCTCCCTCCTCCTCGGCGGCAGCCTTCTCC
>NZ_JAPSKN010000056.1:0-15056 GCF_031181705.1 Streptomyces sp.
CCGGGCCCGCCCCCCCGTGCCGGCGGGCCCGTGTGCCGAGAATGTGCCCGGCCCCGGGGGCGGTTGAAGCCCCCGGGGCCGGGTTCAGAGGTTCATTTGAGGGTTCCGTACACGGCGTACGACCGGTGCCGTACGCGCTCAGCTGCCGTGGTGCTCCGAGAGCCCCGGCCAGTCGTCCGGTCCGCCGCCCTGCCACTCGACGAGGTCGTTCTCCTCGACGTCGGTCACATAGAGGTCGGCCAGCCGCAGGATCTCCGCCACGTCGTCGACGTGGGTGGCGACGCCCAGGGGCTCGTCGTCCAGCGTGACCCGGCGCGAGCCGTCCAGGGCGGGAGCGTGGACCACGACGTGCGGATGCTCGGTCGGATGTGCCATGCCTTCAGGCTGCCGCCGCGGGGGCGGTTCCGCACCCCGGGGCCGGCTGGCCGTCCGGCGGCGCGAGGCTGGGCGCGACAGGACGTTCGCGCCGCCGGACGGGGTCTGGGGGAGGGGGAGTGGGTGCTGGGACCGCGGCGGGTGCGACGGCGTCCGGAGCGGACTTCCCTCAGGTCGAGAAGCCGGTCCTGACCCCTTCACCACCGCACTGGCTCGCAACCGCCGCGGTCCGTGCCCTGCCCGTGTCCGTGCCCGGGGCGGCCACCCCTCATCCGGGCCGCAGCGGGCGGTCGGACACGGTCAGGGAGTCTCAGTCCTCGCGCAGCGCGCGGACCGCCTCCGCCACGCGCCTGCCGTACTCCGGGTCGGCGGCGTGGAAGTGTGCGAGGTTCTTGTCGATCACGTCGTCGCGGGAGACCCGGGACAGGCCCCCGGCGATGTTCGCGACCAGACGGGACTTCTCCTCGGCGGACATCAGCCGGTACAGCTCGCCCGCCTGGAGGAAGTCGTCGTCCTTGGTGTGCGCGGGCGCCGCGTGGGTGCCCGTGTGGCCGTGCACCGCGAGCGGGGCCGACAGGGGCCGGCCGGTCTCGACCGGGCCGTCGTAGGAGTTCGGCTCGTAGTTCTTCGCGTGGCGGCCCTGCGGGTTGGACGCCATCAGGCCGTCCCGGCCGTAGTTCTCGGCGGTCGTGGCCCGGGGCGCGTTGACGGCCAGCTGGGTGTGGTTGACGCCCAGCCGGTAGCGGTGGGCGTCCGCGTAGGCGAACAGCCGGCCCTGGAGCATCTTGTCGGGCGAGGGACCGATGCCCGGCACGAAGTTGTTCGGGGAGAACGCGGCCTGCTCGACCTCGGCGAAGACGTTGTCCGGGTTGCGGTCGAGGACCAGCCGGCCCACGCGCCGCAGCGGGTGGTCACCGTGCGGCCAGACCTTGGTCAGGTCGAACGGGTTGAAGCGGTACTCCGCCGCCTCGGCCGCCGGCATGATCTGCACGTAGAGCGTCCAGGACGGGTGCACGCCCCGCTCGATCGCCTGGAGCAGGTCGGTCTGGTGCGAGTTCGGGTCCCTGCCCGCGAGTTCGGCGGCCTGCTCGCTGCTCAGGCAGCGGATGCCCTGGTTCGTCTTGAAGTGGTACTTGACGAAGAAGGCCTCGCCACGGGCGTTGGTCCACTGGTAGGTGTGCGAACCGTAGCCGTTCATGTGCCGGTACGAGGCCGGGATGCCGCGGTCGCCCATCAGCCAGGTCACCTGGTGCGTGGCCTCGGGGGAGTGGGCCCAGAAGTCCCAGACGTTGTCCGGCTCCTGACGGCCCGTGAACGGGTCGCGCTTCTGCGAGTGGATGAAGTCCGGGAACTTGATCGGGTCCTTGATGAAGAAGACCGGGGTGTTGTTCCCGACGAGGTCGTAATTGCCCTCGGCCGTATAGAACTTCACCGCGAAACCACGCGGGTCGCGCACGGCGTCCGCGCCGCCGAGGCTGTCGGCCACGGTCGAGAAGCGCACGAACACCTCGGTGCGCCTGCCGGCCTCACCGAGGAAGTCGGCGTGGGTGAACTCCGTCACGTCGTCGGTCACTTCGAAGTGGCCGTACGCGCCCGAGCCGCGGGCGTGCACCACGCGCTCCGGGATGCGCTCGCGGTTGAAGCGCGCGAGCTTCTCCAGCAGATGCTGGTCCTGGAGCAGGAGCGGGCCGCCGACGCCGGCGGTGGCGGAGTTCTGGTTGTCGGCGACGGGGGCGCCGGACTCGGTGGTGAGCACGCGCTGCGACATCGTGACCTTCCGTACGAGGAGGCAGCGGAAAAATATTTCCGCTTTGTGGAGCCTAGGGTCGGGGCGATGAGGGTGTCAACAGTTTGTTGAAGCGGTGGGCATGACAGGACCGGGCGGTGCCGCCCCTTTGGGCGCGACAGGACAGATGTCAGCGGCGGCACCGCCCGGAGCGGGGAGACCCCCCTCGGTCGGGCGGGGTCAGATCCGTGCGCCGGAGAGCCGTTCCACGGCCCGCAGCAGCGCCGAGTGGTCCAGGCCGCCGTCACCCTGCGCGCGAAGGGACGCCACCAGCTGGGCGACCACCGCGCCGACGGGCAGGGCCGCGCCGACGTTGCGGGCGGCGTCCGTGACGATGCCCATGTCCTTGTGGTGCAGGTCGATCCGGAAGCCCGGCTTGAAGTCCCGGGTGAGGAAGTTGTCCTTCTTGCGGGCCAGTACGGTCGAGCCCGCCAGGCCGCCGCCCAGGACGTCCAGGGCCGCCTTCAGGTCCACGCCGGACTTCTCCAGGAAGACCACGGCCTCCGCGCACGCCTGGATGTTCACGGCGACGATCAGCTGGTTGGCGGCCTTCACCGTCTGGCCGGAGCCGTGCGGGCCGCACAGCACGATCGTCTTGCCCAGCGCCTCGAAGAGGGGCCTCGCCTCGTCGAAGTCGGCCTGCTCGCCGCCGACCATGATGGACAGCACGGCCTCGATCGCCCCGGCCTCACCGCCGGACACCGGGGCGTCCAGGACGCGAACGCCCTGGTCCGCGGCGGCCTTCGCCAGATCGACGGACGTCTGCGGCGTGATCGAGGACATGTCGATCAGCAGCGCGCCGGAGCGCGCGTTCTCCAGGATCCCGTCGGGGCCGTAGGCGACGGCCTCGACCTGCGGCGAGGCGGGCACCATGGTGATGACGACGTCGGCGTCCCGCACGGCCTCGGCGATGGAGGAGGCGGCCGTTCCGCCCGCCGCGGCGAGCCGGTCCAGCTTGTCCCGCTCCAGCGTGTAGCCGGTGACCTGGTAACCCGCCTTGATCAGGTTCTCGGACATGGGGGAGCCCATGATGCCGAGGCCGATCCAGGCGACCTTGGGGAGAGTGGTGCTCATGATGGGGTGCCTTTCGGTGAACAGGGGTCAGCGGGGCAGCCAGTCGAAGGCCTCGGCGCTCGGGCGGTCACCCGGCTTGTACTCGAGGCCGACCCAGCCGTCATAACCCGCCTTCCGCAGTCGGTCGAGGAGGTCTTCGAGGGGGAGGGAGCCGGTGCCCGGCGCGCCGCGCCCCGGGTTGTCGGCGATCTGGACGTGGCCGGTCCTCGGGGCGAACCGCTCGATCACCGCCGGCAGGTCCTCGCCGTTCATGGACAGGTGGTAGAGGTCCATGAGGAAGCGCGCGTTGCCCAGGCCGGTGGCCTCGTTGACCCGGTCGACGACCTCGACGGCGGCGGGCGCGGACACCAGCGGGTACAGCGGGGACTCCGGCTTGTTCAGCGCCTCGATCAGCAGTACCGCGCCGATCCGGTCGGCGGCCCGGGCCGCGAGGACCAGGTTCTCCAGCGCGAGCGCGTCCTGCTCGGCCGGGTCCACTCCCTCGACGCGGTTGCCGTACAGGGCGTTGAGGGCCGTGCAGCCCAGCGAGGCGGCGAGGCCGGCGGCGACCTCGATGTTGGCGCGGAACCGCTCCGACTCGGTGCCGGGGACCGACAGGGCGCCGCGGTCCGGGCCCGGCAACTGCCCCGCGTAGAAGTTCAGCCCGGTGAGCTGGACGCCCGCGTCCTCGATCGATCGCTTCAGGGCGTCGAGCGCGGACTGCCCGGGGGTGGGCGTGTCGGTCCAGGGCCACCACAGCTCGACCGCGGTGAAGCCGGCCGCGGCGGCGGCCGCGGGGCGCTCCAGGAGCGGGAGTTCCGTGAAGAGGATCGACAGGTTGACGTTGAAGCGCTGGTCTGCGAATCCCATCGGGCCGCGCTCCCTTCCGCTGTATTTCGTATTGTGGAAGTTGCTTTCTGCTTAACGGAAGACTGCCGTCGACTCTCCCCGCTTGTCAAGAGGGCGCGGGGGGAGCCCGTTCCTCGGCCGCCGCCCCGGTCCCCCGGCAGGTGCGGCCCGCCCCGCCCGCCCGTGGGTCGGCTAGGGTCGCCTCGTGGCGGGCCCGGCGTGTCCGCCGGTCGCCGCCGTGTCCGTCCCGTCGTGGGCGGGCCGGCCGCAGCGCAGGTCATCACGGTGAGGGGGCGCTATGCGCTTGAGGGTGGAGTTCACGACCGAGCCCTTCGACCTGGACGAGGCGCCCGCGCACGCGCTGGTCGCCCGCGAGGTCGTGGAGGCCGCCGACCTGGACGCCGTGGACGTCGGCCCGTTCGGCAACACCGCGCAGGGCGGTGCCGAGGCGGTGCTCACCGCCGTGGACGCCCTGCTCCGCAGGACCCTGGAGGCCGGCGCCACCCGGATCTCGCTCCAGGTCAACGTGGTCGAGGAGGGCCAGGCATGACCGGCACGGGGGACGAGCCGTTCATCGCGGCCGTGAAGCCCCTGGTCGACGCCATGGGCGGCGAGATGCTGCCCCCCGACGAGGCCGGACCCGACGACGTCGTGCTGTCCTGGGAGGGCCGCGACGCCGTGGCCGTACGGCTGCCGCAGCTCGCCGACTCCCTCGATCACATCCTGGCCGCCATGGAGCGCCGCAAGGGCATGCCGCTGGCCGACCTGGACCGCAAGGCCAAGCAGGAGGTCGTGCGCATACTGGAGGCGCGCGGGGCCTTCTCCGTACGGCACGGCGTGGAGACGGTGGCGAGCGCCCTCGGCGTCAGCCGCTTCACCGTCTACAACTACCTCAACCGCGAGAAGGGGTCCTGACCGGCCCTCCCCGGCCTCTTCGGGCCGCGCCGCCGCCGCTCGGTTTCCGCGCTGTTTCCCCGCCGCGAATTTTCAACAAACTGTTGACGCGCTGTCGCGGAAGGGCGTTAGCTAGCGGCACGCCCGTTCAGCACGACGGCCGCATCCGGCCACGGAGGCTCCCGTGACTTCCACTTCCACGCCGCCGGGCCTGGCCCGGTTCAACACCCTGGAGGAGCACGCGGCCCTCACCGCGCTCCACGAGGCGTGCGCCTCCACGGCGTGGGCGAAACGCCTGCTCGCCGCCCGCCCCTACGCCACCCCCGAGGACCTGTACGCCGCGAGCGACGCCGCCACGGCGGAGCTGACGGCCCCGGACCTCGACGAGGCGATGGCCGGTCACCCACCCATCGGCCGCCCCAGGCCCGGCGATGCCACCTCGGCCCGCGAACAGCGCGGCATGGCCGGCGCCTCCGACGAGCTCAAGGCGGAGATGCTGGAACTGAACCTCGCCTACCAGGAGAAGTTCGGCCATGTCTTCCTGATCTGCGCCACCGGCCGCACCGGCGAGCAGATGCGCGACGCGGTCCGGGAGCGGATCGGCAACACGCCGGAGCGGGAGCGGGAGATCGTCCGCACCGAACTGGGGAAGATCAACCGCATCCGTCTGGCCCGACTCGTCGAAGAGGACTGACCGCACCATGAGCACCTCCGCCACCGCGTCCGTGTCCACGCACATCCTGGACACCAGCGCCGGCCGCCCGGCCGAGGGCGTCGCCGTCCACCTCTCCGCCCGGTCCGGGCGTGCGGCCGGCTGGCAGGCGCTCGGCGGCTCGGCGACCGACGCGGACGGCCGGTGCAAGGACCTGCCGGCCCTGCCGGAGGGGACCACCCACGTACGGCTCGACTTCGCCGTCGAACCGTACTTCGAGAAGAAGCAAGCCGATGCGCAGCAGGACGCCCCCGCGAATCGGGACAGCGGCGCCGGTGTGTTCTTCCCGGAGGTGGCGATCACCTTCGCCGTCGTCCCGGGCGAGCACTACCACGTACCGCTGCTGCTCAACCCGTTCGGCTACTCCGTATACCGAGGGAGCTAGCTAAATGACCGTCAATTCCCGCCCCGGCCGCCCTGTCCTGCTGGGGCAGAACCAGTACGGCAAGGCAGAGAACCGAGTCGTGAGGATCACGCGGGACGGCGCCACCCACCACATCAAGGACCTGAACGTGTCCGTGGCGCTGAGCGGCGACATGGACGAGGTGCACTACTCCGGCTCGAACGCCAACGTCCTGCCGACCGACACCACCAAGAACACGGTGTTCGCCTTCGCCAAGGAACACGGCATCGAGTCCGCCGAGCAGTTCGGCATCCACCTCGCCCGGCACTTCGTCACCAGCCAGGAGCCGATCCACCGGGCGCGCATCCGCATCGAGGAGTACGCCTGGGAGCGGATCGAGGCCTCCGACGCCAACTCGCAGTTCATCGGCGCCGACGAGGTCAAGCACTCCTTCGTCCGCAAGGGCCAGGAGACCCGCCTCACGCAGATCACCTACGACGGTGAGAAGTGGGAGGTGATCTCGGGCCTGAAGGACCTGGTCGTGATGAACTCGACGAACTCCGAGTTCTGGGGCTACGTCAAGGACAAGTACACGACCCTGAAGGAGGCCTACGACCGCATCCTGGCCACCGAGGTCTCCGGCCGCTGGCGCTTCAACTGGACCGACGACGACGAGCGCATGCCGCACTGGGAGAAGTCCTACGAGCAGGTGAAGAAGCACATGCTCCAGGCCTTCGCCGAGACGTACTCGCTCTCGCTGCAGCAGACGCTGTACCAGATGGGCGCGCGGATCATCAACCACCGCAGCGAGATCGACGAGGTCCGCTTCTCGCTGCCGAACAAGCACCACTTCCTGGTCGACCTGGAACCGTTCGGGCTGAAGAACGACAACGAGGTCTACTACGCCGCCGACCGCCCCTACGGCCTGATCGAGGCGACGATCCTCCGCGAGGGGAGCGAGGCGCGCATCCCGGTGGACCTCACCAACCTCTGACGTTCCCTTCTTCGGCACCCGTGGCCGGGGGAACCCGTCCCCCGGCCACGGCACTCAAACTCCCGGGGTCCTGCCGTGCCCTGCCCACATCAGCGCAAAGGACGAACCATGGCAGCAGACCGGCGCATCGTCATCGAGCACTGTGCGATCGCGACCGTCGACGGACACGACACCGAGTACGCCTCCGGACACGTCGTCATCGCCGGCAACCGCATCGAATCCCTCGGCGCGGGCCCCGCCCCCGAGGGCCTGGAGCACGTGGCCCGCCGCATCGACGCCTCCGGCCACCTGGTGACCCCCGGCCTGGTCAACACCCACCACCACTTCTACCAGTGGATCACCCGCGGCCTGGCCACCGACCACAACCTCTTCGACTGGCTCGTCGCGCTCTACCCCACCTGGGCGCGCATCGACGAGCCGATGGTCCGTGCGGCGGCCCAGGGCTCGCTCGCGATGATGGCCCGCGGCGGCGTCACCACCGCCATGGACCACCACTACGTCTTCCCGCACGGCTCCGGCGACCTCTCCGGCGCGATCATCGGCGCCGCCCGCGACATGGGCGTCCGCTTCACCCTCGCCCGCGGCTCCATGGACCGCAGCGAGAAGGACGGCGGCCTGCCCCCGGACTTCGCCGTGGAGACCCTCGACGGCGCCCTGGCCGCCACCGCGGAGACCGTACGCCGGCACCACGACGCCTCCTTCGACGCCATGACCCAGGTCGCCGTCGCGCCCTGCTCACCCTTCTCCGTCTCCACCGAACTGCTGCGCGACGGAGCCCAGCTGGCCCGCCGCCTCGGTGTCCGGCTGCACACCCACGGCTCGGAGACCGTGGAGGAGGAGAAGTTCTGCCACGAGCTGTTCGGCATGGGCCCGACCGACTACTTCGAGTCCACCGGCTGGCTCGGCGAGGACGTGTGGATGGCGCACTGCGTCCACATGAACGACTCCGACATCGCCGCCTTCGCCCGCACCCGGACCGGCGTCGCGCACTGCCCCTCCTCCAACGCCCGCCTCGCGGCCGGCATCGCCCGCGTCCCCGACATGCTCGCCGCCGGCGTCCCGGTCGGCCTCGGCGTCGACGGCACCGCCTCCAACGAGTCCGGCGAACTCCACACCGAGCTGCGCAACGCCCTGCTCATCAACCGCCTCGGCGGCCACAAGGAGGCCGCGCTCAACGCCCGCCAGGCCCTGCGCCTCGGCACGTACGGCGGCGCCCAGGTCCTCGGCCGGGCGGCTCAGATCGGCTCCCTGGAGCCCGGCAAGCTCGCCGACCTGGTCCTGTGGCGCATGGACACCCTCGCCCACGCCTCCATCGCCGACCCGGTGACCGCGCTGGTCTTCGGCGCGGCGGCCCCGGTCACCGCCTCCTTCGTGAACGGCCGGCAGATCGTCGAGGACGGCCGCCTGCTCACCGCCGACGAGGACGCCATCGCCCGCGCCACGCGCGACGAGGCCCGGCGCCTGGCGCGGATCGCCGCCGAGGCCTGACCCACCCGGATACTCCGGCCGGGAGGGACGGCTCCCGGCCGGTGGCCGTGGACCCGAGCGGGGTCCGCGGCGGCTGTCTCCGGGGTGCGCGCACCCGCGCGCGCCCCGGAGACAGCCACCCGTCACCAGGTCCCGCACGACCACCCGCACCACCTCCTTGACACCCACGGCCGCCGCTCGGCGCAGCCGTGTAACCGACCGGAGGGACGCCGCCGTGGCCGACCACCCCGTTGACGAGAAACTCCCCGCGCTCAAGATGGCGACGACCGGCCTGCAGCACGTGGCCGCCATGTACGCAGGAGTCGTCGCCCCACCCCTGATCGTCGGCGCGGCCATCGGCCTCACCGCCACCGACCTGACCTTCCTCACCGGCGCCTGCCTGTTCACCGCGGGCCTGGCCACCTTCCTGCAGACCCTCGGCATCTGGAAGATCGGCGCCCGGCTGCCGTTCGTCAACGGCGTCACCTTCGCCGGTGTCGCCCCGATGACCGCCATCGTCGCGTCCACCGAGGACAAGTCCGACGCCCTGCCGCTCATCTTCGGCGCGGTCATCGTCGCCGGACTCCTGGGCTTCCTCGCCGCCCCCGTCTTCTGCAAGGCGATCCGCTTCTTCCCGCCGGTCGTCACCGGATCCGTGATCACCCTCATCGGCATATCGCTGCTGCCCGTCGCCTTCGGCTGGGCACAGGGACCGAATCCGGCCGCGGGCGACTACGGTTCGGCGACCAACCTGGTCCTGGCGGGCGGGACCCTGCTGATCGTGCTGCTGCTGCGCCGCTTCACCCGGGGCTTCGTCAAGCAGATCGCCGTGCTGCTGGGCCTGGTGGCCGGCACGCTGATCGCGATCCCGTTCGGCGTCACGGACTTCGGCCCGGTCGCGGACGCGGCCGTCATCGGCTTCCCGACCCCGTTCCACTTCGGCGCCCCGCAGTTCCAGCTCGCCGCGATCATCTCCATGTGCGTGGTGATGGTGGTGTCGATGACCGAGTCGACCGCCGACATGCTGGCCCTCGGCGAGATCGTCGACCGCCCGGCCGACGAGCGGACCATCGCGGCCGGCCTGCGCGCCGACACCCTCGGCTCGGCACTCAGCCCCCTCTTCAACGGCTTCATGTGCAGCGCCTTCGCGCAGAACATCGGCCTGGTCGCGATGACGAGGATCCGCAGCCGGTACGTCGTCGCCGCGGGCGGCGGGTTCCTGGTGCTGATGGGCCTGTGCCCGATGGCCGCCTCCCTGATCGCCGTCGTACCGCGCCCGGTGCTGGGCGGGGCGGGCGTGGTCCTGTTCGGCTCGGTCGCGGCCAGCGGCATCCAGACCCTGGTCCGGGCCGGCCTGGACAAGGACAACAACGTCCTGATCGTCGCCGTCTCCCTGGCCGTCGGCATCGTCCCCATCACGGCGCCGGAGTTCTACCACGCCTTCCCCGAGACGGCCCGGATCGTCCTGGACTCCGGCATCTCGACCGGCTGCGTGGCGGCGGTGCTGCTGAACCTGGTCTTCAACCACCTGGGCCGGAGCGGCCGGGACGCCCAGGACGTGACCCACCCGATGGAGCCGGGCGAGGAGCTCACGAGCGCCCCCAAGGCACCGGCCGCGTCATGAACCCCACCGACTCCGCATAGGCTTCTGCCCCGGTCGGCTCACCGTCGGCCGGGGCCAGGGGGGCCGGGGGACGAGGGGGAGACGGGCCGATGAACCACGCGACCGAGGTGTTCCAGCCGTTGCGAGCGGACGATCCGCCCGTGGTGGCCGGGTACCGCCTCGTGGCCCGGCTCGGTGCGGGCGGAATGGGCCGCGTCTACCTGTCGCACACGCAGGGCGGCCGCCCGGTGGCCGTCAAGGTGGTCCGGCCCGAACTCGCCGACGACCCGGACTTCCGGCGCCGGTTCCGCCGCGAGGTGGAGGCGGCCCGGCGGGTCCGGGGCGCCTACACGGCCGAGTTGATCGACGCCGACCCGGACGGCACACCCCCCTGGTCGGCCACGCTGTACGTGCCCGGGCCCTCCCTGACCGAGGCGGTCGCCCGGCGGGGGCCCCTGCCGGTGCCCGCGGTGCTGTGGCTCGTGGCGGGCGTGGCCGAGGCGCTGCAGGCCGTGCACGCCGCGGGCATCGTGCACCGGGACCTCAAGCCGTCCAACGTGCTGCTCGCCGCCGACGGGCCCCGGGTGATCGACTTCGGTATCTCGCTGGCCGCCGACTTCACCTCGTACACCGCGACCGGCGCGGCGGTCGGCACGCCCCACTTCATGGCTCCCGAGCAGGCCGCCGCGGGCGAGGTCACGGCCGCGACCGACGTCTTCGCGCTCGGCCAGACCGCGGCGTTCGCGGCGCTGGGCCGGCCGCTGTACGGGGACGGCTCGGCGATCGGCGTGCTCTACCGGATCGTGCACGACGAGCCCGACCTGTCCGTCCTGCCCGAGCCGCTCCGGCCGCTCCTCGCCCGCTGCCTGGCCGCCGCCCCGGAGGACCGGGCCGGCCTGGCGGAGATCGTCGCGTGGTGCCGGCAGCGGCTGGGCCCGGACGCCGGCACGGGCGCGGGCCCGGCCGTCTGGCGGGACGTCGCGGGCCCGGAGCCCACCGTTCCGCCCCCGGCCCCCACCGCCACCCGGGTCCTGCCACAGCCGCTGGTCATCACCCGGCCGCAGCCGCTCGCGCCGGCGCCGGACGCGCGGCGGGCACGCGGACGGCGCACCGCACTGCTCACCACCGCGGCCGTGGCGGCCGGGGCGCTCGTGCTGACGGGCCTGGCATGGACGGTCGCCGACGCGGGCAGCCGGTTCCGCGACGGGGTGGCGGGTGCGCCGTCGACACCGGGGCCGGACGGATCCCGACGGTCGCCGGACCCGTCGACTGCGCGGCCGTCGGACTCCGGGCCCGCCGCGGAACCCGGGGACCGGACCCCGCGGGCCTCGAAGCCCTCCGCGACCGCCTCCGGCACGCCGCGCCCCATAGGCCGGGTCCTCCAGAGACTGGACGCGAAGAACTCGCTGAGCTTCCGGGAGCCGTACCAGCGCGACGACCGCGAGGGTGACATCCGCTTCGACTGCGAGGACGCCGGCTGCGCGCTGGAGAGCGACACCAGTGTGTTCGTCCAGATGTTCACCGACGAGGGCGTCTCCCTCGACGAGTGCCGGCTCATGCTGGCCCACGCCGATCGGCGCCGCTGGCCGCTGGCCTCGGTGCCGGTGGCGGGCCAGATCTGCGTCCGGCACGCGTCCGGGGACATCGCGCTGCTCACCGTCCAGACGAAGTCGACCGCGCTGCCGGAACTCGCCTTCCTCACGATGGACATGACGATCTGGCGCGACGCCGCCTAGGTGGGCCTGTCGTTCGGATCGGGTCGCGGGATGGTGACGGCACTGTTCAGGGCCGGTGAGCGCGGTCTGATGCACACCTAGAGCCCGAACAGGCCCGGGTCCGACGCCAGTCGCCGGAAGACCCCGGCGGGGTCGGCGACCAGCCTGCGCTTCTCCAGGTCGAGGATGCCGCCGACCGCCGAGATCTCGGCGGCCACCGTGCCGTCGGTCTTCACCACGGCCTGCTCGATCCCGAACGTCTTGCCCCCGCCCCAGGTGAAGGCGCAGGTCACCATGGCCTCGTCGCCCGCGAGCAGTTCCCGTTTGTAGCGGATGGTCGTCTCCAGGGCGACCGGGCCGACGCCGCTGGAGACGAGGGCGGACTGGCTGATCCCGGCTGCCTGGAGCAGCGACCAGCGGGCGTGCTCCGCGTAGTTCAGATAGACCGCCTGGTTGAGGTGTCCCTGCACGTCCGTCTCGTATCCACGGACGGTCACAGGGACGGAAAACGGCTCGCTCACGGCTTTCCCTTCTCGCGCCGGACTTCCTCGCACGGACGTCCCGTGCACTGTGCAACGATCCGTCGATCCTGGCATGCGCGTCACGCCCGGCGCGGTGAAGCCAGCAGATACCTGGTTCCGGTGCGCGGCTCGCGGTGCTCGCTCACCTGCCAGCCCGCCCCTTCCAGCGTGACCGCGCAGGTCCGCAGCGCCTCGCCGTCCGGCTCGTACACGGCGACGGCCTCCGGCTGCGGGGTCTCGCGCACCCGGTAGCCCCCGTCCTCCGGCCCGGCCGGGCGGTGGCCCGCCGCCTCCAGCGCGAGCGCGGCGGCCCGCACCAGGTGCGCACGCTCCCAGCCGCACGGCCGGTCCACCGCCCCGTCCGGGTTGGTCATCCGGCGCAGCTCCAGCAGCCCCTGCCAGGCACTGTGCACCTCGCGGCGCCGGGCGGGCCCGGGCCGCGGAGGATCCGGCTCGCCGCCGGTGCGTGCCGCGAACACGCCCGTGAGAACGGGGTCTTCCCCGGGCCCGGCGGGTCCGGGCTCCCCGGTGACGCCCTGCCGTATCCGGTGCCCCTCCGGCGTCAGGAAGTGCTCGTGCGGCGGACGGGGGTGGCGGAAGGCGAGACCCCGCTTGACCAGTGCGGCGAGCTGCGCCTGCGTACCCCGCAGCCGTCCGGTCACGGGGTCGGCGGCGTCGATCACACGCCGCTGCGCGGCGGTCGGCGGTCGGGTCACGGCGTGCTCCTCTCCGGCCGGTCTCGGGCACTGGCCCACCTGCTCGAAGGCTACGACCCGCCACTGACAACCGCGCCTACTGGCGGTAGCCGGCGAGGAACCGCCCGATCCGCCCGATCGCCGCCTCCAGGTCGTCGGCGTACGGCAGCGTCAGGATCCGGAAGTGGTCGGGCGCGGGCCAGTTGAAGCCGGTGCCCTGCACCACCTGGATCTTCTCCCGCAGCAGCAGGTCCAGGACGAACTTCTCGTCGTCGTGGATCGGGTACACCTCGGGATCCAGCCGGGGGAAGGCGTACAGCGCGCCCTTCGGCTTCACGCAGCTGACGCCGGGGATCTCGTTGAGCCGGCGCCAGGCCACGTCCCGCTGTTCCCGCAGCCGTCCGCCCGGCGCGGTCAGCTCGCCGATGGACTGCCGGCCGCCGAGCGCGGCCTGGATGGCGTACTGGGCGGGCGCGTTGGCGCACAGCCGCATGGAGGCCAGCATGGTCAGCCCCTCCAGGTAGTCCTTGGCGTGCTGCTTCGGGCCCGTGACCACCAGCCAGCCGGAGCGGAAACCCGCCACGCGGTAGGTCTTGGACAGGCCGCAGAAGGTGAGGACGACCAGGTCCGGGGCGAGGGCGGCGGCCGAGTGGTGCACGGCGTCGTCGTAGAGGATCTGGTCGTAGATCTCGTCGGCGAAGACCATCAGGCCGTGGCGGCGGGCGAGGTCGAGGATGCCCTCGACGATCTCCCGGGGGTAGACCGCGCCGGTGGGGTTGTTCGGGTTGATGATCACGACCGCCCTCGTCCGGTCGGTGATCTTCGCGGCCATGTCGTCCAGGTCCGGGTACCAGTCGGCCTGCTCGTCGCACAGGTAGTGGACGGCCTTGCCGCCGGCGAGGGTGGTCACCGCCGTCCAGAGGGGGAAGTCGGGCGCGGGGATCAGGACCTCGTCGCCGTCCTCGACCAGTGCCTGTACGGCCATGGAGACCAGCTCGGAGACACCGTTGCCGAGGAAGACGTCGTCGACGCCGACCTCCAGGCCCAGCGTCTGGTAGCGCTGGGCCACGGCCCGGCGGGCGGAGAGGATGCCGCGCGAGTCGGTGTAGCCGTGCGCCTGCGGCAGCATCCGGATCATGTCCTGGAGGATCTCCTCCGGCGCCTCGAACCCGAAGAGCGCGGGGTTGCCGGTGTTCAGGCGCAGCACGCTGTGGCCGGCCTCCTCGAGGGCGTTGGCGTGCTCTATCACCGGGCCGCGGATCTCGTAACAGACCTCGCTGAGTTTGCTCGACTGCCGGAACTCCATGCGCCGCTTCCCCTCTGCCGACTTGTGTTGCTTGGTTTTACCAAGTAGTCGCTTGGAAAGTCCAACAACTTGTCTAGACTGCGTCGCATGCCACCTCGCCGAAGCTACGACCAGTACTGCTCCGCCGCCCGCGCGCTCGACGTCGTCGGCGACCGCTGGACCCTGCTGATCGTCCGGGAACTGCTCGCCGGCCCCCGCCGCTACACCGACCTGCACGCGGACCTGCCCGGCGTCAGCACGGACGTACTCGCCTCCCGGCTGAGGGACATGGAGCGCGACGGCCTGGCGACCCGGCGCCGGCTCCCGCCGCCCGGCGCGGCGAACGTCTACGAACTCACCCCCAGGGGGCGCGAGTTGCTGCCGGTGCTGCAGGCGCTGGGGGAGTGGGGGCAGGGCGAACTCGGCGAGCGCAGGCCCACGGACGCCGTCCGGGCGCACTGGTTCGCGCTCCCCCTGCTGCGCCTGCTGGACGGCGAGGGACTCGTCGAAGTCCGCCTGGAGGAGGGGAGGTTCCACGTGTACGCCGGAGCCGGGGAGGGCCCGCTGTACGGCGACGGACCCGCACCCGCGGAGCCCGACGCCGCGCTGGCCCTGGACACGGCCACGTGCACGGCGCTCAGCCGGGGCGAGCTGGACCTGGTCCGGGCCGTGCGGGAGGGCCGGGTCGAGGTGACCGGCGAGGGCCCCCTCGCGAAGACCCTGCGCGAGACGCGGCACGGCCGGTGAGGGGCGAGCGGCGGTCA
>NZ_JAPSKN010000056.1:15156-31820 GCF_031181705.1 Streptomyces sp.
GATCACCCGGGCCGTCCGCACCGACGCACTCCACCACGGCGTTCAGCGCAGCGGATTGGGCAGCTCCGCCCACTGGTCCCCGGGCGTCCGGGGCGTAAGCCGCATCAGCGTCAGCGCCTTGGTGGGCAGGGGCTCCGCCCGCAGGGCCGCGAGGTCCGCGGTTTCCGGGAGGTCCCCCAGAGCCGTCTCCAGCGCCGCCGTGAGCGCCTCGCCCGACCCGGCCGTCCCGGCCAGCGCGCCCGCCACCAGGGAACCGAACAGCTTGCGGCGCAGGGTGCGTTCGTCGTCCGTGACCATGCGGGCGGGCAGCTCCGGCACCGCGATGCCGTGCCGGGCGAGGCGGGCCGGGCTGACGCGGATGTCGGCCAGGTCGCGGTAGACCAGCCGCAGCGGGTCGCCCGCCGGCGAGAGGACGACCAGGAGGTTCTGGCCGTGCGCCTCCAGGGCCACGCCCAGTTCCAGCAACCGCAGCCCGACCGTGAGGGCGAGACGGGCGAAGCCGGCCAGCCAGGCGGCGCTGCGGGGCAGTTCGGTGGTGGCGAGGGCGGCCACCGGCAGCACCCGCTCACCGCCGCCCGCGTACGTCTGCGGCGACTCCCGCAGCACGGCCGCGAAATCGGGCGAGCCGGCCGCCGCCGCGCCCAGGGTGCGGGTGACGTGCAGCAGCCCGTCCGTGCGCGCGGCCGGGAGCGCGGCGAAGTCCGACAGCGGTGCGGAGGCGGCGACCGAGGGCAGCGAGATGTCCCGCACCGAGGACGTCAGCCGGGCGCTCAGCGAGGTCTTCACATGCGGCCCGCCGGGCAGGGCGAGCGTCCGCAGGGACATCAGCGGATGCCCGGGACGGTGTTCCTCGCACGCCCGCTTCAGCACGTGCGCCGCCTGCCAGGGGTGCACCGGCAGCACCACGCGCCCCCCGTCCCGCAGCTCCTCCGGCCACACGCCGCTGACCAGGCACTCCGCCGCCGGCACCGGCACCAGACCCAGCTCCACCACCGGCCGGTGCTCGGGCCCGTAGGCCAGCTGCTCGGCGACCGAGAAGCCGGGCCGGGAGCGGCAGGTCGGGTGGAACGGGTGCCCGTCGACGATCCGCTGCTCCCACTCCCAGTCCCGCTCCGGCCACGCCCGGCGGCCCTCCTCCTGCCCCGCCCTCGACAGCGCCAGAGAGGCGACGCTGTGCCCGAGTTCGGCCGCGAAGTCGGCGCAGTGCGGCACGCCCAGGTCGGTCACCAGCCGCGCCGGATCGTCGTACTCCCTCCCGTCGAGCCGCACGGCGGTGACGTACGCCCCGGTCGCGTACGGATCGGGCAGCGGACCGTGCAGCCGGCGGCCGTCGGCGAGTGACAGGGTCAGTCCGTCCCGGCCCCGCCGCCCGCCGGTCACCCAGGGCAGTGGATCATGGGTCAGGCCGCGCCACAGACGGGACAGCACGGCCGCCCGGGCACCGGGCAGTTCGGCCTCGTACCGCGGCAGGAGTCCGGGCCGGACGACGGACAGCTCGTCGGCGACCTCGGTCTCGGCGCTGGGGGGACGGTGCACGGGCGGACTCCTCGGGTACGAATAGGGCGTCACAGCGGAATGGCGACGACCGACATACTGATCATCTCCGCCCGGAACGCTGGAAGGACCGTAGGGACGAGTGGAACGCGTGGACCTCATGCCCCCGCCCGCCGACGACGACTCGGCCCACGGTGACGACCCGGCCATCGGGCGTCTCGCCGACGCGTACGCCGCCGTGCCCCTGCTCAACTGCCTGCTGCGCGAGGTCGCCCGGCCGGTGCGTGTGGAGGGCGGACACCGCGTGTACCACCTGCCCGGCGGGGACCGCCTGCTGCGCGTGCGCGGAACCCGGCGGCCCGCGGCGCCCGAGGTCGAGGCGGGGGGCGCCTGGCGGTGCCTCGGCCACCCCGAGCTGGTCGACCTGGTCGCCGGGGAACTGCGCCGGCGCACCGGTCTGGACAACCCCGGCCTGCCCTCCGAGATGACCGACAGCCGGGACGTGGTGGCCGCGCTGCTCGCCGCCCGCGCCGGGACCACTCCGCCCGAGGACCTCTACCAGCGGTCCGAGCAGTGCCTGCTCACCGGCCACACCCACCACCCCGCCCCCAAGGCCCGCGGCGGCGGCCCCGCCGCGGCCTGGCTGCCGTACGCGCCCGAGGCGTACGCCCGCTTCCCGCTGGTCCTGCTCGGCCTGCGCGAGGACACCGTCGTGGAGGAAGGCGACACCGCCGCCCTCGACACCCTCGGCACGGCCCCGCCCGGCTACCGGCTGCTCCCGGCCCACCCCTGGCAGCTCGACCTGGCCGCCCGGGAGCTGGCACCCGCCTTCGCGGACGGCAGACTCCTCCGGCTCGGCACCACGGCCTTCGACACCTGGCCGACCGCCGCGATCCGCACCCTCCACCTCCCCGGGCGGGACCTGTTCCTGAAGTTCAGCCTGGACGTGCGCATCACCAACGACATCCGCCGGCTCTGGCGCCACGACCTGCTCGCCCTGCGCCGGACCGACTCCGCCACGAGCGCGGCCTTCGCGGCGTACGACGGCCCGCCCGGCTGGCTCGGCGACCGCGGGTACCGCACCGGATGCTTCGCCTTCGAGGCCTTGGCCGTCCTGGTCCGCGACGGCTTCGCCGGCCGCCTCGTGCCCGGGGCGACGCCGCTGCTCGCGGCCGGTCTCGTCGAGGGCTTCGACGGCAACCCGCTCGACCGGGTCACCGACCCGGAGGCCTGGTGGGAGGCCTATCTGGCCCATGCGGTGCCCCCGGTCCTGGCGGCCTTCGCCGGGCACGGCGTCGTCGTCGAGGCCCATCTGCAGAACACACTGGTCGCCGTGGACGCCGACGGCATGCCCGTGCAGGTGCTGTACCGGGACGCCGAGGGTGTGAAGCTGCTGCCGGACGTGGAGCGCGCGGCCGGCTGGGAGCGGCTGGTGTACTGCCTGGTCGTCAACCACCTCACCGAGATCGCCGGCGCCCTCGCCGAACGCCGGCCCGGGTTCGACCCCTGGCCCGCCGCCCGCCGCGAACTCGCCCGGCACGACCTGCCGGAGATCCCCGCCCTGCTCGCCTCCCCGACGCTCCCCGCCAAGACGAACCTGCTGCTGCGCTGGACGGGCGCGGACGGCGCCGACGCCCGCTACCTGCCGCTGCCGAACCCGCTCAGGCGGTCCTGACCCCGTCACGGCCCCGTGGAATGATGACCGGCGACAAAGGCGACGGCGGACGAGGAAGCCGGTGTGAATCCGGCGCGGTCCCGCCACTGTGATCGGTGAGCCGGTCCCGAGAGGCCACTGCCCGCGAGCGGGTGGGAAGGCCGGGACCGGCGGCGACCCGAGAGCCAGGAGACTCACGCGGTCGCCTCCTCCACGGACCACCGGGGCGGATCTCCCCGGAGAGAGGGCAGGTGCGGCATGCCCGCGACGCCGGCCGGCGAACCCCTGGACGACACCCCGAGCGGCCCCCCGCCGTGCCGCGTCGTGGTGTGCCGCGACTGCTGCTGCGGCAGCCCCAAGGTGACCGGCGTCGACCACGCCGCCCAGACCGAGCGCCTGCGCGCGGCGGCGCCCGTGCGGGTCTCCGACTGCCTCGACGTCTGCGACCAGGCCAACGTGGTCGTCGTGCAGCCGTCCGCCGCGGGCCGGGCCGCCGGTGCCCGGCCGGTCTGGCTCGGCCTGGTCAACGACCCGGCCGCCACCGAGGACGTCGTCTCCTGGGTCCGCGCCGGCGGCCCGGGCGTCGCCCCGCTGCCGGACATCCTCGGCCTGTACGTCTTCAGCCCCCGGGCGCGACGGGACGGGGACCGCCCCTGACACCGGCCTAGACCGCCTTCCGGCTGCGGACCAGCAGCCACAGGAAGTACGGGGTGCCGATCACGGCCGTCATCAGGCCGGCGCCCAGCTGGGCCGGGGCGATCACGGTCCGGCCCAGCAGGTCGGCCGCGCCGACGAGCGCGGCACCGAGCAGCACGGCCACCGGCACCACCCGCACGTGCCGCCGGCCCACCAGGGCCCGGGCCGCGTGCGGCGCTACCAGGCCCACGAAGCCGATGGTGCCGGCCGAGGCGACGGCGGTCGCCGCGAGCAGCACGCCCACCACCAGGAAGTTGAGCCGGGCCCGGGGCAGTCCGAGTCCCAGCAGCCGCGGGGTGTCCTCGTCCAGCGAGACGAGGTCCAGCTCGGTGCGCCGGGCGACCGCGACGGCCAGTCCCAGGGCCAGCACGAGCGCGACGGGCACGACGTCCGCCGTGGTCCGCCCGTACGTGGAACCGGACAGCCAGGTCAGCGCCTTCGTGGCGTTGAACGGGTCGGTGAGCACGATGAGCAGGCTGATCAGGGCCGTCGACCCGGCCGCCACGCCGATGCCGACGAGGACCAGCCGGCTCTGCTGGTAGCCGCCGCGGGCGGCGAGCCCGAAGACCAGGGCGGAGGCCAGCGCCGCGCCCGCGAAGGCGGCCCCCGCGACGCCCCAGGAGCCGGCGGCGGGCACGGTGGTCACCAGCAGCACGGCACCGAGCGCGGCGCCGCCCGAGACGCCCAGCACCCCGGGCTCCGCCAGCGGGTTGCGGGTCACGGCCTGCACCAGCGTGCCGGCCAGGGCGAGCGCGGCGCCCGCGCAGAGTGCCGCGAGCACCCGCGGCACCCGGGTGTCCAGGACGAAGGAGACGGTCTGACCGGCCCGTCCCAGCGCCCAGTTGGCGACGTCGCCGAGCAGGAGCTTGGCGTCGCCCAGCAGGACACCGGCGAGGGCGACGGCGACGACCACGGCGGCCAGGGCGGTCACCGTGGCCAGGAACGCCGTCCGGCCGGGGACGCGCAGCCGGTCCGGGGCCTCCACCCCGGCCGTGTCCTTCAGCCGCAGGGCCGTCGCCACCAGGAACACCGCCCCGACCAGGCTGGTGACGATGCCGGTGGGCACGCCGACCGCCGTGTCCGCCGGGATCAGGGCCCGCAGCAGCACGTCCGAGCCGAGCACCAGCGCCGCCCCGGCCAGCCCGGCCGCGGGCAGCGCCGCCCGCGCGCGGGTGAAACCCCGGAACCGGCGTGCGAGCGGACGGACCAGGGCGGGTGCGCAGAGCCCGACGTAACCGAGCGGGCCGGTGAGCGTGACGGCCGCCGCGGACAGCAGCGCCGCCAGCACCACCACCGTGACGCGGGTGGCGTGCACCGGCACGCCGAGACCGCGCGCCGCGTCGTCGCCGAGGGCGAGCGCGTCGACCCGCCGGGCGACCAGCAGCAGCCCGGCGAGCCCCACCAGGGCGACGGGCAGCATCTGCAGGACGCCGTCGAAGCCGTTCTGGCCGATGCTGCCCTGGTTCCACTGGTAGAGGCCCTCCGTCTGCTGCGGGAACAGCAGCAGCAGCCCCTCGGTGAGGGAGTTCAGGCCCAGCGCGAGCGCGGTGCCGGCCAGCACCAGCCGTACGGTGCCCGTGCCGAGGCCGGACAGGGCGAGCACCACGGCCGCGGCCACCAGCCCGCCCGCGAAGGCCACGCCCGAGGAGGCGAGCAGCGGCAGGGAGACGCCGGTCGCGCCGACCAGCCCGAGCGCCAGGTACGAACCGGCGTTCACCGCGAGGGTGTCGGGCGAGGCGAGCACGTTGCGGCTGACGGCCTGCAGGACGGCGCCCGCGATGCCGAGGACGACGCCGACCAGGATCCCCGCGGCCATGCGCGGCAGCCGGGAGGCGATCACCACGGACGCGTCGGCCGGATCGGCCTGCCCGGTCAGGGCCTTGAACACCTGTGCCGGTCCGACTGCGGCGGTGCCCTGGGTGATGTCGACGACCGCGAGGGCGGCGACGAGGAGGACGAGCCCGGCCGTCACCGCGGCCGCGCCCGACCGGGTCGCGGCCGCCGGGGGACGGACGGCGGGGGGCGCTTCGGTGACGGCCATGGGGCGTTACTTCGTCAGCGCGTCGACGAGGGCGTCGATGTACGCCTCCATCGAGCCGGGACCGCCGAACATCCAGATGCCGTCGGGCAGCCGGTGCACGGCGCCGGCCTCCACGAACGGCAGGGAGCTCCACACGGCGTTCTTCTTCAGCTGCCCGGCGAACGGGTTGCTGGCCTTGTCGCCGTCGTTGCCTATGTAGGCGAACGCGGTGTCCTCCGGCAGGGCGGTGAGGCCCTCGACGTCGGTGGTGCCGAGGCCGTAGGCCGGGTCGCCCTTGACCTTCCAGGCGTTCTTCAGGCCGAGTTCCTCGTTGACGGACCCGATGAGGGAGCCGCTGGTGTACGGACGGATGGAGACCTGGTTGGACGTCACGTACCCGTCGGCGAAGGCGACGGGGCTGCCGCCGAGTTTCGCGTCGGCGAGGGTCTCGCGGCCCGCGGCGACCTTGGTCTCGAAGCTCTCGCGGGCGGCCCGGGCCTTGTCGGTGGTGCCGGTGGCCTTCGCGATCAGGTCGAGGTTCTCGAACATCTGCCCGATCTGGTCGCCGGCGTCGGCCGGCTTGATCTCCAGGACGGGCGCGATCTTCCGCAGCTGCTTCACGGCCGCGTCCGGCAGGTCCGAGCTGGCCACGATCAGGTCGGGGGAGAGCGAGGCGATGGTGTCCGTGCTCGGCTCGCCGCGCGTGCCGATGTCCTTGGGCTCGTTCCTCAGCGGGACGGCGGTGTCCCAGGTCCTGTAGCCCTTGACGTCGGCGACGCCCACCGGGTCGACGCCGAGGGTGAGCAGGCTCTCGACCTCGTTCCACTCGGTGGCCACGACCTTCTTCGCCGGGCCGTCCAGCTTCACCGTCGCGCCGGTGGAGTCGGTGAGGCTGATCGCCCCGGTGGTCTTCTTCGTGCTGTCGGCGGCCGGCTCGGTGGTGCCGCAGGCGGCGAGGGTGAGCGCCGCGGCGGTGGTGGTGGCCGCGGTGAGCAGGAGACGTCTCATGAGGTGGTGCCGAGCCTTTCGCTTCGGGTGGTGCGGGTGTGGTGGCGGCCGATCGGACGGGTCCGCAGCCGGCCGGTGCGGGGGTCGGTGTCGACGTCGATCCGGATGCCGTAGACGGCCGTGAGGCGCTCCGGCGTCAGGACGTCCTCGGGCGGGCCGTCGGCGACGACGCGGCCCGCTTCGAGCAGGGTGACCCTGTCGGCGATGGCCGCCGCCTGGTCGAGGTCGTGCAGGACGACGCCCACGGCGATCCCGTGGTCGTCGGCCAGGTCGCGGACGAGGTCGAGGAGTTCGATCTGGTACCGCAGGTCGAGGTAGGTCGTGGGCTCGTCCAGCAGCAGCACGCCGGTCTCCTGCGCGAGACAGCTCGCGAGCCAGACGCGCTGCAGCTGCCCGCCGGAGAGGTGGTCGGCGCCGCGCCCGGCGAGCTCAGCGACCCCGGTCAGCGCCAGCGCCCGCTCGACCGCGGCCGAGGCGTCCGCGTCGGGACGGCCGAAGCGGCCCCGGTAGGGGTAGCGGCCGAACTCCACGAGGTCCCGCACCGTCAGTCCGCTGGGTGTGGGCCGCCCCTGGGTGAGCAGGGCGACGTGCCGGGCGAACTCCCGGGCGGACAGGGCCAGGCCGTCGATGTCGCCGTCGATCCGCAGCCCGGCCCGGCGGGCCCGCTGCAACCGGGCGACCGTCCGCAGCAGCGTCGACTTCCCGCTGCCGTTGGGGCCGACCAGGACGGTGACCTCACCGGGCCGCAGCGCGATCGCCGCGCCGTGCACGACGTCCACGCCGTCGTACGACACGGTCACGTCGGTGGCCGACAGTTCATGCCCGCGCAGACGCCGTCCGCCCGCGGGTGCTTCACCAGATCTCACGGGAACGAAGGTTAGCCTAACCTAACCATAGGCCCGGGAGGGGGGTCCGGTTCCGCCTCAGGCGGCCGGCCAGGACGCGGGGTCCCACACGCCCGAACGGCGCAGCGACTGGGGGCAGTGCAGATAGATCTCGTCGATCTCCAGGACCAGGGCGAGGGCGGGGCGCCGGCCGTCCTGGGTCATGGCGTCGAAGAACGGGGCGTCCGTGAGGATGCGGGCCCGGCCGTTGACGCGCAGCACCTCCTTGCCGCCCGGTATCAGATACAGCAGGCCGGCGTGCGGGTTGTCCAGGATGTTGTGCAGGCTGTCCCCGCGCCGGTTGCCCGGCCGCTCCGGCAGGGCGATGGTGCCGGAGTCGACGACGTGCGTGAAACCGGCCGCGTCCCCGCGCGGCGAGACGTCGCAGTTGCCTCCCGCGTCGGAGGTGGCCAGCAGGCAGAAGGGGGAGCGGGCGAGAATGCCGAGGTCCTGCTCGGTGAGCCGGTCGTGGACCTTCTCGATCACCACGGGCCAGGGCTGGCCCAGCAGTCCGCGCAGTTCGGCGCGGGAGGCCAGTTCGGTCCAGCCCCCCTCGGGCGCCGCGTCGGGCCCGGCCCCGGCGGCGTCGGTGGTGTGCGGCATGGCCGACTCCCGTGCTCTAGGTGATCGAAGTTAGGCTTGGCTTACCTTAACTGACCGGAGGAGGCTGATCGCTTCCACGGCCCGGCCGCCCGGTACGGTGGGGGGATGCTGTCCGAGGTCACCGCCACCCGCTACGTTGAGCCGCTGCGCTCCGGCGGTTCCGTCCCGGGGATCGTCGAGGCGGACGACCTGGGCACGTACGTCGTGAAGTTCACCGGCTCCGCGCAGGGCCGCAAGGCGCTGGTCGCCGAGGTGATCGTGGGCGAACTGGCCCGGGCGCTCGGACTGCGCTTCCCCGAGCTGGTCCTGGTGCACTTCGACCCGGCGATCGCGCGGGACGAGCCGCACCAGGAGGTGCGGGGCCTGCACGCGGCCAGCGCCGGAGTGAACCTCGGCATGGACTACCTCCCGGGCGCCCGGGACTTCACCCCCGAGGTCGCCCGGGTCTTCCCCGTCGATCCGCTGGAGGCCGGGCGGATCGTCTGGCTGGACGCCCTGACCGTGAACGTCGACCGCACGGTCCACAGCTCCAACCTGATGGTCTGGCCCACCCTGGGCGTGGCGCCGCCGCGCCTGTGGCTGATCGACCACGGTGCCGCCCTCGTCTTCCACCACCGCTGGGAGGGCACCGACCCCGCCAAGTCCTACGACTTCCGGCACCACGCCCTCGGCCACTACGCGCCCGACGTCCGGGCCGCCGACGCCGAACTCGCCCCCAGGGTCACCGAGGACCTGCTGCGCCGCATCCTCGCCGAGGTGCCGGACGCCTGGCTGGCGGACGATCCGGCTTTCGGCACCCCGGACGCGGCCCGGAAGGCGTACGTGGCGTTTCTGCACGCGCGCGTGCGAGCCTCCTCGGCGTGGCTGCCCACCGACTTCCCCAGCCGGGAGGAACTCGCCGCCGAGGAGGCCCTGCGGGCGGCGCGGAACCAGCGAGGACGCCCCGCGTGGCTCAAGCAGGTCCCCGACCTGCACGGCAAGCCCGCGGCCCAACAGGATTGGTCGGTGCACCTGGGATGAGTGGCCGTGTCGAGATCGAGTACTGCACCCAGTGCCGCTGGCTGCCCCGCGCGGCCTGGCTGGCGCAGGAGCTGCTCACCACCTTCGAGGCGGAACTGACCGAACTGGCCCTGAAGCCCGGCACGGGTGGGGTGTTCGTGGTCCGCGTCGGCGACGAGGTCGTCTGGGACCGCCGCGAGCAGGGCTTCCCCGAGCCGACGGCCGTGAAGAAGGCCGTACGCGACCGAGTGGCCCCGGGCAAGACCCTGGGCCACTCGGAGCGGTAGGGCCCGTTTCAGCCCTTGAGCTGTTCGTACGCGGGCAGCGTGAGGAAGTCGGCGTAGTCCTCGTCGAGGGCGACCTTCAGCAGCAGGTCGTGGGCCTGCTGCCAGGTGCCGGCCGCGAAGGCCTCCTCGCCGATCTCGGCCCTGATGCCGGCCAGTTCCTCGGCGGCGACCTCGCGGGCGAGTTCGGCGGTGACCCGCTCGCCGTTGTCCAGGACGACGCCCGCGTTGATCCACTGCCAGATCTGCGAGCGGGAGATCTCGGCGGTGGCCGCGTCCTCCATCAGGTTGAAGATGGCGACGGCGCCCAGGCCGCGCAGCCAGGCCTCGATGTACCGGATGCCGACCTGCACGGCGTTGACCAGGCCCGCGTAGGTCGGCTTGGCGTCGAGCGAGTCGACGGCGATGAGGTCGGCCGCCTTGACGTCGACGTCCTCGCGCAGCCGGTCCTTCTGGTTCGGCTTGTCGCCGAGGACCTTGTCGAAGGACTCCATGGCGATCGGCACCAGGTCGGGGTGGGCGACCCAGGAACCGTCGAAACCGTCGTTCGCCTCGCGGTCCTTGTCGGCGCGGACCTTCTCGAAGGCGACCTTGTTGACCTCGGCGTCCCGGCGGGAGGGGATGAAGGCCGCCATGCCGCCGATGGCGTGCGCGCCGCGCTTGTGGCAGGTGCGGACGAGCAGTTCGGTGTAGGCGCGCATGAACGGGGCGGTCATCGTCACGGAGTTGCGGTCCGGCAGGACGAACTTCGCGCCGCCGTCACGGAAGTTCTTGACGATGGAGAACAGGTAGTCCCAGCGGCCCGCGTTCAGCCCGGAGGCGTGGTCGCGCAGCTCGTAGAGGATCTCCTCCATCTCGTAGGCGGCCGTGATCGTCTCGATGAGGACGGTGGCGCGGACGGTGCCGTGGGGGATGCCGCAGTACTCCTGCGCGAAGACGAACACCTCGTTCCAGAGGCGGGCCTCCAGGTGCGACTCCGTCTTGGGCAGGTAGAAGTACGGACCCTTGCCGAGGTCGAGCAGGCGCTGGGCGTTGTGGAAGAAGTACAGGCCGAAGTCGACCAGCGCGCCGGGCACGGGGGTGCCGTCGGCGTCGACGAGGTGACGCTCGTTCAGGTGCCAGCCGCGCGGGCGCATCACGACCGTGGCGAGTTCCTCGTTCGCCTTCAGGGCGTAGGACTTGCCCGACCTCGGGTCCGTGAAGTCGATGTTCCGGGTGTAGGCGTCGATCAGGTTGAGCTGGCCGAGGACCACGTTCTCCCAGGTGGGTGCGGAGGCGTCCTCGAAGTCCGCGAGCCACACCCTCGCGCCCGAGTTGAGGGCGTTGATGGTCATCTTGCGGTCGGTGGGACCGGTGATCTCGACCCGGCGGTCGTTCAGGGCGTCCGGGGCCGGGGCGACCTTCCAGGAGTCGTCGGCGCGGATCGCGGCCGTCTCCGGCAGGAAGTCGAGGGTGCACGTGCGGGCGATCTCGGCACGGCGCTCGGCGCGACGGGCGAGGAGTTCGTCACGCCGGGGGGTGAACCGCCGGTGCAGCTCGGCCACGAAGGCGAGCGCCGCTTCGGTGAGGACCTCCTCCTGCCGGGGCAGGGGCTCGGCGTCGACGATGGCCAGCGGGGACGGCGCTGGAGCGGACATGAACGGTCACTTCCTTCAGCGAGCTGTGAAGACGAGCCGGCGGTGGCACCCGGTGCCAGTCTTCCCGGATACGGCGTTCGGCGCCCGGGGAGCCACCGGGCGCTTCTGAACAGTGGATAGTAGTTTCCTCATAGTGGAAGTTCAATCGTCTGTTGATGTCGAGATTCTCTGAGTCGAGGCAAGGTGGCGCTCCGTGCCACCCCGCTCACTCCAGGTGGGCCAGGTCGGCCTCGGTGTCGATGTCGAAGGGCCGGGCCACGTCGGCGCACTCCACGAGCGCGGGCGCGTGGGCCCTCAGATAGGCGCGTGCCCCTCGGTCCCCGGTGGCAGTCGCGGTGATGCCCGCCCAGTGGGCGGCGCCGAACAGCACCGGATGGCCGCGCACCCCGTCGTACGCGGCCGAGACCAGGGACTCCTCGCCCGAGTGGGCCGCGAGCACCCGGGCCACCGCCTCGGGGCCGATGCCCGGTTGGTCGACGAGGAAGACCAGGGCCGCCCGGGCGTCCGTGCCGGCGAGGGACTCCAGCCCGGCCCGCAGGGACGACCCCATGCCCTGCTCCCAGTGCGGGTTGTCGACCAGGACGCAGTCCGTCAGCTCGGCCCGGGCGCGTACCTCGTCGGACCGTGCGCCCAGGACCACGTGCACCCGGGCGCAGCCCCCCTCGCGCAGGACCCGCACCGCGTGCTCCACCAGGGGGCGCCCTCGGTGCGGAAGCAGCGCCTTGGGGCGTCCGCCCAGGCGTCGTCCGCCCCCCGCCGCGAGCAGCAGGGCAACCACACCCGCCCCGTCGGTCGTCTTCCTTGTCGTCATGGATCCTGCATACCGCACGATCTCGGGCCCGATGGTCACGCAGCGGAACAAGTCGATGACGCAATGGACTGGCGCCTGGTGGTCCGCGTCGTTTACTGTCGCCCGCACCGACCGGCCGGGCGTGCGGCCACTGCCGGTTGCGGAGGGCTCGGTGCCGGCACGGCACGCGCACGACGAGGTGCGAGGGGGAGGACTGTGTTGCGGAGCGTGGAGCAGAAGCGGCAGGGGCCTGTGACCGGCAGCGACGAGGATCCGCGGGTGACGGAGCTGCGCTCCGCCGTGGCCCGGCTGCGGCGCCGGCTCGCCGCGCATCCCGGTGAGTTCGCCGACCGGAGCATCGCCGAGGAGGAGCTGGCCGCCCTTGCGGCCATGGTCGCCGCCGGCGCCCCCGAGGTTCCGCGGCTGCGCCGCTCCCTGCTGCTCATCGCGGGCGCGATCGGCTCGGTGAGCGCGCTGTACCCCGGCCTGGCGGAGGTCCGTCAGGCGGTGGACCTCTTCGGTGGACCGGTGCGCGGGCAGGGGTAGCGCGTCCCGGGCGGTGCTACGGGACGGTTCATCCGGTGACCGCCGTGCGCGCCGCGAGGCTTGAACGCCCCGCACGGATACGTGCCCTGCGCGAGCTCCGGTCCCTCGTCTTTCGTCAGCAGGCCGGAGCGGTCATCGGCCCGCGGCCGGGGGCCGCGGTGGGAAGCGGGACATCGCCTCGGGCGGCTCACCGGCGCGTGTGTGCCCAGGGCGTCCGTCGTCTCGTCCTCGAAGCGGACGCCCCTGCTCGTCGTGCGGATCAGCTCCGGCCGTCGGACTCGAAGACGACCTCTCGTGCGCCGTGCGGGTCGGTGTGGCGGCCCGGCCGGGCGTGTAGGGCGCTCACGCGGGGTTCTGGCTGGCGAGCGCCTGCGACAGTTCGCCGGCGACCTGCTGGAGCACCGGCACGATCCGCTCCGTCGCCGCCTCCGTGACCCGGCCGGCCGGGCCGGAGATGGAGATGGCCGCGGCGGTGGGGGAGTCGGGCACCGGGACGGCGAGACAACGGACCCCGATCTCCTGCTCGTTGTCGTCGATGGCGTAGCCCTGGCGGCGTACGTCCTCCAGCGCAGCGAGGAACCCGTCGGCCGTCGTGATCGTCTTCTCCGTCGCGGCGGGCATGCCCGTACGGGCCAGCAGCGCGCGCACCTCCTCCGGCGGGAAGCCGGCCAGCAGGGCCTTGCCCACGCCCGTGGAGTGCGGCAGCACGCGGCGGCCGACCTCCGTGAACATGCGCATCGAGTGTTTCGACGGCACCTGAGCCACGTACACGATCTCGTCGCCGTCCAGCAGCGCCATGTTCGCCGTCTCGCCGGTCTCCTCGACCAGGCGCGCCAGGTACGGCCGCGCCCAGGTTCCCAGCAGCCGGGAGGCCGACTCGCCGAGACGGATCAGGCGGGGGCCGAGCGCGTACCGCCGGTTGGGCTGCTGGCGCACGTAACCGCAGGCCACGAGCGTGCGCATCAGGCGGTGGATGGTCGGCAGGGGCAGCCCGCTGCTCGCGGACAGCTCGCTCAGACCGACCTCGCCGCCCGCGTCCGCCATCCGTTCGAGCAGGTCGAAGGCGCGCTCCAGGGACTGGACCCCGCCGTTGGAGGACCGGGCGGAGTCGGTGGTGGTGGCGCTGGACGTGGGCACGGCGCGTTCCTTTCGGGTAGCATTTCGCTTCCCGGTATGTTAATTCCGCTTCGTGGAAAAGTCCAGGAGGTGGCCGCCGGTGCCGTCCTGTAGCAGTGTGCCCTTGACGGGGCCGGAGTGGGAGTGAAGACTCTTTCAACAGAATGTTGAAGAAAGGGGTTCGGGTGTCCGACGCTGAACTGGTGATCCGCTCGACGCGTGTCATCACTCCCGAGGGGACGGTCGCGGCCTCGGTGTCCGTCGCCGACGGCACGATCACCGCCGTCCTCCCGTACGACGCCCCCGTGCCCGGCGGGGCCCGCCTGGAGGACCTGGGCGACCATGTCCTGCTGCCGGGCCTGGTCGACACTCACGTGCACGTCAACGACCCCGGCCGCACCGAGTGGGAGGGCTTCTGGACCGCCACCCGGGCCGCGGCGGCCGGCGGCATCACGACCCTCGTCGACATGCCCCTCAACTCCCTGCCGCCCACCACCACCGTCGCGAACCTGCGCACCAAGCAGCGGGTCGCCGCCGACAAGGCGCACATCGACGTCGGCTTCTGGGGCGGGGCCCTGCCGGACAACACCAAGGACCTGCGCCCGCTGCACGAGGCGGGGGTGTTCGGCTTCAAGGCGTTCCTGTCACCGTCCGGCGTGGACGAGTTCCCGCACCTGGAGCGCGACCCGCTCGTCCGCACCATGGCCGAGATCGCCGCCTTCGACGGCCTGCTCATCGTGCACGCCGAGGACCCCCAGCTGCTCGCCTCCGCCCCGCAGCGACCCGGCCCCCGCTACGCCGACTTCCTCGCCTCCCGTCCCCGGGACGCCGAGGACAGCGCCATCGCCCAGCTCATCCGCGAGGCCAAGGCGCTCGACGCCCGCGTGCACGTGCTGCACCTGTCGTCCAGCGACGCCCTGCCGATGATCGCCGAGGCGCGAGCGGAGGGCGTGCGCGTCACCGTGGAGACGTGTCCCCACTACCTGACCCTGACCGCCGAGGAAGTCCCCGACGGCGCCAGCGAGTTCAAGTGCTGCCCGCCGATCCGCGAGGCCGCCAACCAGGACCTGCTCTGGCAGGCGCTGGCCGACGGCACCATCGACTGCGTCGTCACCGACCACTCCCCGTCCACCGCCGACCTCAAGACCGACGACTTCGCGACGGCCTGGGGCGGCATCTCCGGGCTCCAGCTGAGCCTGGCGGCGGTGTGGACCGAGGCCCGCAGGCGCGGGCACGGGCTGGAGGACGTGGTCCGCTGGATGTCGGCGCGGACCGCCGCACTGGTCGGGCTCGACGACCGCAAGGGCGCCATCGCCGCCGGACGCGACGCCGACTTCGCCGTCCTCGCCCCCGAGGAGACCTTCACCGTCGACCCGGCCTCCCTGCAGCACCGCAACCGCGTCACCGCCTACGCCGGCAAGACCCTGTACGGCGTCGTGAAGTCCACCTGGCTGCGCGGGCAGCGCATCGTCGCGGACGGCGAGTTCACCGAACCGAAGGGACGGCTGCTCACCCGGACCCACTGACATCCCATCCCGGACACCCGAAAGGAAGCCCTGATCATCGTGACGGCGATTCCCAGCTTCACCGGCGACGCGAACCCCTACGGAGGCGGCGACCCCTACGCGGACTACCGCACCGCCGACTTCCCCTTCACCCAGTACGCCAACCTCGCCGACCGGCGCCTCGGGGCCGGGGTCATCGCCGCCAACGACGAGTTCTTCGCCGAGCGCGAGAACCTGCTGGTGCCCGGGCGTGCCGAGTTCGACCCGGAGCACTTCGGGCACAAGGGCAAGATCATGGACGGCTGGGAGACCCGGCGCCGCCGGGGCGCGTCGGGCGACCACCCCTGGCCGACCGCCGAGGACCACGACTGGGCGCTGGTCCGCCTCGGCGCCCCGGGGGTGATCCGGGGGATCGTCGTCGACACCGCCCACTTCCGTGGCAACTACCCGCAGGCCGTGTCCGTCGAGGGCACCTCCGTGCCCGGCTCCCCGTCGCCGCAGGACCTCCTCGGGGACGACGTGAAGTGGACGACGCTGGTGCCGCGCACGGCGGTCGGCGGCCACGCGGCGAACGGTTTCGCCGTCGCCGTCGAGCAGCGCTTCACCCACCTGCGGGTCAACCAGCACCCCGACGGCGGCATCGCCCGCCTGCGCGTCCACGGCGAGGTCGTCCCCGACCCGGCGTGGCTCGCGGCGCTCGGCACCTTCGACGTGGTCGCCCTGGAGAACGGCGGCCGGGTCGAGGACGCGTCCGACCTCTTCTACTCGCCCGCCACCAACACCATCCAGCCGGGCCGCTCCCGCAAGATGGACGACGGCTGGGAGACCCGGCGCCGCCGCGACCAGGGCCATGACTGGATCCGCTACCGGCTGGCCGCCCAGGCGCAGATCCGCGCGCTGGAGATCGACACCGCCTACCTCAAGGGCAACAGCGCCGGCTGGGCGTCGGTGTCGGTGCGGGACGGCGAGGACGGCGACTGGCGGGAGATCCTGCCCCGCACCCGCCTCCAGCCCGACACCAACCACCGCTTCGTCCTCCCGGAGCCGGCCGTGGGCACGCACGCGCGCGTGGACATCTACCCGGACGGCGGCATCTCCCGGCTGCGCCTCTTCGGCTCCCTCACCCAGGAGGGCACGACCCGCCTGACGGCCCGCCACCAGGAACTGGGCGGCTGAGCCGACCTCGCGACCCACGGCGCCCCGGCCGGACAGCACCGGCACACCCCGCCTGCCGCCCCGGCCCGGGGCGCCGCGTGCGGGGGACAGCACGGATGGGCTTCTGTTTCTTGCACTGGGCGAGGGACAGCACCGGGGGGTGCGCGTGCCGCACGGGGCCGGGGCGCCGCGTGCGGGGGAGCGCTCGTGCGGTTCCGCGCGCTGCGCCGGCCCGAGGCTTCCGTACGCGCGGGAGAGCAGTGACGTGCCCCG
>NZ_JAPSKN010000057.1:0-27188 GCF_031181705.1 Streptomyces sp.
TGTGGTGGGACCTGCCGACGTATCCGTTCCAGCGCCGCCGGTACTGGCTGGAGCGCACCGGGCACGACACCGGTGTCGCCCGGTTTGGACAGGACCCCGCCGGCCACCCCCTCCTCGCCGCCGTCCTGACGGCGCCCGAGGGCGACACCGTGACCCTCACCGGTCAGCTGTCGCTGCGCGACCAGCCCTGGCTCGCCGAGCACACCCTCTCCGGCACCGTCGTGGTCCCGGGAACGGCCTTCGTGGAGCTGGCGGTCCGCGCCGGTGACGAGGTCGGCTGCCCGACCGTGGAGGAGCTGACGCTCCAGGCGCCACTGGTCCTCACGGAACGGGAGACCGCGCGCGTCCAGGTGGTGGTCGGGGCGCCGGACGGTGAGAACCGCAGGCCGCTGTCGGTGTACGCGCGCGCCGAGGGCGCCCCGGAATGGATCCGGCACGCCGAGGGCCTGTTGGCGGCAGCCACCGACGCCGGCGGCTTTGCGGACTCCGGTGGCGACGCGCCCGCGGAGACCTGGCCGCCGTCGGGGGCCCGGGAGGTGGCCGCCGAGGAGTTGTACACCCGGCTCGCCACCCAGGGCTTCGACTACGGCCCGCTCTTCACGGGCCTGCGCGCCGCCTGGCAGCGCGACGGCGACGGACCCGGCGACGGGCCGGCCGAGGTGTACGCGGAGGTCGCGCTGCCCGAGGAAACCTCGGTGGACGGCTTCGGCATCCACCCCGCACTGCTGGACGCCGCACTCCACGCCGGTGAACTCTTCGCCGCCGACGACACGTTGACGATGCCGTTCGCCTGGCGGGGACTCACCCTGCGGGCCACCGGCGCGACCTCCCTGCGGGTGCGGCTGACCGCCGGTGACGGTGGCGGCTACGCGCTGCGCGCCACGGACACCGCCGGCGCGGTGGTGCTGGAGGCCGACTCGCTGCTGGTGCGCGCGGTGCCGCTGGAGGAACTGGGCGCCACGGACCGGCACCGCGACCTCTACACGGTGGAGTGGGTCCCGGTACCCGCCCCCCGTGCGCAGGGGAACGACGGGTGGGCGGTCCTCGGGGACCTGCCGCTGCCGGGCGTCGCCCGCAGCCGCGACCTGGCCGCCCTGCTGGACTCCGGGGAGCCGCTGCCGAAGGTGGTGCTGTACGAGCCGCCGCTGCCGGCCACCGACGCGGAGCCCCTGGCGGCGACGCGGAGGGCGACCGGTGAGGCCCTGGCGCTGCTGACGGACTGGCTCGCCGAGGAGCGCTGCGCCGACGCCCGCCTGGTGGTCGTGGTGCGCGGGACGACTCTGGCCGGCGGCGCGGTGACGGGCCTGGTACGGGCCGCCCAGGCGGAGAACCCGGACCGGTTCGTGCTCGCGCACCTGCCGGAGGACGATCCCGCCGCCCTGACCGCCGAGAGTGCGCTGCCCGCCGCCCTGGCCGCCGACGAACCGGAGTTCGCGCTCCGCGGAGGGCGGGCCGAGGCACCCAGGCTGGCGGTGGCGACCGGGGCCAGCAAGGAGCTGGAACCCGGCGAGGCCGTGCTCGTCACCGGAGGGACGGGCGGGCTGGGCGCCGCCGTCGCACGGCACCTGGCGGACCGCCACGGTGTGCGCCGGCTGGTGCTGGCCAGCCGGCGCGGCCCGCAGGCACCGGGGGCCGATGCCCTGGCGGCCGAGCTGACCGCGCGGGGCGTCGAGACCGCCGTGGTGGCCTGCGACCTCGGGGACCGGGAGGCGGTCGCCCGGCTGCTGTCGGACCACCCGGTGACCGGTGTGGTGCACACCGCCGGGGTGGTGGACGACGGGCTGGTCGGCGCGATGGACGCCGAGCGTCTGGAGACCGTCCTGCGGCCGAAGGCGGACGCCGCCTGGCACCTGCACGAACTCGCCGGCGACCTCTCGATGTTCGTCCTCTTCTCCTCGGCCGCCGGCACCCTGGACGGCGCCGGGCAGTCCAACTACGCGGCGGCCAACGGCTTCCTCGACGCCCTGGCCGCGCGGCGCCGCAGCCTGGGGCTGCCCGCTTCCTCCCTCGCCTGGGGACTGTGGGCGGAACGGGCGGGGATGGCCGGAGCCCTGTCGGAGGCCGACCTGGAGCGGATGGGACGGGCCGGGCTCCTGGCGCTGCCCACCGAGGACGGTCTCAGCCTGCTGGACACCGCCGCCGGTCTCGACCGGCCGGTGGTGCTGCCGATGCGGCTGGACACCGCCGCGGTGGCCAGGGCCGAGCGTCCGGTGCCGCCGATGCTCCGCGGCCTGGTACGGGTCCCGCGGCGCCGGACCGCCGTACCGCGCGGGCCGGAGGCGGTGGAGCAGCCGCTGGCCGACCGGCTGGCGGCCATGCGGCCGGAGGACCGCCGCCCGCTGCTGCTGGACGTGGTGCGCACCCAGGTCGCCGCCGTACTGGGCCACGACGGGCCCCGGGACATCGAGCCCGAGCGGGGCTTCACCGAGCTCGGTGTCGACTCGCTCGCCGCGCTGGAACTCCGCAACGGTCTGGCGGCCCGGGCCGGCATCCGGCTGCCCGCGACGCTGGTCTTCGACCACCCGACCCCGGCGGCGGTCGCCGACATGCTCCTCGAGGAACTGGTGGTGAGGACCGAGCAGACACCGCTGGCCGCCGAGTTCTCCGCCATCGAGGCGGCGCTCAGCCGGACCCGGCCGGGCGAGGAGGGGTTCGAGGCGATCGTGGCGCGGCTGCGGGACCTCAGCGCCCGGTGGGCGACGGCCGGCGCGGCGTCCGGCGGCGGGGCCCGTACGGACAACGACGACATCGAGGCCGCGACCGCCGACGAGCTCTTCGACATCCTCGACGGGGAGCTCGACCTGGACTGAGGCACGGCCGGCGGGCCCGGATCACGGGCCCGCCGGCCGTCTCCGGCCCGCGGCGCTCCCGCGGGAGCCGAGGCCGCGGCTGCGGTCCCCGACACGACCGGTGCCCCTCCCCGTACGCGGGGAGGGGCACCGGTCGTCGTGCTCAGGGACGGCTCACCAGGTGATCCGCAGCGCGGCCGGGCCGCGCACGATCACCCCGAACTTCCACTCCACGTGCTCGGGATCGTCGGCCAGCTGCATCTGCGGCATCTTCTCCAGCAGCACGGTCAGCGACTCCTGGAGCTCCATCCGGGCCAGCTGCGCGCCGATGCAGTGGTGCGGGCCGTGACCGAAGGTCAGGTGCGGGTTGTGGGCGCGGGCGAGGTCGATCTCCTCCGGGTTCTCGAAGACCTCGGGGTCGCGGTTGGCCGCGTGGAGCGCCGCGAGTACCGGTTCGCCGGTCCGCACCAGGGTGTCGCCCACCCACACGTCCTCCAAGGCGTAACGGGCGAACATCGCGGCGGTGTTGATCGGGACGTAGCGCAGCAGCTCCTCGACCGCGGTGGGCATCAGCTCCGGCTCGGCGCGCAGCCGGGCCATCAGCTCGGGGCGGGTGAGCAGGGTGTAGACGAAGCTGGGCAGCGCCGAGGCCACCGTCTCCACACCGCCGGTCAGCAGCCCGGCTCCGGCGAGCGCGATGAGCTCGGTGTCGGTGAGCTTGTCGCCGTTGTCGCGTGCGTAGACCAGGGCACCGAGCAGGTCGTCGGTCGGCTCGCGGCGGCGCTGGGCGACCAGGTCGGCCATGTAGGCGTCGAGCTCGCCGCCGATGTCGAAGAGCACGTCGTCCTTGGCCGTCTCGTCGTTCGTGACGCCCTCGGTCCAGCGGCGGAAGACGTGCCGGTCCTCGAAGGGGACCCCCAGCAGGTCGCAGATGACGTTGACCGGCAGCAGCCGGGCCAGGTCCTCGACCACGTCGGCGGGCCCGCCCCCGGCCAGCATGTCGTCCACCAGCCGGTCGGCCAGGCCGCGCACCTCGCCGCGCATCTGGTTCATCCGGCGGGCGGTGAACGCCTTGGCCACCAGCCGGCGCAGCCGGGTGTGGTCGGGCGGGTCCATGCCCATGATGCCGTCGCCCACCGACTGGCGGCGCAGCCGCGGCTGGTCGAGCCCCTGCGCGATCGCCCGGCTGAAACGGGGGTCCGTCATGACCTGCTTGCAGTCCGCGTGCCGGGTGGCGAGCCAGGAGACCTCGCCGTACGGCAGCTGCACCCGGCTCATCGGCTCGTCGGCCCGCAGCTTGGCGTAGAGCGGTGAGACGCTGATGTCCTCCATGTCGAACGGGTACGGACGCACCGTTCTCGGCTCGTTCATGCGGCAGGCTCTCCTCGTGGTCGGGCGGCATGCCGTCCCGGCCACCCGGTCCGCCACGGCGACCGCCGGGCGGGGCAGGGGAGCACCGCTGTCCGCCCGGCGGCGGCCGGCGGGACGACGGTGCGGGGCACGGTACGGCGCAGAGGGCGTGAGGGCAGCCGGGAAGGAACCGGTGCGCGGGCCGGCGCCCCGGCACGGACCCCTCCCCTACGGTCCGTTCGGCAAGCTACCGGCCGTGGCGCGGCACAGACACCCCTAACCCGCCGGGTGCGCCGTCAGCCGGCGGCCGACACCAGCAGCGCCTCGGCGTCGGCCGCCAGCCGCAGCCGGTCCGTCTTGCGGTTGGCGTTGAGCGGGAACTCGGGAAGATGCTGGTAGTGGCGCGGGAGGACCCCGTCGGGCAGGTGCGAACGCAGGCGGCGCACCAGCTCGGGTGTGGTCACCGCCTCACCGGTGTAGTAGACCACCAGCTCGGTGCCGTCGTCCCTGGTCACACTCACCGCGACCGCGTCCTGCGGGCCGCAGGCCCGCACCGCGTGCTCCACCTCGGCCAGTTCGATCCGCCAGCCGTGCACCTGGACCTGGGAGTCGAGCCGGCCGAGGTAGACCAGCTCGCCGTCGGCGGCCCTCCTGATCCGGTCGCCGGTGCGGTACCAGCGCCGGCCGCCGCGCTCGACGAAACGCCCCTCCTCGTCCCGCGGATCCAGGTATCCGGCCGCCAACTGCGGGCCGCTGACGCACAGTTCGCCCTCCTCCTCACTCGGCTCACCGTCCGGGCCGAGGAGCACGTACTCGTGGCCGGGGTGGACGGTGCCGATCGGGGCCAGTCCGTTGACCGCGGCGGCCAGGGAGCGTTCGCCGGCCCAGCGGTGGACGGTGACGGTGAGGGTCAGCTCGGTCGGGCCGTAGAGGTTCTCCAGCGTCGAGGCCGGGGCGGCGCACTGCCAGTCCTGCGCGTCGCGGCAGGTGAGCGCCTCCCCGGCGAACAGGCTCCAGCGCAGTCCCGGCAGGGTGGGACCGGCCAACCCGCCCAGCCGCCGCACCAGTTTGATCACGCTGGGGGTGGAGAACCAGACCGTCAACCCCTGCGCGGCGACGAAGCCCGGCAGATCGCGGTAGGCGTACGGCGGGACCGGCACGGCGGTGCCGCCCGCGCCCCAGGCGCAGAAGAGGTCGAAGAACGCGCAGTCGAAGTTCAGGTCGAAGGCCTGGGAGAAGACGTCCGAGGGGCCGAAGCCGTAGCGCCGGTCGACGATGTCGAAGTAGTGCTCGAGCCCGCCGTGGGTCAGTGCCACCCCCTTGGGACGCCCGGTCGAGCCGGAGGTGAAGAGCAGCACGGCGGTGTCCTCGGGCCCGACCCGGGCCGGCTCCTCCAGTGCCGCTGCCGGCGAGGGGAGCAGGGCGCGGACCCCGGCCGGCACGCCGTCACCGGCCGCCCCCGCCTCCGGCGCCAGTACCGCAAGGTCGGTCCGGCCCTGGAGCACCTCGGGCAGCAGCGCGGCCCCGGCCCGGTCCACCAGCACGACGCCGGCGCCCGAGGCCTCCAGCGTCTGCCGGACGCGGGCGGGGGGGAAGTCCGGCCGCAGCGGTACCACCGTCGCCCCGGCGTAGAACGCGGCCAGCAGCCCGGTGTACCCGGTGCCGTTGCGGCCCGCGAGCACCGCGACGGTCCGCGCCCCCGCACCGGCCAGCGCACCGCCCCACTCCAGCGCGGTGCGGTGCATCCAGGCGTAGGAGAGGGTCTCCACCTCCGCGCCGACCACCCGCACCGCGGCGCCCTCCGGCGAGCGGGACAGACCGCGCAGGAAACGTCCGGACAGCCCGTGCTCCGTCATACCTTTCATGATCCACCTCAGCTGGAATAGGGGGTGCCGACCGTCGAGAAAAGCGAATGGGGCCACTAAGCTCTGGCGTCGACCATTGGGGCTGAATGCCGCCGTGGCAACCCTTAATCCGGGATGCCAGAAGGGGAGACCGTCATGCTGGACAGCCAGTTCGAGGAAATTCTCCGCCGTTATCTTCCTCACCTTCGCGCGAACCAGCCGCTGAAGCCGGACATGCGGCTGCGTGATGTGGGTCTGGACTCCCTGGCCATGGTCGAACTGCTCTCCGCGGTGGAGAAGGAGTACGACATACGTCTGGACGACCGGGCGATGACCATGGAGACCTTCGAGACGCCGGCCACGCTGTGGCGCGCCGTGGACGCGGCACGGCGCTGACAAGAGCACCCCGGACGTCCGGCCGGGGGTGCCCGGACGACGGACGCGCCTGTCCGGTGCCGGCCGGCGGGCGACGTGGCCGTGGCGGGCCGGGGAACGTTTCCGCCCGGCTCCACGGGCCCGGCCTGCCGCAGGACCGCGTTCGACAAACGGGGACCGCTGGAGCACCCGGCCCACGGCCCCGACAGACCCCGGCCGCCCCGGCGTTCCGGGCCGGCCCGTGAGGGGCCGGTTCGCCGGCCCGGCGCGTCGGCACGGCCCCTGCGGGAGGACACCTGGGTCCGGCCCGTCCCCGTGCGCGCAGGAAACGTCCGGACCGCCCGGCCATTCCGCCCGGAGGCGAAGCACCCCACTCATCTAGGGGTTGAAGGCCGACTCCACCACCCCCGTACGATGCGCTGGCGGGCGGAGCGTTTTGACGGCCCCGGGCAGCCGGTCGCGGAAATGTCTTGAGCGGCTGCCCGGAGCCCCGAAATGACGAAGCGCGACGCACCCCTCACCGGCCTCGTGAACCACCGGAGTCTCACCCACCGGTTTTCGGCGGAGAAGCGGAGAACACGGCGAGGGATTTGTCCACCGCGTCGCCCGTGCCGCTCGCCCTTCCCCCACAGCTCCGAGCAGCCCGGAATCCAGGTGACCCCCCCGTGAGTCCAGACATTCCCGTCGAAGTCGTCTACCAGGAGAACTTCGCGGAGATCTACGACGACGTCTACCGCAGCCACCGGGACTACGCCGGTGAGGCCGAACGCATCCGCCGACTGGTGCGCGAGCGGCGCCCGACCGCTGTGAGCCTGCTGGACGTCGCCTGCGGCACCGGCGAGCATCTGGTGCACCTGAGCAAGGAGTTCGAGGTACAGGGCGTCGACCTCGCCGAGCCGATGCTCAGGGCCGCGGCGGCCAAGCTCGGCGCCGACGTCGTGCACCGCGGCGACATGCGCGACCTCGGCCTCGGACGGCGCTTCGACGCGGTCAGCTGCCTCTTCAGCTCCATCGCCTACCTCGGCGGGGTGGACGAACTCCGGGCCGCCACCCGGTCGATGGCCGCGCACCTGGTGCCCGGCGGGGTGATGGTCGTCGAGCCCTGGATCCTGCGGGAGGACTGGAACGGCGGTGACCTGGTGCAGGCGAGCTTCACCAGCGGCACCACCAAGGTCTCCCGGATGGGCCGCTGGTACACCGTGAACGGCCGCAGCCGGGTGGAGATGCACTACCTCGTGGCGGACCCGTCCGCGGAACCCGCCACCGCCGTCCGGCACTTCGTGAACCAGCAGGACCTCGCCCTCTTCTCGCGCGAGGAGTACGAAGCGGCCGTGACCGGGGCCGGCTGCACGGTCGAATACCTCCCCGACGGCTACGCGGACCGCGGCGTCTTCGTCGGCGTCCGGCAGACGTGACCGGCCGCCGCGGCACCGCACCCCCGTGCGCCACCCCTGACCGACGAATCGGATAGGTGTCATGAAGGCTCTCGTCCTGGCCGGCGGATCCGGAACCCGGCTGCGCCCGATCACCCACACGTCCGCCAAGCAACTCGTCCCCGTCGCCAACAAACCGGTGCTGTTCTACGGACTGGAGTCGATAGCCGACGCCGGTATCACCGAGGTCGGCATCGTGGTCGGCCACACCGCACCGGAGATCGAGGAGGCCGTCGGCGACGGCTCGGCCTTCGGCCTGCGGGTGAGCTACATCCGGCAGGAGGAGCCCCTGGGCCTGGCCCACGCGGTGCTCGTCTCGCGCGACTTCCTCGGCGACGACGACTTCGTGATGTACCTGGGCGACAACTTCATCGTCGGCGGGATCACCGAACTGGTGAAGGGCTTTTGCGAATCGGGCCCGGACGCCAAGATCCTCCTCACCCGGGTCTCCGACCCGCGTCAGTTCGGCGTCGCCGTGCTGGGCGAGGACGGCGGGGTGGTCGGGCTGGAGGAGAAACCGGAGCACCCCAAGAGCGACCTCGCCCTCGTCGGCGTCTACCTCTTCTCCCCGCTGGTGCACGAGGCGGTGCGGGCCATCAAGCCCTCCTGGCGCAACGAGCTGGAGATCACCGACGCGATCCAGGAACTGATCGACAGCGGCGCCCGGGTCGAGTCCGAGGTGATCCAGGGCCACTGGAAGGACACCGGCAACGTCGACGACATGCTCGAGGTCAACCGGATCGTCCTGGAAGGCGTCGAGCCCCGGGTGGACGGCGAGGTGGACGACGCCTCGCAGATCATCGGCCGGGTGGTGGTGGAGTCCGGCGCCCGGGTGTCCGGCTCCCGGATCGTCGGCCCGGCCCTGATCGGCGCCGGCACCGAGATCATCGACTCCTACATCGGCCCGTACACCGCGGTGTCGGAGAACTGCCGCATCCTCGACAGCGAGCTGGAGTTCTCGATCATGCTGAGCGACTCCTCACTGACCGGAGTCCGCCGCATGGAGGCCTCCCTGATCGGGCGCCACGTCCACGGCGCCTCCCGTCCCCGGGTGCCCAACGCCCACCGGCTGGTCCTCGGCGACCACTCGACCTTCGAGATCAGCTCATGAGCCTGCGCCTCCTGGTCACCGGCGCGGCCGGCTTCATCGGCTCGGCCTATGTCCGCGCCCTGCTGGCCGACCCGGCCGACGACGTCCGGATCACCGTGCTGGACCTCCTCACCTACGCCGGCAGCCGCGCCAACCTGGACCTCACCGACCCCCGGCTGACCTTCGTGCACGGCGACGTCTGCGACGCCGCGCTGGTGGACCGGCTGACCGCACGGGCGGACCAGGTCGTCCACTTCGCCGCCGAGTCCCACGTGGACCGGTCGATCGCAGGCGCCGGCGCCTTCGTCCGCACCAACGTCACGGGGACGCAGACCCTGCTGGACGCCGCGCTGCGGCACCGGGTGGAGCGTTTCGTGCAGATCTCCACCGACGAGGTCTACGGCTCCATCGACACCGGCTCCTGGCCGGAGACCCACCCGATCAGCCCCAACTCCCCGTACTCCGCGTCCAAGGCGGCCGGCGACCTGCTCGCGCTGGCCTACCACCGCACCCACGGCCTGGACGTGCGGGTGACCCGCTGCTCGAACAACTACGGCCCCCGGCAGCACCCCGAGAAGGTCATCCCCCGCTTCGTCACCACCCTCCTGGACGGCGGCAACGTCCCGCTCTACGGCACCGGGGAGAACGTCCGCGACTGGCTGCACGTGGACGACCACTGCGCGGGCGTCGAACTCGTCCGCACCCGGGGCCGCGCCGGCCGGGTCTACAACCTCGGCGGCGGCACCGAGCTCAGCAACAAGGAACTGACGGGCATGATCCTGGAGGCGTGCGGGGCCGACTGGGGACGGGTGGACCACGTCACCGACCGCAAGGGGCACGACGCCCGCTACTCGGTGGACTGCACCCGCGCCCGTGAGGAACTGGGCTACGCGCCGACCCGCGACCTCGCCGCCGACCTGGCCGGCGTCGTCGCCTGGTACCGCGACAACCGCGCCTGGTGGGAGCCGCTGGTGCCCGACCGAACCGCATGAACGGCCGCTCGGCCCGGGTGACCGGCCGAGCGGCGCCGCCCCTTCCCGGGCCGTCCGCAGGGAAGACCGACCGCCTCCCCCCACCCGTCGCGCGGCAGACTCGACCAGATGCGGGGACACGCCTGCCTTGGAGCCTCCATGACATCCCTCGACGCCGTGCGCCCTCCTCGCCCCGCGCGCCTGGACCCACCGGACGAGGAGTTCCTCGCCCGGCTGCGCGGCCCGGTCACCGGCGCCCCGCTGGAGCCGGCCGGCCCCGGCCTGCTTTGCGACGGCGACACCCTCTGGCCGTGCCTGGACGGCATCCCCTACCTCCGCCTGGCCCGGGAGGAGTTACGGGACGAGGCGGTCGCGGCGATCCGCCGCGGTGACACCGACCACGCGCTGGCCGTGCTGATCGCCGACCGCAAGGACGCCTCGGTACCGCCCGTCGACCCCGCCGCCCTGCGCACCGCGGTCGCCGCCGTGGAGAGCGGTGCCGCGACGGCGGCCATGGTGATGGACCACCTGAGCTACGGCGGACTGGGCACCTACTTCCTGCACCGCTGGTGCCTGCCGACCCTCCTCAGCGGACAGGCCCTGCTGGAGGCGCACGCCCCGCCCGGCGGCACCCTCTTCGAGGTGGGCTGCGGTGCCGGGCACTTCCTGCGCACCTGGGAGGCCGGCTCCGGCCGCGCCATCGGCTCCGACCTCGTCTTCTCGCACCTGTGGCTGGCCCGGCACTTCACCGCCCCCCGGGCGTGGCTGGTCTGCTTCGACGCGGCCGGGCCCTTCCCCCTCGCCGACGGCACGGCCGACGTCTGCCTGACCCACGACAGCTTCCACTACTTCCCCGACAAGCCGCACGCCTTCCGCGAACTGCGCCGGATCGCCCGCCACGAGCGGGTGCTCCTCGGACACACCCACAACGCCGAGGCACCCAACTACGCCCCGGGAGCACCGCTGACGGTCCCGGAGTACGCCGCGCTGCTGCGGCCCCGCCTCGCCTACGACGACGCGGCCCTGACCCGCGCCGCGCTCACGGGTGCGGCGGCCGAGGCCGCCGCACCGGATGCGCTGCGGGCCGCCTCCGCGCTGGCCTTCGTCCACGGCCCGGCCGCCGCCCCGTCGCCACCGGGGTGGCTGACCGCGCCGCGCGCCGGCCGGCCGCTACGGGTCAACCCGCTGCTGACGCCGGGCGGACCGGTGTGGCCGACCGCGCAGTTCGCCCGGGAGTTCGTGGAGGGCTGGCCCTACCTCGGCGCGCTGGCGCACCCCGGGCCGGGGGTGGCGGCCGCCGCCGAGGCCGGCGGGAGCGGCACGGACCCGCTGATCGACCGGCTGGCCAGGCAACGGGTCCTCCTGGACCTCCCCGACCGCTGGCTGTGAGCCCCCGGCGGGCCGGACCCGCACCGGCGCCCGCGGGTCCGGCCCCGGCGCGGCGGTGCGGGCGCCCCGGCGCGCCGGGTCAGCGGCCGAGCGCCGCGGCCTCCAGCTGCGGGACGACATCGGCGAGCGTGGGCGTGGCGAGCATCTCGTCCCGCACCTCCGCGGCGACCTTGCGGAAGGACTCCTCCTCCAGCAGCCGGCCCACGTCCCGGCGGATGCGCTCGGCGGTGATGTCCTCCAGGTCGACGTAGAGCCCGTAACCGCGCTCCGCCTGCGCCACCGCCGAGGCCCGCTCGCTCCAGATGGTGCCCGGCACCAGCAGCTGCGGAACCCCGTTGACCACCGCGTTGCCGATGGTGGCACCGCCGCCCTGGTGGACGATGGCCGAGCAACCGGCGAGCACCTCGTTCATCGGCACGAAGGACTCGGCGCGGATGTTGGGCGGCAGCCGCAGCGAACCGATCTGCTCCCGGCTGAAGGTGGCGATCACCTCGATGTCCAGCGAGCCCAGCCCTTCCAGGAGGTCGGCCACCGAGGCCTGTTCGTGCCCGTGGACCTGCCGGTTGGAGACACCGAGGGTGAGCAGCACCCGGGGGCGGGCGGGCTCCTCGTAGACCCAGCGCGGTATCGGCAGCGGCCGGTTGACCGGGACGAAGCGCACCCGCAGGTAGTTCACGTCCAGCGGGAACTGCACACAGGCCGGTCCCGGATCGATCGACGCGCTGCCGAACCGCAGGTCCTCGTGGAAGCTGCGGCCGTGCCGCCGCAGCCAGTCGTCCATCCACTCGGCCAGCGGGTCCGGCCACTCCTCGTGCGGCCGGCGCTGCTTGAGCTTCTCGTACTCGAAGTGCACCCGGGCGTTCTGGTCGGCCGCGTAGAGCATCCGCATCTGGGCCGCGCCCACCACCTCGGCGACCAGCGGCGCGGTGTAGATCAGGGGGTCCCAGACGATCAGGTCCGGCCGCCACTCCCTGGCCAGCCGCAGGGTCTCGTTGAGCATCCGGTCCGGGTTGAGGTAGCGGATCATCCCGGCGGTGGTGTCGTAGGCGGCCTTCACGTAGTCGTCGGTGAGGCGCTCCGCACGGGTCTCGGACAGCTTGAACGGGTCGTCACCCGGGTCCTCGCCCACCTGACGGTGCCGGGCGATGTCGAAGTCACCACCGACCCACATGCATTCCAGTCCCGTCTCCAGGAACGGATCGACCTCCGAAGGGTTGCGCTGGCCCACGTACCGCACCTCGTGGCCGGCGGCCCGAAGCGCCCAACCGACGGGCGCGAGGCTGTAGATGTGGGTTCGCGTCGGAAAGGCCATCAGCATGACGCGCACGGAACTCTCCCCTGGCTCGTCCGGAGTGCGGCGCCGGGGACCTTCGGCCGGCCCCCTCTCCCTCGGTGCGCGGAGAGCGCCCGCCCCACGAGGGGCTGTGCCCGGGACCGCCCGTCGTGCCGGGGGGCCCTCGGGGCGGCGGGCTGCCGGTGACGTGCCCGCCCCCGGTCCCTTCCGCACCGTTCCGCGGTGCCGCAGCGTCGTCACCCTAACGGGGCACGGTCCGTGCGGAGCCGGACAGCACGGGAAACGGGGGCGGTCACGCGGAAGTTAGGGGCCGCGGCTCCCGCGGCCGCGCCCCTGCACGGCGGACGGCCCCGCCGCCCCCTGGTGCGGCCGGACGGCCCGCGAGCGCGTCCGGGGGCCGCCGCCGGGCCGTGTGTCCCGGAGCGGCACCCGGGGCGCGCGCCGCACGTCACCGCCGCACCCGACGCGGCGCGGTCCCCGGTGCCGGGCACGCTCACCGGGCCGGGCCCGGCTCCCCGGGCGCGCCCTAGGGGTCGGGCACCCCTAAAGGGCTGGTGCCCGCCCGTCCGCCGCCGTTAGACAGGTGCGGGACCCAACCGGCCCGCACCGCAGACCGGCACAGACAGCGTCCGCGCGACCCGAGAGGCAGAGGTGAGGAGCATGGCGGTGGCGCCCAGCGCCAAGGGATGGGCACCGTTCCGCGGGCACCGCACCTGGTACCGGGTGACCGGCACGCCGGACGGCGGACGGCCGCCGGTCGTCGTGGTGCACGGCGGCCCGGGCAGCACCCACGACTACCTGCTGCGGCTCGCGGCGCTCGCCGAGGACGGCTGGCCCGTCGTCCACTACGACCAGCTCGGCAACGGCGCCTCGACCCATCTCCCGGACGCCGGCGCCGACTTCTGGACCGTCGAGCTCTTCCGCGCCGAACTGGACAACCTGCTGCGGCACCTGAACATCCAGGACCGCTACGTGCTCGTCGGCCACTCCTGGGGCGGGCTGCTGTGCGCGGCGCACGCGGCCGACCGCCCCGAGGGACTGCGCGGCCTGGTGATCGCCGACTCCCCGGCCTCCTACCCGCTGTGGCGCCAGGAGATGGAGGTGCTGCGTGCCGCGCTGCCGCGCGGCGTCGACAGGATCCTGCGCGCCCACGAACGGGCCGGCACCGTCGACTCCCCGGCCTACGCCGAGGCCGTGCGGGTGTTCAACGACCGGCACGTGTGCCGGGTGCGGCCCTGGCCGCCGGAGTACGTCGCGACGGTGATGGAGATCGCCAACGACCCCACCGTCTACCGCACCATGAACGGGCCCAGCGAGTTCCACGTGATCGGCACCCTGCGGGACTGGTCGGTGGAGGACGTCCTGCCCGACATCGCCGTGCCGACCCTGGTGCTCTCCGGCCGCCACGACGAGGCGACCGAGGTCACCGTACGGCCCTTCCAGGAGCGGATCCCCGACGTCCGCTGGGAGGTGCTCGAGGAGTCCAGCCACATGCCGCACCTGGAGGAGCCGGAGCGCTTCCACGCCCTGCTGGTGGAGTTCCTGAAGGGGCTGGATCCCTGAGGCGGCCGGATCCCGCCCCGCCCCTTCCGGCCGAGGAACGCGCGGACGCGGGAGGGGCGGGCCGCGGCGGGAGAACAGGAAGAGTGGACCGGAGGATGGGTGGCATGTCCCTGAACGTGTTGAGCACCGAGGAGAGTCCGCGGTTCCGGGCGTTCGGCCCGCACCACATCGAGGAGGTGGCCCGGCGCTACGGGCTTCCCGCGGACGCCCTGGAGGCGGTCCGCGCCGTGTCGCAGGTGCTGCCGTTCCGCGTGAACGAGTACGTGCTCACCGAGCTCGTGGACTGGCACCGGATCCCCGAGGACCCGATCTTCCAGCTCGTCTTCCCCCAGCGGGGGATGCTCGACCCGGCGGAGGTCGAGCTGCTCATCGACCTGGGCCGCCGGGCCGGACGCAAGGAGATCGCCGCCGAGGTGCGGCGCATCCGGGCCGGCCTCAACCCGCATCCCTCCGGACAGCTGCAGCTCAACGTCCCCACCCTCGCCGAGGAGCAGGTGGCCGGCCTCCAGCACAAGTACCGCGAGACGGTCCTCTACTTCCCCAGCCAGGGCCAGACCTGCCACGCCTACTGCACCTACTGCTTCCGGTGGGCGCAGTTCATCGGCGACGCCGACCTGCGGTTCGCGGCCCGCGGCCCGGAACAGCTGCTGGCCTACCTGGGGCGCCATCCGGCGGTGACCGACGTCCTGGTCACCGGCGGAGACCCGATGGTGATGTCCACCGAGCGCCTGCGCGCCCACCTGGAACCGCTGCTGTCCGTGGACACCGTGCGGACCGTGCGCATCGGCACCAAGTCGGTGGCGTACTGGCCGCAGCGCTTCGTCGGCGACACGGACGCCGACGACGTCCTGCGCCTCTTCGAACAGGTCGTGGCCTCCGGCCGCAACCTCGCGGTGATGGCCCACTTCAGCCACCCCCGCGAACTGGAGACCGCGCTCGCCCGCCGGGCGCTGGCCCGGATCCGCGCCACCGGAGCCCTGGTCTACTGCCAGGCCCCGCTCATCGCGCACGTCAACGACGACGCCCGCACCTGGGCCGACCTGTGGCGGGGCGAGCTGGCCTCGGGCGCCGTGCCCTACTACATGTTCGTGGAACGGGACACCGGACCGCGCCAGTACTTCGAGGTGCCGCTGGCCCGCGCGCACCGCATCTTCCGCGACGCCTACCAGCAGCTGCCCGGCCTCGCCCGCACGGTCCGCGGCCCGGTGATGTCCACCACCCCCGGCAAGATCGTGGTGGACGGCGTCGAGGAAACCCCGCAGGGCCGGTTCCTCCAGCTGCGGATGCTCCAGGCGCGTGAACCGAGCCTGGTCGGGCGGCCGTTCCGGGCGCTGTACTCCGAGACCGCGGCCTGGGTGGACCACCTGGAGCTCGACCCGTCCACCCCGCCCGACATCGCCGCCGCCGTCGGCCCCGCGACCCGCCAGGCGCTGTCCGGCGCCCACGGCTGAGCCACCCCCGGACCGCGTCCGCGACGGCGCGCAGCAGCACGGTCTGCGCGTGGGACAGCCGCGGACCGGTGCCAGGCACCCGAAGGGAAACCGCCATGTCCGGCCGGAACATCTCCCCCAACCTCGCCCTCGACCAGCGGATCGCCGAACGCCGGGCGCGCGGTGAGCGCATCGTGCACCTGGGCTTCGGCGAGTCCCGCCTGCCGGTCTTCCCGCCGCTGCGCGAGGCCCTCGTCGAGGGGGCCGAGCGCAACGCCTACGGGCCGGTGGCCGGCGCCGAGGACGTGCGCACCGCGGTGGCCGGGTGGTTCGGCCGGCGTGCCCTGCCCACCACGCCCGACCAGGTGATCGTCGCCCCGGGCAGCAAGGCCCTGCTGCTCGCCCTCCAGCTCGTGCACCCCGGGGACGTGCTGCTGCCCAGCCCGTGCTGGGTGACCTACCGGCCGCAGGCCGTGCTCGCCGGCAAGCGCGCCCTGGGCGTCCCGGTGCCGGCCGAGTGCGGCGGGGTCCCCGACCCGGACGCGCTGCGCGCGCGGATCCGCCGGGCGCGCGCGCAGGGCCAGCGCCCCGGCATCCTCATCCTCACCTCGCCGGACAACCCGACCGGCACCACCGCCGCACCCGCGCTGATCCGTGAACTGTGCGGGATCGCCGAGGAGGAGGAACTGCTGGTGGTCTCGGACGAGATCTACCGCGACCTGCTCCACGACCCCCGGCGCCCCTATCTGAGCCCCGCCGAGGTGCTGCCGCACCGCACCGTGGTGGTCACCGGCCTCAGCAAGAACCTCGCGCTGGGCGGCTGGCGGATCGGTGCCGCCCGCTTCCCGGCGGACGAGGACGGGCGGCGGCTGCGCGACGACGTCGCCTCGGTGGCCAGCGAGAACTGGTCCACCCTCGCCGGTCCCATGCAGCAGGTCGCCGCGTACGCCTTCGCCGAACCGCCGGAGCTGCGGGCCCGGCTGGCCGCCGACGCGCGTCTGCACGCCAGGGTGGCCGCGGCCGTGTACGAGCGCTTCGTGGCGGCCGGCGCCGTCTGCCGGCCACCGACCGGCGGCTTCTACGTCTACCCCGACTTCGAGCCGCTGCGCGCCGTGCTGGCCCGCCAGGGGGTGAGCGACGACGAGGGCCTCCAGCGGCTCCTGGAGGACCACGGCGTGGCCGTGCTGGCCGGCCGCCACTTCGGTGACGACCCGGCGGCGCTGCGCTTCCGCGCCGCCACCAGCATGCTCTACGGCGACACCCGCGAGGAGCAGCGCGCCGCGCAGCAGGCCGTCGAGCGGGGCGAGGACCCGCTGCTGCTTCCCCATGTCGCCGAGGTCCTGGGCGACCTGGAGCGGGCACTGGCCAAGCTGACCGCAGTCTGAACGGAGTGAGCGAGATGGAAACCGACCCCCGGCCCACCGGCCCGGGCCGCGCGGCCGGCCCCGAAACCGCCGGCGTGGACCGCAGCGCGATGGTCTTTCCCGGCATGGGCCCCCAGGACTTCGGCTCCGTGGGGAAGTTCCTGCTGATCGACCCGGAGGCGGCCCGTCTGGTGGCGGAGGCCTCCGACGTCCTCGACTACGACCTCTTCCTGCGCTACCGCGACAGCGAGGCCGACTACGCGGAACCCGCCCAGGTGTCCTTCCTGGTGGTCTGCCTCACCCTCGCCGGATGGGCCGAGGAGCACCTGGGCGCCGACCCCGCGTACTGCACCGGCCCCAGCTTCGGCGGCAAGGCGGCCGCGGTGCACTCCGGCGCACTCGGTTTCCGGGACGCGGTCTGGCTCACCGCCCAACTCGCCCGCTACGAGAAGGAGTACTTCAGCCGGGAGCACCCGGGTGTCCTCACCCAGTCCTTCGCCCGCACCGCCCCCGAGGCGCTCGCCGAGATCCGGGCCGAGCTGGACGAGCTGGGGGAGTGGCACGAGGTCTCCTGCGAGCTGGACACCGACTTCGTGATGCTCTCGCTCCGCGCCGAGCGCCTGGAGTGGTTCCAGCAGCGGATCCGGTCCGCCGGCGGACTGCCGCTCTACACCGTGGACCCGCCCGCGCACTGCCGGGCCTTCGGGCCCCTGCGGGACCGGGTGGAGGCGGAGCTCTTCCCCGAGCTGACCTTCACCGACCCCACCGTGCCGGTCGTCGCCGACCAGGACGGCTCCGTCCGGACCACGGCCGAGGGGGTGCGGACCATGCTGCTGGACGGCTTCGTGCGGACCGTGCGGTGGCCGACGGTCGTCCGCTCGCTCGCGGAGCGGGGCGTGCGCGAACTCCACGTCTGCGGTCCGGACAGCCTGTTCGGGCGGGTCCCGGTCGTCCGCGACACCTTCCGCGTCACCCCGGTGGATCCGCGTACGGCCCTGAGCCCGCGGCGCCGTCCGGTGGCGGTCTGAGGACGGGGCCGCGCCGCGGCCCCGCGACCGCGCCGGTGCGGCTCAGGACCGCAGCTGCGCGCTCATCCGCTCGACCAGGGCGGGCCGGTCCACCTTGCCGTTGGCGTTCACCGGGATCTCGTCCAGGACGTGGATCTGCTGGGGCGCCATGTAGTCGGGCAGTTCCTCCATGCAGAAGGCGCCCAGCTCCACCTCGTCCAGCTCCGCCCCGTCGGCCAGCGTCACGAAGACCGCCAGCACCGGGTCGGTGCCCTCCACCGGCAGCAGCACGGCGCTCGCCGCGGTCACTCCGGCGAACTCCGCCACCCGCCGCTCCACCTCGGTCAGCTCCACCCGGTTGCCGCGGATCTTGACCTGGGAGTCGGCCCGGCCGTCGAAGTACAGTTCACCGCCCTCGCCGCGGTGCCCCAGGTCACCGGTGCGGAAGACGGTCTGCCCGGTCAGCGGGCTCAGCGGGTCGGGCACCAGGGCCTTCGCGGTGGCCTCCGGGTCGCCCCAGTAGCCGGTGAACAGCGAGGAGCTGCGCAGATGGATGTGGCCGACGACACCGGGTTCGGTGATCGCCCGGTTCTCCTCGTCCAGCAGCATCATCTCCGCCCCCCGGTGGGCGAACCCGATCGGCAGCTGCGTCAGCCCGTGCGGCACCGGGCGCGGCACGTCGGTGAAGGAGGCGGCCACCGACTCGGTGCTGCCGAAGCAGTTGACGATGCGGGCGTGCGGCAGCAGCTCCTGGAGCCGGCGCACCTCCGGCAGCGGGAACGGCTCCCCCGAGAAGAGCACGCCGCGGATCTGGTCCCCGAGCGCGCCCAGCTCCTCGGCCTCGCGCCGCAGCGCTCCGCGCCAGATGGAGGGGGCACCGTTCACCTGGGTCGCCCCGGTCTCCCGCAGGAAGCGCACGAAGCGGCGCGGCCAGCGCAGCAGCGCCCTGGGCACCGGCACCACGGTCGCCCCGCTGCCCAGGGCCAGGCCGATGTCCAGCAGGGAGAAGTCGAACTGGAAGGGCGCGGTGGAGGCCACACGGCTCTCCGGGGCGACGATGCCGTGCCCGAGCATCCCCCGGTAGAAGGAGAGGATCGCCCGGTGGCTCATCACCACGCCCTTGGGCCTGCCGGTCGTGCCCGAGGTGAAGACCATGTACGCCGGGTCGGCGGCCGTGCTCTCCTGGCGCACCGGGGTGCGCGGCGCCGGTGCCCGTTCGACGGTGAGGCCCTCGGGCCCGAAGCGGCCGGTGCCCATGCCCTCCGGGACGCCCTCCCTGCGGCTGTCGACGGCCCTGAGGTAGAGGGACGGCGACACGCTCTCCATGATGGACAGCAGCCGCTTGGTGGGTGTCTCCGGGCTCACCGGGACGAACGGCAGGCCCAGGCAGGAGCAGGCGAGCAGCGCGGCGATGGCCGACGGGGAGGTGTCCGTCTCCAGCAGCACCCGGTCGCCGATGTCCAGTCCCAACTCACCGAGGACGGTGGCGTAGGACTCGGTCCGACGCTCCAGCTGGCGATAGCTGAGCAGGCCCACCTCGTTGTCGACGAATTCCATGACCGCCGGTTTCTCCGGCGTCAACCGGGCACCTGCCAGCAGGAATTCGTGCAGCTTCTCCGCGTGGTTCTGAGCGTGGGTGAACACTTCCCGACTCATCATCGCCTCACTGGACACCTCGGGGTTCGCGACACCGGGAATGCTAGTGGCGGAAGCACCCCTATCGGCCCCCTAGAAAAAGGGCGTCCTGCCGGCCGGGGACACCGCCTCCGGTCCGCCCCCGGCCCGGGCGGTGCCGGAAGACCCGGCACCGCCCCACGCCGTTCTGGCGCCCGCCCTCCCGCACGTTCCGCCGCGGATTCCCCGCCGTTTCCCGCCCGGCCGCGGAATTGTGCGCAGGCGGCCGGCCGCCGTCGGGAATCCGGGCGGCACCCGGCGTGGTGCGCCGGGGGGAAAAGCGGGTCAGAAGGACCCGCCGTTCCGCAGGGTGAGCTCCAGCCCGCGCTGCCTGAGTTTGGTCGCCAGTGCGCTCCGGCCGCTGATGCCCAGTTTCTTGTAGGCGCGGGTGAGGTGCTGTTCGACCGTGCTCACCGTGATGAAGAGCGAACTGCTGATCTGCCTGTTGGTGTGCCCGGACGCGGCCAGCTGCGCCACCCGCAGCTCGGCCTCGCTGAGCACGGTGGACTCCCCGGCCTCCGGGCGGGCGGCCGGTGCCGGCGTGCGGGTGACCTCTCCGCGTTCGGCGGCGGACTTGACGGTCACCCGGGTGGCGGGCGGGCGACGCCTCATGATCTGGCTGTGCGCCGTGGGGCGGTCCATCCTCATCGCCGGCTTGGCGGTCCGGCCCGCACCGCCGAGGGCCGGCCGGCCCGGTCCGCGGGACTGCCCGAGCGCCTTCAGGGTGCGCTCCATCTCCAACTGGTGCCCCGCCTCGCGGAAGTACTTGGCGGCCCGGCTGATGATGCCCGCCGACTCCGAGGGGGCGGCCGCCATGGCCAGCACCCGCAGCGCCAGTCCGCAGGCGTACGGGTCGGTGTCCACGGCCAGCTCGACCTGCTGGCGGGCCAGGTCCCGGGCGGTCGCGACGTGCCCCAGCTGGAGGTTGGCCTCGGCCAGGTCGCTGCGCCACGGCACCAGGGTGCCTCCACCGTCGTCCCATTCCCGGGTCTGTCTCTGGCACCGCTGGAAGGCACTGGCCGCCGCGAGGGGACGATTGGTGGCGAGCTGGTAATGCCCCCACGCGCGTAGATACTGCATGCCTCCGGCGGTGCGGAAAGCAGCCTCCGGCACGGGCCGCTTCACGGTCTGTCCTGCCGCGTCGATGTCGCCGGCGGCGATCTGGGCCTGGAGCAGGGTGGTGAGCGGGTGGGTGATGGCGACCCCCCAGTTGTGGTCGCCGAGCATCTCCAGTGCGGCGCCGGCCCGTTCGGCGGCCTGTGCCAACTCACCGGAGTAGAGCAGGATCTCTGCGCGTAGCGACTCCAGCATCGCCTCCCAGGTGACCGCACCCCGGTGGTGGGCCTCCCGGCTCAGCGTCACGCACCAGCGGTCGGCCCGCTCCATCCGGCCGCCCCGCACCAGCGCGGCGATCGCCATGGCGATCGCCTCCAGCGCGGTGTCGCCCAGCCGGCAGTTGTGGAGGAGCCGTTCGGCGCTGACGAGGGTCGCCTCGTCACCGCGGTGCCGCCACATCCGCAGCAGACTGTCGGCGGTGTGGTCCCAGGGGGTGGGCCGCTGCTGGGTCCTGCTCTCCCCCTTCTCCGAGGACATCGGGCGCGGCCCGAAGTACCACTGGTGGGCGAGGTCGAGCTCGGCCGCGATCTGCGGGTCGATGGGCTCGGAGGTGTCCTGGAGCACCTCGCGGGCCCGCAGGTAGGTCTCGCGGTCGCCGTGCCACAGCGCGTGCCGCATCACCGCGAAGCAGTCGGCCTGTCCCGCCCGGCCGGAGGACCCGCCGACCACCAGTTCACGCAGCGGCGCCACGTAAGGGGTCACCGACGCGGGGCTGACCCGCCAGAGGCAGTGCACGATGGACTGCTGCAGGGCGCGCCGCTCGGACTCCTCGGTCGCGTTGCCGAGCGCCAGCTCCAGGCAGCGTCCCGCGAACTGGACGTCGTCGCCGAGTATCGCCTCGTGGGCGGCGGACCGCAGCAGCGGCACCGCCCAGCTGGCGGAGGCGCTCCCTGCGGCCACCAGGTGCGCGGCCACCTCGGTGGCCCCGGCCGCCGCACCGTACTTGAGTTCGGCTGCGTGGGCGTGCAACCGGGCCCGGCTGGAGGGGGAGAGCCCGCCCAGCACCGAGGAGGCGGTGGTGGGGTCGTGGTAGACGCCGTCGACCAGCAGCCCGGCCCGGTGGAGCGCCTCCAGCATGTCGACCACGGTCTCGGTGTCGAGCGAGGTGAGCCGGGTGATCAGGGAGACGCTGCTGTGACGGTCCAGGATCGCCACGGCGGCGGCGACGTCGAGCAGTTGGGCGTCGGAGTGGCCCAGCAGGGCGCTGACCGCGCGGGTGTAGGAGGGACCGGCGGTGACCCGCCCGCGGTCGGGGCCGTTTCGGTAGTCGTCGATGAGCGCGTGTGCCAGCATCGGGTTGCCGGCGCTGAGAGTGTGGATGGAGGCGGCGATCTCCTGCGGCTTCGCGTCGTCCGCCAGCTCCGTGAGCAGCTGCTCGATGGAGTGGACGGACAGGGGTGCGAGCTGCACCGCGTGGTAGCGGGGCTGACGGGCGAAGTAGCCGCTGAGCCGGAGGGCGGAACTCTGCCAGTCGGGCTGGGTGAGCACGACCAGGATCCGCGCGGAGCGGATGCGCCGCTGTAGCTGCAGGAGCAGCTTGAGCGACGTCTCGTCGGCGAAGTGGAGGTCGTCGACGCCGATCACGACGGGACGTTCGGACGCGAGGCCGAGCAGGACGTCGCAGACGTCCCGGATCACTCTGGCCTCCGCGTTCTCGTACGTCGGGTCGCCGGGGAGTGTTTCGCGCATCCCGGCCAGGGACGGGACCTCGATGTCCGCCGACGCGTTCGCCAGCATCTGGTCGATGATCGCCGCGCCGATCTGCTGTTCGTCACGGGCACCGGTTGCGCTCAGCGTGAGCGCCCCGACCCCGGCCGCCTCCTCCAGGACCTCCTCCTGGAGTGCGGTCTTGCCGCTGCCGATGCCGCCGCTGACCAGTACCAATTGGCCGGCTCCGGCGGAACTTTGCTCGAATTGCGTCCACAAATAATTACGCGCTTCGTCCGGTTTAATGCGTAACTGGCCGCTCAGGACGGCTGCCATGCTCATTTGCCCCCGTATCGATCAAGCAAGGAATGGTATAGCGCCCATGGGTATGCCTGTAGATACGTTCGAAGCTTAGCAGAGATTTTACTCGCATGGAGAGAACCCGGATCATGTTCGTGAGGCCCGGGAGGGTTGTGACAGGCTCTCTCCGCGCGTCCTGGAGCGACTTAACGAGTTCTTTATCCCGCCCCCCTTGAAATATTTGGAATTTAACTCCAAGCAAACAGTATATCCAGGTACGAGTCGGGCACAAGGTGGTCGTCCCGCGCCGTCTGCCGTCCGCACCGTCCCCCTCGTGCCGAAGGCGCGTCGCGGGCCGCACCCCTTGACGCGGCCCGCGCGGGGGAGCACCGGCCGCTCAGACCCCGGCGCCCCGCTGGTCGGAGACGACGGAGGCGATGATGTCGTCGAGGGAGCGCCGTGGCCGGAACCCGACCTGGCGCAGCGCCTTCCCGCAGTCCGGCACCCTGCGCTCCATGTCCTCGAAGCCGGGGCCGTACGCCTGCTCGTAGGGCACCTTCTCCACGGTGCTGGAGGAGCCGGTCGCCGCGATCACGCGCTGTGCCAGCGTGCTGATGCTGGTCTGCTCCGTGTTCCCGAGGTTGTAGACGGTGCCGTGGGCGCTCTCGTCCTCCAGCAGCGCCACCAGTGCGGGGACGACGTCCAGGACATGACAGAAGCACCGCACCTGCTGGCCGTCGCCGAAGACGGTCAGCGGCTCGCCGGCCAGCGCCTGGCCGACGAAGCGCGGCACCACCATCCCGTAGCGGCCGCTCTGCCGGGGACCGACGGTGTTGAAGAGCCGGACGATCACCGTGCGCACGCCGTACTCCGCGCCGTAGAGGAAGGCCAGCGTCTCGTCGAGCGCCTTGGCCTCGGCGTACGACCAGCGGTTCAGCAGCGGGGAGCCCACGATCCGCTCGTCGTCCTCGGTGAGGCCCTCCGCTGTGTTCTTGCCGTAGACCTCGCTGGTCGAGGCCACCAGGATCGGCACCTCGTGCCGCCGGGCGGCCTCCAGCATGATCTCGGTGCCGTGGAGGTTGGTGCGCAGGCTCTCCAGGGTCTTGCCGAGGATGGTGAAGACGCCGACGGCGGCGGCCAGGTGGTAGATCGCGTCCACCCCGGCCATGCTGCGCTCCACGGCCTCGGCGTCGCAGACCGAGCCGCGGATCAGGGTCAGTCGTCCGCCGTCGCCGAGACCGGCGAGGTTCTCCTCCCGGCCGGTGCTCAGATCGTCCAGCACCACCACCTCGTGGCCCTGGCGCAGCAGGTGCTCGGCGAGGTGCGAGCCGATGAAGCCGGCTCCTCCGGTGATCAGGCAGCGCACGGTGTGGTCCTTTCCCAGGGGTGGCGGGGCGGTCGTGGGCGGGTCACGGAGTCTGCCCCACGCGAGTGCCGTCGGCGAGGCGGAAGCGGTAGGTGGCGTCCACCACCAGCGGGCAGTCGGCGACCCAGTCGTAAAGCTGGCCGGGGTGCGCGGTGTGCACCAGGACCAGGTCCCAGTCCGCGCCGTCGGGCCGCTCCTCGCTGGTCATCTCGGTGCCGTCGGGCAGGGTCAGGCGCGCGACCAGCGGGTCGTGGTAGCCGACCCGGGCCCCGCGCCGGGTCAGCTCGGCGATGATGTCCAGCGCCGAGGAGGCGCGGACGTCCTGCACCCCGGGCTTGTACGCCACCCCCGCGACCAGCACCCGGGTCCCGGCCATGCCGCGCCCGGCGTCCGAGAGCGCTCCGTGGATCCGGTCCACTACGCTCCGCGGCCGCTCGGCGATGGCGTTCATCGCCTGGTTGACCAGCGGCGCGGCGGTGCGGGTCGCCCGCAGCTGCCACAGCAGGTAGTGCGGGTCGCACGGGATGCAGTGGCCGCCCACGCCCGGGCCGGGGTGGAAGGCCATGAAGCCGTACGGCTTGGTGCGGGCGGCCTCGATCACCTCGATCGGGTCGAGGGCCAGCGACCGGCAGATGTCGGCGAACTCGTTGGCCAGCGCGATGTTCACGGCGCGGAAGGTGTTCTCGTAGAGCTTGGTCATCTCCGCGGCCTCCGGGGAGGCGACCAGGTGCACCTCGGGGGTCAGCCGCCGGATCACCCGGGCCGCGCCGGCGGCGCACCGGGTCGTCACCCCGCCCAGCACCCGGGGGGTCTCGTCCTGGGTGTGGGTGACGTTGCCCGGGTCGATGCGCTCGGGGCTGCAGGCGACCAGGATGTCCTCGCCCACGGTCAGGCCGCGCGCGGTGAGCGGCTCGACGAGCATCCGCCGGGTGGTGCCGACGAAACTGGTGGAGGTCAGGATCAGCGTCTGCCCGCGGCGGGCATGGCGGACCAGGGCGTCGCACGCGCCCTTGATCGCTCCGAGGTCGGGCAGCAGGTGGTGGTCGACCGGTGTCGGCACGCAGACCATCACGGCGTCCGCCTCGGCCAGTCGGGAGACGTCGTCGGTGAGCTCGAAGCCGTCCTGCCACAGCGCCTTCTCCAGGCGGCGGTGGTCCGCCTCGATCAGATCGACCGTCCGGGCCTCGATGGCTTTGAGTCGTTCGGGGCTGTGGTCGATCCCGAGCACCCGTACTCCGCCCTCAAATAATCCCAGCGCGGTCGGCAGCCCGACATAACCCAGCCCGATGACCGCGACCGAGGTGCTCTCGGCCGGGGAGGCAGGGGATTCTTCGGTGGTGAGAGTGTGCGGCATTGTCCACCCGAATTCACTGAGTAGGCCAGGGTTTCCCCGCGGGAAACTGGGTGACGCGGACGAGTGACAGTCCGGTGGGATTTTTTGCCGGAAGGAACCGGGCAGGGAGCAGCCTCGAATTCCTGTTGAATGTCCTCGCACGGATTTCCTTTGAAATCTGTGCGAAGAAGCGTACGAGCCGGGTGTGCCGTTTCCTACCCCTACCCGGGACCCCTACGGCCGCTCGGGCACCGCACGGGAGGCGGGGTGACCGGTCACAGCACGGCCCGGACCAGCTCGAACGCCTCGGCGAGCTCCACCGAGACCTGCGAGCCCCGGTACTCGGCCAGGGCCCTGGTCCCGCGTTCACTCCGCGGCGACGGCCATTCCTGGAGCTCGGCGCCGTAGGCGCGCAGCGCCTCCAGCTTGCGCTCGAGGTGGTGCGGCTCCAGCGGCTGCCAGAGGCTCGGCCGGAACGGGGGCATCCCGGACGCCTCGCCGCAGTCGGTCGCCGACCGCACCTCGAAGCACCTGACCTCGCGGACCGTGCCCTTCCCCGGCCGGCCGGCCACCCGGGCGCACCGGCTGACGATCTGGTGGTCCAGGCTCAGGTCGCTCATGCTGGTGGTGAAGAGCGTGTCGGGGCCGAACCGCTTGACCTCCTGCTCGAAGACCCGGTTCAGCTCCAGCTGGCCCACCGTGTCGAGCCGGTTGTCACCGAAGGAGTGAATGCTGACCCGGGAGATGCCCAGCGTCTTCGCGGCGGTCTCGATCGCGGTGGTGCGGTCGGTCACCCCCTGCCCGGACGCGGAGCGCGACCCGTCGTCGTTGGTGAGCACGCACAGCGCGATCTCCACGCCCTCGTCCGCCAGCCGGGCGAGGGTGCCGCCCGCGCCGAGTGTCTCGTCGTCGCCGTGTGCCACCGCGACCATGAGTCTGCGGATCGTCCTCTGCATGGAAATGCCTTCCCCAGTCGGGACCCTTGGGCCCGAGCCGTCGGTGTCCGAGGTGGTATCGGTCGTTGTTTCCTTCGACGTGCGGGTGCTGCGCCGACAGCCTTCGCCCCCGTCAACCCCTATCGGCCCGAATTCCGGCGCTCCGGCCGTACTTCGAGTGGTCTCTTCCCGGGCGGACTTCCGTTCCGGGCGGCCGTGCACGGGCTTCCGGTTCCGGCACTACCGTTCGGCGGTGAGGGTGCGGAATCGTTCTTTCAGGACATCCAGCACGGCGGGCGCCTGCTGATCGAGATAGAAGTGCCCGCCGGGGAAGGTGAGCAGTGTGAAGTCGCCGGTGGTGTGGTCGCGCCAGGAACCGGCCTCGTCGGGCGTGCACTTGGGATCCGACTCGCCGGCCAGCGCGGTGATCGGGCAGGAGACCGTCCCCGGGCCGGGGCGGTAGGTCTCGGCCGCCCGGTAGTCGCTGCGCAGCGCGGGCAGCACCATGCTTCGCACTTCCGGGTCGTCCAGCAGCCGCGAGTTGGCGCCCCCCAGTGCCTGCACCGCGGCGACCAGCCCCGCGTCGTCCCGCAGATGCGTCGTCTCCGCGCGGTGGCGGGTGGGTGCGCGTCGGGCGGAGACGATCAGCACCAGGGGGGCGGTGCCCGCTTTCTCCAGGCGCCGTGCCACTTCGTAGCCGATCGAGGCGCCCATGCTGTGTCCGAACAGTGCCAGCGGAAGGTCGGTGCAGGGCAGGAGCACGGGGGTGATCAGGTCGGCGAGCGCTTCGACGGTGTCGACTGCCGGTTCGTTGCGGCGGTCCTGCCGGCCCGGGTACTGGATGGCGAGTACGTCGATCTCGGGGGCCAGCGCCTTGGCGACCGGGGCGAAGTAGCTCGCCGATCCTCCGGCGTGCGG
>NZ_JAPSKN010000057.1:27288-29984 GCF_031181705.1 Streptomyces sp.
GCCGGCGCAGGATCCGCGCCAGGCGAATGGCCTCCTGCGCCAGGTCGAGCCGCTGCAGCCGCGGGCCGGAGCTGGCCGCGTACCCCTCGGTGAAGATCGAATAGAGGACCTGGAGGACGCCCGGCAGGCGGCCCGGCAACTCGTCGGCGTCCGGGACGCGGAACGGGATCCGGGCCTCACGGATCTTCTTCTTCGCCCGCACGATCCGCTGGGCCATCGTCGCGGGCGGCACGAGATAGGCGCGGGCGACCTCGGGCGTCGTCAGGCCGGCCAGGCAGCGCAGGGTGAGTGCCCCGCGCGCCTCGGGCAGCAGAGCCGGGTGGGCGCAGGTGAAGAACAGTTCCAGCCGCTCGTCGGGCAGATCACCGCCGGGGCCGGCGCTCGAGGACGGTGCGGAGCCGGCCCGGTCCGCCTCCGCCTGGAGGACGGCGAGCCGGGCGGCGTACGCCCGGTCACGGCGCAGCCGGTCGACGGCCTTGCGGCGGGCCGTCGTCAGCAGCCACGCGCCGGGCCTGGCCGGCACGCCCCGTACCGGCCAGTGCACCAGCGCCGCCTCGACCGCCTCCGAGGCGACCTCCTCCGCCAGGTCCAGATCCCCGAAACGGCGCACGAGGGAGGCGAGCAGCCGGCCCTGCTCCTCACGGAACACCGACTCCACCACCGTCCGGTCCGCACCGGCTGCGCGCCCCACCACCGGTCTTCAGGCCCCGAAGTCGGCGACCGGCCGCACGACGACCGAGCCGCTGCCCCGCGCGCCCGGGCAACGGGCGGCCCAGTCAAGGGCGACATCCAGGTCCGGCACGTCGATGACGTAGAAGCCGCCGAGGACCTCGCGGGTCTCCGCGAACGGCCCGTCGGTGACGGTCCGCTCACCGTCCGGGCCGGCCTGGACCTTCGTCGCGGTGACCAGGTCCGCCAGCGACTCGCCGGAGACGAGGATGCCCGCGTCCCGGACGGCCTTGTCGTAGGCCGTCCAGTCCTCCACGGTGCACTCGGCGGCACCGCCGTTGTCGTCGATCGAGCCGCTGTTGATCAGCAACATGTACTTCATGGTCCGACTCCCTGGGGTCCTGTCGTCATCCTCGCGCGGCAACCGGCCGCACACCATGACGACGAACGGGACACCGTCACATCGACACCGCCCCCGGAATTCTTCTCCGGGCGACTTCACGGCCGCGCACGGACAGTAAACCGGGTACCGGAGCCGGCCACGTCAGCCGCGGCCGCACCCCGCCATGGCGCCGAGCGCACCGCCCTGCCACCCACCGCCGACGCGGCGTTGGACCACACCCACACGCACTGCCGCACGCCGGCGGGCCCGTCCCGGCCGAGCCGGACCGGCCCCACCCGCCGCTCCAGGTCCTCGCCGCCACCGAACGGCCAAGGACGCGCCGGGGGACCGGCGGCAGCGGCTGGTGTGCGGCTGCGGGCGCATCGGCGCTGCTGACCCGCCCCTTGCCTCTGGACGGTCAGGCCGTGTCGTCCCCGGTGACCTCTTCGGCATGGCGTATCACCGCCGGGCGCCGCCCGGCCTCACGGCCGAGCAGCGGGGCGGTGGGAGCGGACTGCGGCATGCGGGTCTCCGCAGTGACCGAAGACCCGGGTGTCACCGAGGATCCTCAGTTTCCGACCGGCATCACCGGACCCGGGGCACATCAGAGCCCCCACCGGACCCGGAGCGGTGCACCGACCCGAAAGCGAGGGGCACGGGAGCGTCCGCGGAACGGCCCCTGTGCCTGTTCCACGGACGGAGACCGCACAGGGCCGTGGGCCGCGCGCCGCGAGCGGGCTCAGGCGGGCAGTTCCGTGTCGACGACGAAGCTGATCTCGACGACCTGGCCGGGAAAGGTCAGTTCGGTGACACCGAGGACCGTGCTGACCGGGCGGTGGCCGCCGAAGTACGCCAGGTTGCCCTTCGCCGCCGCCGCGGCGTTCCGCCGCAGGTCCACCACGTACAGGACCTGCGAGACGATCTGGTTCCGGGTGACCCCGTAGTGGTCCAGGACCTTGTCCGTGTTGGCGTAGGTCTGCTCGAGCTGGGCGGCGAAGTCGCCCGCGTGCACGAACTCGCCCCTCCCGTCGAGCGCGAGCTGTCCGGAGACGTGGATCAGCCCGCCGGACCTGATCGCCTGCGCGTAGCCGAAGTCGCTCTCGGCCGGCACGCCGTGGTGGAAGACATCGCTGGTGGCCATGGTGCTCGCCCTTCCCCGCCGCTCTCTTGTGGTTACTCGGAAACTGTAGGAGAGTGCCCGATGAACTGGAAGAACGCACTTTTCGGTGACGGGGGAACCCCATGGTGACCAAGCATCAGCTCAAAGGCCTGCCCGAGGACGCCGACCTGAGGCGCGCGGACTCCCTGGCACGGGAGATCTTCTCGGACGTCGCCAACAAGTGGGCCTTCCTGATCATCGAGGCACTCGGCGAGCGCACCCTGCGCTTCAGTGAGCTGCGGGGCGAGGTCGAGGGCATCAGCCACAAGATGCTCACCCAGAACCTGCGCATGCTGGAACGCAACGGCCTGGTCGACCGGAAGGTGCACCCCACCGTGCCGCCACGGGTCGAGTACACCCTCACCGAGCCGGGCCGGGCCCTGCGCGCCACGGTCGACGCCATGTGCGGCTGGACCCACCAGTACCTCGGTCACATCGAGAACGCGCGCCGCCGCTTCGACGCCTGAGGGGCACGCAGCACCCTCC
>NZ_JAPSKN010000057.1:30084-31746 GCF_031181705.1 Streptomyces sp.
AAGGGGAACACAACTGCTCGCGGGCGCCATGGTCACGGCCTGCACGGTACTGCTCGGCCCCAGTGCACCAAGCGGTGCCCTCCCGAGCAGGTCGCTGCCCGCCGGTGCCGTGAAGGACGCCCTGTCGAGCCGAGTCATGACGTGGAACCTCTGCAACCCTTGCGAGGAGAGCAACGTCGACCGGGCAGCACAGATCGCCACGTATGCGCCCCAGGTCATCGGCCTGCAAGAGGCGTGCGTGCGCGATGTCGAAAGGATCCGGGACCATCTGGAGAACCTCCACGGGCTGGTCTACCACGTCGAGTACGGAATGGTTCTCCGGAACTGGAGCCGGTGCGGGGGAATGCCGTGGAGTCCGGGAGCCTACGGCCAGGCAGTCCTATCGGCGGCACCGATGACAGACCGCACACACGTGGAATACCCCGACGGCGGATCCGAAGACCGCGGGTACATGGCAGTCACCACCATGGTGGGCGGACGATCCGTCCGGGTCTTCAACACACACCTCGCCGAGCGACGACAAGAAGCAGTCCGCGCAGACCAGATCGGCGTACTCGCAACAGAGGTCGCCCGGCACGCTCGCGCTATCGTTCTCGGCGACTTCAACGCCGTGCCGGATGCTCCTGAACTCACCAGGATGTGGGAACTCGCCGCGGACACAGACCCCCAGTGCGGCACTCCGCCCCACAGCACCTGCAAGCCGACCACCGACTGGCAGAGCAAGTTCGACTACATCTTTCTGCGCGCCGTCACCCCGCTCAAGTACCGCGTGCAACCCACGCCGTACTCGGACCACCACCTGCTCTACACCGACCTGGACCCCAATCACTGAGCCCCTCCGGCGGGCACGTGGGCGACAGCCCGAGCAGGCACGTGACCCTCTTCGCCGCCCAGACGGCGTGCCGACGGACCTGGCCAGCCGGTGGAGCCACGCTCACGCCCCACAGAAGTGACCCGTCCGCGTCCGCCCCCACCTGAAGCCGGGCCACCACCCAGGCTCAAGTACCGCCCCGCTCACCTCCATTCCGCCAAGCCACTTCCCCCCGCCCCCCCCGGCAGCGGTCCCGGACTGCGACCGCTCCCGCGCACGGATCGCGCCGCAACCACAACCACAGCGGCTGAACGTCGAACTCGCCCACTGCGCGGTCGAGACCAACGGGCTCGAACCGGACACCCATGCGCACCCCTGCACGCTTCGTGCCGGTGAGGAGATACTCCCTGCCGAAGCTGGTACGGCCCTGCCCGACCCCAACCCGCCACACCACAAAGCCAGTTCCCCGCCTCCCGCGCCGCCCACCCCGAGGAAAAGCCGAAGGGGCAGATCACCCACACCAGCCGCAGCCCCCCACGGCCGCTGACGGCCGACACACCGATCAGCCCACTGCACAACAGTTCAGAGCTTCCTGAATCCGAGGCGCTCGCGCACTTCGGCCGTGCCCCCGTCAACGCCGCCCGCTGCCCACTGCTGCTGACCCCCCGGGAAGCTCCCCGCACACCCGTCCGACCTCGCCGACAAGATCGCCCTCCCGCGGACCCGGTCGCCGAACCCCCGGCCTGCTTGCGCGACCGCGGCGCTGCAACGTCCCGAAGGCGCCCGCCCTGGCCGTCACCCACGACATCACCCCGGCCGGCGGGACACACCGCGTACGACGGAGCCGCTAG
>NZ_JAPSKN010000058.1 GCF_031181705.1 Streptomyces sp.
GGGGCCCTTCGACATCGTGCCCGGTGAGGCACTGGCGGAGGATACGAGATTCGAACTCGTGAGGGGTTGCCCCCAACACGCTTTCCAAGCGTGCGCCCTAGGCCTCTAGGCGAATCCTCCGCCGGAAACATTACATGACCGAGAGGAGTGCTCGCGAACTCGTTCCCCGCCCCCGACATCAGGTAACCTTGGCGCAGCCCCTCACGCGGCGCTATCTGACTGAACTCCCCCAGGGCCGGAAGGCAGCAAGGGTAGGTCGGCTCTGGCGGGTGCGTGGGGGGCGTCTGCGTCCCCGGGGGCGGCGGGCCGGGCCCGTGTCCCGGACGGGGCCCGATGTCAGGGGCCCGATGTCAGTGGGCGCCTATAACCTCGTATGCGTGTCGTCTCTCGCTCTGTACCGCCGCTACCGCCCGGAGACCTTCGCCGAGGTCATCGGGCAGGAGCATGTCACCGACCCGTTGCAGCAGGCGCTGCGCAACAACCGGGTCAACCACGCGTACCTGTTCAGCGGGCCGCGCGGCTGTGGCAAGACGACCAGCGCGCGCATCCTGGCCCGCTGCCTGAACTGCGAGCAGGGCCCCACGCCCACGCCGTGCGGTACGTGCCACTCCTGCCAGGACCTCGCGCGCAACGGCCCCGGTTCCATCGACGTCATCGAGATCGACGCCGCATCCCACGGTGGCGTGGACGACGCCCGTGACCTGCGCGAGAAGGCCTTCTTCGGACCCGCCCGCAGCCGGTACAAGATCTACATCATCGACGAGGCCCACATGGTCACGTCGGCCGGCTTCAACGCGCTGCTGAAGGTCGTCGAGGAGCCCCCGGAGCATCTCAAGTTCATCTTCGCGACGACCGAGCCCGAGAAGGTCATCGGCACGATCCGCTCGCGCACGCACCACTACCCCTTCCGCCTCGTCCCGCCCGGCACCCTCCGGGAGTACCTGGCCGAGGTGTGCCAGAAGGAGGGCATCCCGGTCGAGGACGGGGTGCTCCCGCTCGTCGTGCGCGCCGGGGGCGGTTCCGTGCGTGACTCGATGTCCGTCATGGACCAGCTGCTCGCCGGCGCCGCCGCTGACGGTGTGACGTACGCCATGGCGACCTCCCTGCTCGGCTACACCGACGGCTCGCTCCTCGACTCCGTCGTCGAGGCCTTCGCCACCGGTGACGGGGCCGCGGCCTTCGAGGTCGTCGACCGCGTGATCGAGGGCGGGAACGACCCCCGCCGTTTCGTCGCCGACCTGCTGGAGCGGCTGCGCGACCTGGTGATCCTCGCCGCCGTTCCGGACGCCGTGGAGAAGGGGCTCATCGACGCCCCCGCCGATGTCCTGGAGCGCATGCAGGCCCAGGCCGGCACCTTCGGCCCCGCCGAGCTGAGCCGGGCCGCCGATCTGGTCAACGAGGGCCTGACGGAGATGCGCGGCGCCCACTCGCCCCGCCTCCAGCTGGAACTGATCTGCGCCCGCGTCCTGCTCCCCGCCGCCTACGGCGACGAGCGTTCCCTCATGGCCCGCCTGGACCGGATCGAGCGCGGGGTGAACTTCTCCGCCGCGGGCCCGGCCGGCCTGCCCCCCACGGGATACGTGCCCGGACCGCCGCCGGAGGGCCATCACGACAGGCCCGGCGGCGCGCCCACCGCGCACGCTCCGGTCCAGCCGGTTGGGCCGGTTCCGCCGGGCGGGGGCCCGGCCGCGGCCCGGGCGGCGGTGCGCGGTGGTCCCGGCGGACCAGGCAGCCCCGGAGCTCCCGGCGGACCCGGTGGTCCGGGCAGCGGCGGCACCGGTTCTGGTACGGCTGCCGCGGCGGAGCACGCCCCCGCGGCAGCGGGCCCGGGCGCACCGCCCCAGGGGCCCGATGCGCCCACCGGGCACGCCCCCGGCGCGCCCACGGCCACCGGCGACACCCCCGCCGGGCCTCCGCACCCCCCCACGACCCCGCAGGCACCGGCCGCATCCGCCCCGGCCCCCGGTGCCTGGCCCACCGCCGCCTCCGCGGGCGGTGGCCGCCGCCCGGGCGGCTGGCCCACCGCCACCCCGGGCGCACCCGCCCCGGGCACCCCGGCAGCGGGCCCCGCGACACCGAGCGCCCCCGCACCCAGCGCTCCGCGGACGGCACCGGCAGCACCGTCGGCACCTCCCGCCCAGGCCGCGCCCGCGCCCGCGGCCCCCGCGCCCGGCGGCCTCGACCCCCGCATGCTCTGGCCGAACATCCTGGAAGCGGTCAAGAACCGCCGCCGCTTCACCTGGATCCTGCTCAGCCAGAACGCCCAGGTCGCGGGCTTCGACGGCACCACCCTCCAGCTCGGCTTCGTCAACGCCGGCGCCCGGGACAACTTCCTGAGCAGCGGCAGCGAGGACGTGCTGCGGCAGGCGCTGGGCGAGCAGTTCAACGTCCAGTGGAAGATCGAGGCGATCGTCGACCCCTCCGGGGGCTCCGCACCCCCGGCCCCGAGCGGCCCGTCCGGTTACGGCGGAGGCCAGCCCGCCGGCGGCCACGGCTCCGGCGGGGGCGGCGGCTACAACGGCGGCTTCGGCGGCGGTACGGCGACCGCCCAGCGCTCCGCCCCGGCCCAGTCGACGGCCCCGGCGGCACCCGCCGCGCAGCCGGGCGGCTCCCCTTCCGGCGCCGCATCGGTCCCGGCGGCCGCCCCGACCGCCCCCGTCCCGCAGCCCTCGCCCCCACAGCCCCGCCACGTGTCCGTCGAGGAGGACATCCCCGAGGACGACGACCCCGACCTCGACGAGTCGGCCCTGTCCGGTCAGGAACTGATCGTCCGGGAGCTGGGCGCGACGGTCGTGGAGGAGTTCTCGAACGAGCCGTAGGGAGGAGCGCGGCAGGAGCGGCGGCCCCGCGGCCCGGCCTGATGGGAGGAAGCTCCAACGCGGCCACCCCGCCCCCTTCGGAAACCCGCACAAGGGAAACCCGGCGCCTCCCGTTAGGCTGACCCCCGTGAAGGTCCTCGTCATCGGTACCGGCGCCCGCGAACACGCCCTGTGCCACGCCCTGTCCCACGACCCCGACGTCACGGCGCTGCACTGCGCCCCCGGCAACGCCGGCATCGCCGAGGTCGCCGAGCTGCACCAGGTCGACGCCCTGGACGGCGCCGCCGTCACGGAGCTGGCCCAGCGGCTCGGCGCGGACCTCGTGGTCGTCGGCCCGGAGGCCCCGCTGGTCGCCGGTGTCGCCGACGCCGTGCGCGAGGCCGGCATCCCGGTCTTCGGCCCCTCGGGCCGGGCCGCGCAGCTGGAGGGCTCCAAGGCCTTCGCCAAGGACGTCATGGCGGCGGCCGAGGTGCCCACGGCCCGCTCGTACGTCTGCACGACCGAGGAAGAGGTCGACGCGGCCCTCGACGCCTTCGGTGCTCCGTACGTCGTGAAGGACGACGGCCTCGCCGCCGGCAAGGGCGTCGTCGTCACGGACGACCTGGAGACGGCCCGGGCGCACGCGGCCGCGTGCGAGCGCGTGGTCATCGAGGAGTACCTGGACGGCCCGGAGGTCTCCCTGTTCGCCGTCACCGACGGCGAGACGGTCGTGCCGCTGCAGCCCGCCCAGGACTTCAAGCGCGCCCTGGACGGCGACCGGGGCCCGAACACCGGCGGCATGGGCGCGTACTCCCCGCTGCCGTGGGCCGACCCCAAGCTGGTCGACGAGGTGCTGCAGACCGTGCTGCAGCCGACCGTGGACGAGATGAACCGCCGCGGCACGCCGTTCTCCGGGCTGCTCTACGCCGGTCTCGCGATCACCTCCCGGGGCGTCCGCGTGATCGAGTTCAACGCCCGTTTCGGCGACCCCGAGACCCAGGTCGTGCTGGCCCGTCTGAAGACCCCGCTGGCGGGGCTGCTGATGGCCGCGGCCACCGGCAACCTCGCCCACCTGGAGCCGCTGCGCTGGAGCGACGACGCGGCCGTGACGGTGGTCGTCGCCTCGCACAACTACCCCGGCACCCCGCGCACCGGCGACCCCATCACCGGGCTCGACGAGGTCGCCGCCCAGGACGCCCCGCACGCCTACGTGCTGCACGCCGGGACCCGGCGCGAGGGCGACGCGATCGTCAGCGCGGGCGGCCGGGTCCTGTCCGTCACGGCCACCGGCAAGGATCTCGCCGAGGCCCGCGACCGCGCGTACACCGCCGTCGGCCGCATCCGGCTCGACGGCTCCCAGCACCGCACGGACATCGCGGCCAGGGCGGCGGGCGCGTAGCCGGCCGCTCCCGAGCGGGGTGAAACCACCCTCGTGCCGATGAACCTCTCAGGCCCCGGATCCGTCTCAGGATCCGGGGCCTGAAGTATGCGGTGGACGAGGGCCTGACCCTCGCCGTCCGTCATCCACCTTTCCCCAGAGCCATTCCATCGAGTGACCGATGCCCTATCCGGCTGACGGGGGCCGGGGCCCCAACTAGGGTGCCGCGCAAGCGTTCCGGCACTTGGCCCACCGGCATTGCGATGTCGGTGGCGGGTGCCACAGTGGGGGAGTGAGCAAGGGAAGCGTCAGGTCAACGGGGAGGGGGTGAGGTCGGTCGTGACCGGAATGGGTGTGGAGGCAGGCGCGCAGGCCGCGCGGTCCCGGGCGCTCGTCGTGCTGCGCATCCGCAGCCGGGCGCTGGCCGTCGCCCTGCTGCCGGCGGCAGCCGCCGTGATCCTGCTCGCGGGCATCCCCACCGGCCACCTGGCCGGTCCCGGCTGGGACGCCGCCCGCTGGGTCCTGACGCCGCTGGCGCTCCTGGTGCTGCTCGCCGCCGCCGCCATCGCCCTGGTCGTGGCCCGGGCCCGCCCGGCCATGAGCCCGACGGTCGCCATCGCGGAGGAGGCCGCCCCGGATCTGTACCGGATGGTGCGCGACCTCGCCGACCGCCTCGACGTCCCCGCGCCTTCGGCGATAGCGCTCACCCCCGACTGCGACAGCTGGCTGGAGGACCGCACGCACCGGGCCCACGGTCCGCCCCCGGCGGAGGAGCACGAGGACATAGCGGGCGCGGGCCGGCACGCCCACCGCCGCCACCCGGTGGCACCGGTCCTGGTCATCGGCTCCCCGTTCCTGTGGTGGATGCGGGTCGGCGAGCTGCGCGCCGTCCTCGCCCCGGTGGTGGCCGGCACGGGACCCTCGGCCCACCCGGACATAGCCGCCGCCCGGCGCTTCGTCCGAGGCCTGGACGCCGCGGTCGCGGTGACCTCGGCGCCCCGCCGTGACCCGGTGTCCCGGCTGGTCCTCGCCGGTGTCGGCTGGGTGGCCCGGGTGCTGCTGCGCGGCTGCCGGGTGCACGCGGCCGAGATGGAGCGGGGCGTGGCGGCCGCGGCCGCCGAGCGTGCACAGGCTGTGGACTACGGCCTGCGGATCGTCGCCCAGGAGCAGGTGGGTCTGGCCTACGCCGGCTGGGACCGGCTGCTGACCCGGGTCGCCCTGCCCGCCTGGCGGATGGGCCGCTGGCCGTCCCGGCTGGACGCGGGCGTCGTGGCGGCGCTCACGGAGCTGTCCCGGCGGGACCGCCTGGCCGAGGGTTTCGCGTCCCGGCTCGGTGAGCGGCCCGCCTGCGACCTGCTGGAGGAGCCCGGCGCGGTCGACGAGGCCGCCTCCCTGCTCGCCGCCCGCCTCTTCCACGGCGGACCGGCGGGGGCAGGACCCGACTGGTCGCCGGTGGACTGGAGCGAGTATCCCGAGGAGGTCGTGGACCGCAAGTGGCGCGTCGACGCGGCCCGCCTGCACCGCGTCCTGGACGCGCTGGGCGTCCGCCCCGCCCCCGGCCCCACGACCTCCGGAACCGGCGCCCCGACCCTCGCCCGCGTCCTGGACCACCTGACGGGTCTCTCCGCCGACGGCCCCGCGGTACCGGGCGGGGGCCGCACCGCGAGAGCAAGCGGCGGTCCCGTGACCGGAGCCGGACCGGGAACCGGAGCGAGCCCCGGACCGGCCCTACCCGCGGCGGCCCCCGCCGACGACGACGAAGACCTCTCCGGCACCACTCCCCGCAGCGCCGCCCTCGCCGCCCGCCTCAGCGCCGAGCTGTCGCGCGAGGAGACCGCGGCACCCCGCCCGTCCCCCACGGCCCCCGACGCCACGGCCGCCGACCCCGCCGCCGCCCTCTGGGACGACCGCACGCTCCCCCTCTTCCCCCTCCAGCCCCCGCGCACGGCCCGTGACCTGCTCGCCGACCACCTCACGGCCATGGTCTGCTGCGCCGCGATGGACACCGCCGGCGCGACACCGGGCCTCGACTGGCTGGACGGCCCGACGCTGCTCGTCGACGGCGCCCGCACGCCGGATCTCGCACCGAAGGTCCTCGCCCTGATCGAGGACGGCGACGCCACCCCGCTCCGGACCTGGCTGGCCGACCTGGGCATACGGCCGGAGAAGCCGGTCCGCCTCGCCTGACCGCGTCGATCCCCCGGCACCCGCCCGCCGGAGCCCCACCTTCCGCTTCTGGCCAATTCAAAACGAACAGTGACGAAGTGCGCGCGTTATGTGATGTGCTTGGACCGTTCGCGCGCATGGCAAGGGCGTGCGACATACGACAAACACACAAGACCACACACGACACCACACACATCGGCAGGCACCACCACGGGGGCGAAGGGGAGGGGAAGCGACTATGCGTTCGGAGCAGATCCGCCGCTGGGAGTCGGGAGCGCTGGCGCACGCCGTGACGGATCCCTTCGGGCAGGGCCCCGTTCCGTGGCTGCGCGGCAACGTGACGTACTTCGACGACACCGGCCGGATCGTCCCCTGGTACGTGGACCAGGACGGCCCCCACGCCCAGCGGACGGACGGCCGCTCCGGCGGCCCCCGCGCCGCCGACGACGTCCACCGCCAGATCAAGGGCTTCACCTCCACCGGCGCGGTCGCCCCGGGCGAGGCCGTCGACTTCCACATCACGGTCGACCCGCCCCAGCAGTTCGCCGTCGACATCTACCGCATCGGCCACTACGGCGGTGACGGCGCCGCCAAGATCACCACCAGCCCCCGCCTGTCCGGCATAGTCCAGCCCCCGCCCCTCACCGCCGACCGCACGGTCTCCTGCCACCACTGGTGGCTGTCCTGGCGGCTGCAGGTCCCGTCGTACTGGAACATCGGCGCGTACGTGGCCGTCCTCACCACGGCCGACGGCTACCGCTCCCACGTGCCGTTCACCGTCCGCCACGACCAGCCCGCCGACCTGCTCCTCGTCCTGCCCGACATCACCTGGCAGGCCTACAACCTCTACCCGGAGGACGGGCGCACGGGCGCGAGTCTCTACCACGCGTGGGACGAGCAGGGCCGGCTGCTGGGCGAGGCGGACGCCGCCACGACGGTCTCCTTCGACCGCCCGTACGCGGGCGCGGGCCTCCCGCTGCACGTCGGGCACGCCTACGACTTCATCCGCTGGGCCGAGCGCTACGGCTACGACATCGCCTACGCCGACGCCAGCGACCTGCACGCGGGCCGCGTCGACCCCACCCGCTACCGGGGCCTGGTCTTCCCGGGCCACGACGAGTACTGGTCGGCCGAGATGCGCCGGACCGTGGAGGCCGCCCGGGACGCCGGCACCTCGCTGGTCTTCCTCTCCGCCAACACCCTGTACTGGCAGGTGGAACTGGGCCCGTCCCCGTCCGGCGTGCCGCACCGGCTGCTGACCTGCCGCAAGCGCAAGGGCCCCGGCAAGCCGGTGCTGTGGCGGGAGATCGACCGGGCGGAGCAGCAGCTCCTCGGCATCCAGTACGCGGGGCACGTGCCCGAGCCGCACCCGCTGGTCGTGCGCAACGCCGGGCACTGGCTGTGGGAGGCGACGGGGGCGCACGAGGGCGACGAGATCGAGAACCTGGTGGCGGGCGAGGCCGACCGCTACTTCCCGCGCACCCCGCTGCCCGAGCACGAGGAGCGCGTCCTGCTCGCCCACTCCCCGTACACCGACAAGGAGGGTGTCCCGCGCCACCAGGAGACGTCCCTCTACCGCGCCCCCTCCGGCGCCTGGGTCTTCGCAGCGGGAACGTTCGCCTGGTCCCCGGCCCTGGACCGCCCCGGCCACGTCGACCCGCGCGTCCAGCGCGCCACCGCCAACCTCCTGGACCGCATCTGCAAACGCGACTGACCCGCTGTCGGTGAGCACGCCCGCATACGGGAGAATCGAGCCACTCGTACAGAACCACGGGGAGGAACCGTGTCCGGATTCGTCGAAAAGCCCGAGCCGCTCCAGATTCCGGGCCTGGTGCACCTGCACACCGGCAAGGTGCGCGAGCTCTACCGGAACGAGGCGGGCGACCTCGTGATGGTCGCCAGCGACCGCATCTCCGCGTACGACTGGGTGCTGCCGACCGAGATCCCGGACAAGGGCCGGATCCTCACGCAGCTGTCCCTGTGGTGGTTCGACCAGCTCGCCGACCTGGTCCCGAACCACGTCCTGAGCACGGAGCTGCCGGCCGGCGCCCCGGCCGACTGGCAGGGCCGCACCCTGGTCTGCAAGTCGCTGAAGATGGTCCCGGTGGAGTGCGTGGCCCGCGGCTACCTCACCGGCTCGGGCCTGGCCGAGTACGACCGGACCCGCACGGTCTGCGGCCTCGCCCTGCCCGAGGGCCTGGTCGACGGCAGCGAGCTGCCCGCCCCGATCTTCACCCCGGCCACCAAGGCCGAGGTCGGCGAGCACGACGAGAACGTGTCCTACGAGGAGGTCGCCCGCCAGGTCGGCGCGGAGACCGCCGCGCAGCTGCGCCAGGCGACCCTCGCCGTCTACTCGCGGGGCCGGGACATCGCCCGGGAGCGCGGCATCATCCTCGCGGACACCAAGTTCGAGTTCGGCTTCGACGGCGACTGTCTGGTCCTCGCCGACGAGGTCCTCACCGCCGACTCCTCCCGCTTCTGGCCGGCCGACCAGTGGCAGCCGGGCCGGGCGCAGCCTTCGTACGACAAGCAGTTCGTGCGCGACTGGCTGACCTCGGCGGAGTCCGGCTGGGACCGCACGGGCGAGCAGCCGCCCCCGGCCCTGCCGCAGCAGGTCGTCGACGCCACCCGCGCCAAGTACGTGGAGGCGTACGAGCGCCTGACCGGCACCAGCTGGTCGTAGGCGGCAGCGGACACAGAGAAGCCCCCCGGCCGGAACCGGGGGGCTTCTCGCTGGAGCGAACGACGAGGTTCGAACTCGCGACCTCAACCTTGGCAAGGTTGCGCTCTACCAACTGAGCTACGTTCGCCTGCGCCGTGGCGCGGGAACCACTATACCCAACCTCGCTCCCGCGCGAGCCGCACCGCGGCATGCCGGTTCTCCGCCCCGAGCTTCGACACGGCCGACGACAGGTAGTTCCGCACCGTCCCCTGCGACAGCGCGGCCCGCTCGGCGATCTCCGCGACGGGCGCCCCGTCCGCGGCGAGTTCCAGCACCTCGGCCTCCCGGGCGGTCAGCGGCGAGTCCCCGGCGGCGATGGCGTCGGCGGCCAACTCCGGGTCGACGTAACGGTTCCCGGCGTGCACGGTGCGGATGAGCTCGGCGAGCCGCTGCGCGCTCACCGTCTTGGGCACGAATCCCCGGACCCCGGCCGCCAGCGCCCGCTTCAGGTGCCCGGGCCGTCCGTGGCTGGTGACGATGAGCACCTTGCAGCCGGGCAGTTCGGACCGCAGGGATGTGGCGACCTTCACACCGTCGGCGCCGGGCATCTGGAGATCCAGCACGGCGACGTCCGGCTTGTGGGCCCGGGCCATCGCCAGCGCCTCCGGCCCGGTGGCCGCCTCGGCGACGACCATGATGTCCTCCTCCAGCGCCAGCAGCGCGGCGAGCGCCCCCCGGATCAGGTGCTCGTCGTCGGCGAGCAGCAGCCGCACGGGCTTCGCGGCGGTCATCCGCTGACCTCGTCGACCTCACGCGCTGCGGCGGGCCCGGCGGGGGAGGCCGCCGACGGCAGGGCGATCTCCGCCCTCAGCCGGAACAGCCCTCTGCCGGCCGGCCCGGCCTCCAGCGTCCCGTCGATCTTCGCCAGCCGCTCCCGCAGCCCGGCCAGACCCGTACCGGACGAACCCGGCACGCCGTTCTCCGTCGCGGTGACCCCGTCGTTCTCCACCGTCAACACCACCCGCCCCTGCCGTACCTGCAGTTCCACCACACACCGCCGCGCGTCCCCGTGCCGCAGCACGTTCGTCGCGGCCTCCCGTACGACCCACCCCAGGGCCGACTGCACCCCGGCCGGCAGTCCCGCCGGGGTCCGCCCGCTCACCGTGCAGTCGATCCCGGCGGCGGCCAGCACTCCCTGCGCACCGGCCAGTTCCGCCGCGAGGTCGGCCTCCCGGTAGCCGCGCACGACCTCGCGCACCTCCCGCTGCGACTCCTGGGCGAGCCGCTGCACCTCGACCATCTGCGCGACGGCCTCCGGCCGCCCCCGCTGGGCCAGCTGTGCGGCCAGCTCGCTCTTGAGCGCGATCACGGCCAGGTTGCGCCCCATGACGTCGTGCAGATCCCGCCCGAAGCGCAGCCGCTCCTCGGCCACGGCCAGCCGGGTCCGGGTCTCACGGGCCTCGTCGAGCTCGTAGACGGCGTTGAGCAGCCACACCGAGAAGACGGCCGTGAAGGCGATGAACCCGCCGCCGGCCAGCACGATCACGGCCGTGACCAGCGCGGCCTGTGCGGGAGCCCCGAAGGCCAGGGCCACGATCCCGGCACCCAGCGCGAAGCCGCCGGCGATCCCGAACGCGCGCCGCCGGTCGCGGACGCCGAGCGCGATGACGCCGGGACCGAAGATCAGCACGACGCCGAAGACGCCGCCCGCCGCGGTGTCGGCGGACTCACCGCCCGGCCCGCGTTCGGCGATGCCGATGGCGGCGACGGAGATCACGGCGGTGACGGCGGCCAGGATCCACATCAGGCCCACGGGCTGGGGCCTGCGGCCGCGCGTCCAGTCCACGGCCCGGGACACGGTGGCGAAGCACACCACGGCGTGCGCGCCCACCATCAGCAGCACCCAGCCGCCCAGCCGTGGCCCCAGCGGGACGGCCGACGTGACCCCGACGGAGCAGAACTCCATCACGGCGAAGGAGTGGAACGACGCCCGTGTGTACGTCTCGACCTTGGCCGGGGTCGTCTTCCCCCGCCACCACCTGCCCGGCCCGCGCATCAGCCCGTCACTCCCCGTTCGTTCAGCGCCGCGGTTCCCAGGAGAACCTCCGCCGTACAGCAAACACGGCGACGGCGGTCCAGGCCACCGCGGTGGCGACGGCGCCGAGCGCGTCGTAGGCGGACAGGTCGCCGGTCCAGCCGCCGCGCACCAGGGTGACGACGGGAGTCAGCGGCAGCAGCTCGCACACGGAGGCCACCCGGTCCGGCAGCAGCTCCAGCGGGACGAACATCCCGGAGCCGACCATCGAGACCATCATCAGCGGCATGGGCGTGACCTGCGCGCTCTCGCCTGTCCGGGTGAAGCTCGCGGTGGCCGCGGCGAGGGCGGCGCACAGCACCAGCCCCAACAGCAGTCCGAGGGCCGCGAAGTGGGGCGCGGACGGCGCGGCCACGTCCAGCAGCACGGTGCATCCCGCGGCCAGCAGCAGACTCTGCGCGAGCCCGGTGAGGACGGCCGGCAGGGCCGCGCCGGCCAGGATCTCGCCGTCCCGCAGCTCGCCGGTGCGCAGCCGCTTCAGGACGAGTTCCTCCCGCCGGACGACGAAGGTGCCGACGAGCACCGAGTAGACGGCGAAGAGCAGGGAGAAGCCGATCGCGGCGGGCAGCACGAAGGTGCCGGTGTCGAGCCCGGCCTCGGCGAGGTCCATCTCCCCGGCCGCCTGCGAGGCGCTGACCGGCAGCACCAGCGGCACGAACAGCGCGGCGACGAGGGCGCCCCTGGTCCGTCCCAGCAGGGTCAGTTCGGCGCGGGCGAGGGCCGTCATCCGGCTCAGCGCGGTGGTCGCCGCGGGGCGGGGCGTGGTGGGGACGGCGCTCATGCCGCGTACTCCTTCGTCGTCGTGGCCCGCTCGGCGGAGGCCTCCCTGGCGATCCCGAGGAACGCCTCCTCCAGGGACGCCGACCGCACGTCCAGGCGGCGCAGCTCGACGCGGGCCCGGTCGGCCCACATCAGCAGCCCGGTGGCGGTCCGCTGCAGTTCGTGGGTGCGCAGCCGGACGATCCGGCCGTCGGTCTCGTGCCCGGCCACGCCCAGTTCGCCGAGCGGCGGAAGGTCGCCGACGAAGTAGCCGTCGGGCAGCTCGAAGGAGATCCGCGAGGGCTCCGCCGCGGTGACCTCGGCCGGGGTGCCGGTGGCGGCGATGCGCCCCTCGTGCATGATCGCCAGCCGGTCGGCGAGCTGCTCGGCCTCCTCCAGGTAGTGCGTGGTCAGCAGCACGGTCGTACCGCCGTCGCGCAGCGCGCTCACCAACTCCCAGGTGTCGTGGCGGCCTTCGGCGTCCAGACCGGTGCTCGGCTCGTCCAGGAACAGCACCTCGGGGTCGCCGAGCAGGGCGAGCGCCAGGTCCAGCCGGCGCCGCTGTCCACCCGAGAGCTGCTTGACCCGGGTGCCGGACTTCGACTCCAGTCCGACCAGTGCCAGCACCTCCGCCGGCGGCCGGGCCCCGCTCACGCACCCCGCCCACATCCGCGCGGTCTCCGCGACGGTCAGCTCCGACGGGAACCCGCCCTCCTGGAGCATCACACCGGTGCGGGGGCGTACGGCGGCCCGCTCGGTGTACGGGTCGTGTCCGAGGACCCGCACCCGGCCGTCCGCGGGCGGGGCGAGTCCCTCCAGCAGTTCGACGGTCGACGTCTTGCCGGCGCCGTTGGTGCCGAGCAGCGCGAAGATCTCCCCGCGCCGGACGGAAAAGCTGATTCCGCGTACTGCCTCGAACCCGCCCCCGTACACACGCCGCAGGTCAGTGACCTCAATCACGTGTTCGTGTCCGTTGGTTTCCATGCTTCCAGGCTTCCGTCCGCACCGGGCCCGCAGCAGTGCGCGCTGTCATCACTCGGCATGACAAATGTCAGCGGGGTCGGAAGGGTGCCGGGGAAACGAAAAGACCCCGGTCCATCAGGACCGGGGTCTCATTCCCGAGCGGACGACGAGGCTCGAACTCGCGACCTCAACCTTGGCAAGGTTGCGCTCTACCAACTGAGCTACGTCCGCATTGCTCCCGACCAGCTCTCACTGACCGGTGCGGGCACCAGCCTACCTGATCCACATCAGTGGTCGGTACGGCGGTGCAGAGCGGGTGACAGGAATCGCACACTGCGCCTTCCCCCTGGAAGGGGGATGTTCTACTACTGAACTACACCCGCATGTTCCGTGAGCTGGGCCTTTCGGCCGTGCCCCTCGGCGTGCTCCAGACTCTAGCTGATCAGCAGGGGTGCTGCGCAAGTCGGTTGGCGCGAGGGGCCGGTGACCGGTCGTCGGGGCGAGCCCGGCGGGCCGTCACTGCGCGGCGCTGAACGCCTCGTAGACCCTCTTGGGGATGCGTCCGCGCGCGGGGACCTCCATCCGGTTGGCCTGGGCCCAGGCGCGCACCGCCGAGGGGTCGGGGGCGACCTCCGTCTGCCGGTACGCCTTGCCCGAGCGGGACCGCTTGCGGCCCGCCTCCACGTAGGGCGCGAGCGCCTTCCGCAGTGCGCCGGCGTTGACCTCGCTCAGGTCGATCTCGTACGACCTGCCGTCCAGTCCGAAGGCGACCGTTTCCGTCGCTTCCGAGCCGTCGATGTCGTCAAAGAGAGTGACCACGACCTTCTGCGCCACGAATATCGGTCCCTTCTTGCGGCACTTGCCAATTCATTTCCACAGTGCCCGGCAATGCATGGTGAAACCCGACTAAATCCTTCCGCGTGTCCGAACGCAATAGGTTTCGGGTGTCGATCGGGAATCTTTCCCGGAAATTTTCGCGCGTGTGCTCGTCGATGCCGGATCGTGATGACGCTCACGTAGCTTCCTACAAGTCGACGCGCGTAGAAATTTTGTGCGGGTAGTCTGAAGGAACCTGCTCAGCACCACACACCGGGAGTGCCAGTGGCACGCGTCGTAGTCGACGTCATGCTCAAGCCGGAGATCCTCGACCCCCAGGGCCAGGCGGTGCAGCGCGCACTGCCGCGGCTGGGTTTCGAGGGGATCTCGGACGTCCGCCAGGGAAAGCGTTTCGAACTGGAAGTTGACGGGCCGGTCGACGAGGCCGCCCTCGCCCGCATTCACGATCTTGCGGAGTCCTTCCTCGCGAACACCGTGATCGAGGACTTCACGGTCCGCGTCGAGGAAGTCGCGGAGGCCGTGAAGTGACCGCTCGTATTGGCGTCGTCACTTTCCCGGGCTCGCTGGACGACCGGGACACGCAGCGTGCGATCCGTCTCGCGGGCGCCGAGCCCGTCGCCCTCTGGCACAAGGACAAGGACCTCAAGCAGGTCGACGCCGTGGTGCTGTGCGGTGGTTTCTCCTACGGCGACTATCTGCGTGCGGGGGCCATCGCCCGTTTCTCGCCGGTGATGGAGCCGCTGCTGGAGCAGGCGAAGGCCGGTATGCCGGTGCTCGGCATCTGCAACGGCTTCCAGATCCTCACCGAGGCGCACCTGCTGCCCGGCACGATGCTGCGCAACGACCACCTGCACTTCATCTGCCGCGACCAGAAGCTGCGGGTGGAGAACGCCGAGACCGCCTGGACCACCGACTACACGGCCGGCCAGGAGATCCACATCCCGCTGAAGAACAACGACGGGCAGTACGTCGCCGACGCGTACACGCTCGACCGGCTGGAGGCCGAGGGCCGCGTCGCCTTCCGCTACCTGGACTTCAACCCCAACGGCTCGCAGCGGGACATCGCCGGCGTCAGCAACGAGGCCGGCAACGTGGTCGGCCTCATGCCGCACCCCGAGCACGCCGTCGAGCCGCTGATCGGCACCGGCCGCACCGACGGCCTCCCGTTCTTCACCTCGATCCTCAAGAAGCTGGTCAACGCATGAGCCGGACGCCTCTGGACACGGTCGAGCACGCGGCCGCGACCCCCGACGTCGAGCTGCCCTGGGCCGAACTGGGCCTGAAGAAGGACGAGTACGAGCGCGTGGTCGAGATCCTCGGCCGCCGGCCCACCGGGGCCGAGCTCGCCATGTACTCGGTGATGTGGTCCGAGCACTGCTCGTACAAGTCCTCCAAGGTGCACCTGCGCCAGTTCGGCGAGAAGGCACCCGAGTCCGACGCCATGCTCGTCGGCATCGGCGAGAACGCCGGTGTGGTCGACGTCGGCCAGGGCTACGCGGTCACCTTCAAGGTCGAGTCGCACAACCACCCCTCCTACGTCGAGCCCTACCAGGGCGCGGCCACGGGCGTCGGCGGCATCGTGCGGGACATCATCGCCATGGGCGCCCGTCCGGTCGCGGTCGTGGACCCGCTGCGCTTCGGCGCCGCCGACCACCCCGACACCAAGCGCGTCCTGCCGGGCGTCGTCGCGGGCATCGGCGGCTACGGCAACTGCCTGGGCCTGCCCAACATCGGCGGCGAGGTCGTCTTCGACGCCTGCTACCAGGGCAACCCGCTGGTCAACGCCGGTGCCATCGGCGTCATGCGGCACGAGGACATCCACCTCGCCAAGGCCTCCGGCGCCGGCAACAAGGTCATCCTCTACGGGGCCCGGACCGGCGGTGACGGCATCGGCGGCGCCTCCATCCTGGCCTCCGAGACCTTCGACGACGCCAAGCCGTCCAAGCGCCCGGCCGTGCAGGTCGGCGACCCCTTCCAGGAGAAGCTCCTCATCGAGTGCACCCTGGAGGCGTTCCGCGAGAAGCTGGTCGTCGGCATCCAGGACCTCGGCGCGGCCGGCCTGTCCTGCGCCACCTCCGAGCTCGCCTCCAACGGCTCGGGCGGCATGCGCGTCACCCTGGACGACGTCCCGCTGCGCGACTCCACGCTCTCGCCCGAGGAGATCCTCATGAGCGAGTCGCAGGAGCGCATGTGCGCGGTCGTGGAGCCGGAGAAGGTCGACCGCTTCCTGGAGATCTGCGAGAAGTGGGACGTCATCGCCACCGTCATCGGTGAGGTGACCGACGGCGACCGCCTGGAGATCTACTGGCACGGCGGCAAGATCGTCGACGTCGACCCGCGCACGGTCGCCCACGAGGGCCCGGTCTACGAGCGCCCCTACGCCCGTCCCGACTGGCAGGACGCCCTCCAGGCGGACGACGCGAACAAGCTGCCCCGCCCGGAGACCTCCGAGGAGCTGAGGGACCAGGTCCTGAAGCTGGTCTCCTCCCCGAACCAGGCCTCCAAGTCCTGGATCACCAGCCAGTACGACCACTTCGTGCAGGGCAACACCGTCCTCGCCCAGCCCGAGGACTCCGGCATGATCCGGATCGACGAGGAGACCGGCCTCGGCGTGGCCATCGCCACCGACGGCAACGGCCGGTACGCCAAGCTCGACCCGTACCACGGCGCCCAGCTGGCCCTGGCGGAGGCGTACCGCAACGTCGCCACCACCGGCGCCAAGCCGCTCGCCGTCTCCGACTGCCTGAACTTCGGCTCGCCCGAGGACCCGGCGGTGATGTGGCAGTTCGCCGAGGCCGTGCGCGGTCTGGCGGACGCCTGCCAGCAGCTCGGCACCCCGGTGACCGGCGGCAACGTCTCCCTCTACAACCAGACGGGCGAGGCCGCCATCCACCCGACCCCGGTGGTCGCGGTCCTGGGCGTCATCGACGACGTCGCCCGCCGCACCCCGGTCGCCTTCCAGGAGGAGGGCCAGCTGCTCTACCTCCTCGGCGACACCCGCGAGGAGTTCGGCGGCTCGGCCTGGTCCCAGGTGATCCACGACCACCTCGGCGGCCTGCCCCCGAAGGTCGACCTGGAGCGCGAGCGGCTGCTGGCCGAGATCCTGATCTCGGCCTCCCGCGACGGCATGATCGACTCCGCGCACGACCTGTCCGACGGCGGTCTGATCCAGGCCGTGGTCGAGTCGGCGCTGCTCGGGGACAAGGGCGCCCGCCTGATCGTCCCGGACGGCCTGGACGCCTTCACCTTCCTGTTCTCGGAGTCGGCGGGCCGCGCGGTCGTGGCCGTGCCGCGCTCCGAGGAGCTCCGCTTCACCGACATGTGCGGCGCCCGGGGCCTCCCGGCCACCCGCGTCGGTGTGGTCGACGGTGACACGGTCGAGGTGCAGGGCGAGTTCGCGCTCACCCTGTCCGAGCTGCGCGAGGCGCACGAGAGCACGATCCCGGCGCTGCTGGCGTAGGCGACAGCTCCGAAGCCCCCGTCCGGTCCGTCCGGGCGGGGGCTTCGCCGTGTCCGGACGGCTTCCCGGGCCAGAATGAGTGTTGCACGAAATTACGTACTTCCGTAATCTCGACGGCATGGATCTGGAGCAACGCGTCGCCGACCTCGAACGCCGCCTGGCGGCCCTGGAGGGCGACCGGCGCACGGGCCCCCGTGTCGACGGCGGCGACTTCTGGGCCCTGAACGGGCTCAAGGAGAAGCTCTCCGGCGCGGGCATCGCCGACGGAGGCGTCCTCTACACCGGCGCGGTACGGCTGCCGACCGGCGAGGAGTACGCCTGGCAGCTGACGGCCCTCACACAGGACCTCCTGGACGCCGACGGCACGGTGGCCGCCGAGTCCTTCGCGGCGCTCGGCCACCCCGTCCGGCTCCGGCTGCTGCGCGAGATCCTCGGCGGACGCCGCACCGCCGCCGAACTCGCCGAGCTGGACGAGGTCGGCACGACCGGCCAGATCTACCACCACCTGAGCCGGCTCACCGGCACGGGCTGGCTGCACACGACCGGCCGCGGCCGCTACGAGGTGCCGCCGGCCCGGGTCGTACCGCTGCTGGTGGCACTGGCGACGGCCCGCCCGTAGACGCACAGACAGGGGGAAACAGGATGTCCGTACGCAAGCTCGGCATGGTCGCCTTCCGGGTTCTCCAGCTGCTCTTCATCGGCCTGGTGACCGTCCACGTCTGCCTGGGCTGGAGCCATCCGGTCCTGTGGAACCTGCTGCCGCTGGTGCTCGCGTACGCGGTCGTCACCGTCGCCAACCGGTGGGGCGGCGCCCCGGACAGCCCCCGGGTGGCCCGCGAGCCCGCCGAGGTCGCCCCGCCCGTCACCGGCCGCTGGTCCGCGCTGAACAGCCCGGCCGACCGCACCCCCAGCCACGGCGTCCACGCCCACGGCCAGACGTACGCCATCGACGTCGTGGCCGAACCAGCGCCCGGTGCCCGCCCCGCCTTCCACTGGCTGTGGCCGCTCGCCCGCCGCCCCAAGGACTTCCCGGCCCACGGCGCCCCGGTCCTCGCGGTCGCCGACGCCACGGTCGTACGGGTCGTCGACGGACAGCGCGACCACCTCAGCCGCACCTCCCTGCCGGGGTTGCTGTACCTCATGCTGATCGAGGGCTCGGTGCGCGAGCTGTGCGGCACCCGGCGCATCCTCGGCAACCACGTCGTCCTCGACCTCGGCGACGGCACCTACGCCGCCTACGCCCACCTGCGGCGCGGCAGCCTCACCGTCCGCGAGGGCGACCGGGTCCGAGCCGGGCGGCCGATCGCCCGCTGCGGCAACTCCGGCAACTCCTCCGAGCCGCACCTGCACTTCCAGCTGATGGACGCCGCCGACCCGGACGCGGCCCGGGGCGTCCCCTTCACCTGGCGCGGCATCGGCGTCCCCCGCAACGGGGAGACCTTCGAAGCGCCCGCCGCGACGCCCGCCCTAGGCTGACCTCCATGCCTCCGGCCAGGAAACGCCCCCGCAGCTACGACCCCGCCAAGACCCGGGCGGCCGTGCTCGCCCAGTTCGGGCACGTGCGGACCGCTGTCGCCGGGCTCAGCGACGACCAGCTCGCCCTGCCCACGCGGCTCGGCGACTGGACGGTCCGGGAGCTGGTGGCGCACTTCGGGATGACCCTGCGGGCCGTCTCCCGCCTGGTGGAGCTGCCGGAGCCGGCCCGGCAGGACGCCACCCTGCTCGACTGGCCCTTCGCGATCGCGGCAGAGGCCCCGGACATCGCCGCGCCCGCCCGCGAACCGGCCGGGCGCCGCCCCGACCCGGTCGCCTACCTGGCCGCCGCCGAGGAGCGCTTCACCGCCGACCTCGCCGCACACCCCGGCACCCGGCTCCTCGCCACCGGCGCGGGCGCCCTGCCGCTCGCCGACTACCTGGTCACCCGCACCGTCGAGCTCGTCGTCCACACCGACGACCTCAACGCCGCCGTCCCCGGCCTGGACGTCCCGTACGACCGTCAGGCCCTGGCCGCCGGTACCCGGCTGCTGGCCGACGCGCTCGCCGTGAAGGCGCCCGGCGGTTCGACGGAGGTGCGGGTGCCGCCGTACGCGGTGGTGCAGTGCGTGGAAGGCCCGCGGCACACCCGGGGCACCCCGCCCAACGTCGTCGAGACGGACCCGCTGACCTGGATCCGGCTGGCGACCGGGCGGCTGGCCTGGGCGCAGGCCCTGCGGGACGCCCAGGTGCGGGCGAGCGGGGAACGCGCGGACCTGTCGGTCCACCTGCCCTTGATGACATAAGGGGAACCGATCCCCCCGGGTGTTCCGTCGAAGTGGCATGGACAGGCAGAAGCAGCGCATGACCCTGACGGCCGCCGCCATGCTCGTACCGCTCATGGCGGCCTGCGGCAGCGAGAAGGCGGACGGCGGCAGCGGCTCGGTCGGTGCCGAGCGGCCGGTCACCGGCGTCCGGTGGAACGTGGACAGCGTCACCGCCGACGGGAAGACCCACCAGGCCCCCACCGGCGCCCACGTCACCATCGCCGAGGGCCGGGCGGAGGGCAGCCTCGGCTGCAACACCTTCGGCGCCGACGCCACCGTCGACGGCGACCGCGTCCGGCTCGGCAGGACCATGGCCACGGAGATGGCCTGCGAGGACACGCCCATGGCGTTCGAGGAAACCCTCGCGCGCACGCTCTCCGGCCACGAGTTCGAGGCCCGGGTGGACGGCGACCGCCTCACCCTCACCACCGACCGGGGCGAGGCCGTGCGGCTGACCAAGGCCGAGGACGCGCGGCTGAGCGGCACCAGGTGGACCGTCACCAGCCCCCGGGCCGGCGGCCGCGCCCACCTCACCTTCGACGAGCGGAAGGGCACCGTCGCCGGCAGCCTCGGCTGCAACAAGGTGAACGCCAAGGCCACGGTCCGCGACGGCCATATCACCCTCGGCCCCCCGGCCACGACCCGAATGATGTGCGAAGACTCACTCATGGCCGACGAGAAGACGCTCCTGCGACTTTTCGACGGGACGCTGAAGTACGGAGTCGATCACCAAACTCTGACGCTGACCAGCGAAAACGGCACGAGTGTGCGAGCCGTCGCCGGGCGGTGATCCACCGGAAAGTCCGGTATCCCCAATTCGGACCAACGGTCGACCTCGCCTACACTCGGTGGCGTGCCACGTGGTGACGGACGACTCAACCACGACCTGCTCCCCGGCGAGAAGGGCCCCCAGGACGCTTGCGGCGTCTTCGGTGTCTGGGCTCCGGGCGAAGAGGTCGCCAAGCTCACGTACTTCGGGCTCTACGCCCTCCAGCATCGAGGCCAGGAATCCGCGGGAATCGCGGTCAGCAACGGCTCACAGATCCTCGTCTTCAAGGACATGGGCCTGGTCTCCCAGGTCTTCGACGAGACCTCCCTCGGTTCGCTCCAGGGTCACATCGCGGTCGGACACGCCCGCTACTCGACCACCGGTGCCTCCGTCTGGGAGAACGCCCAGCCGACGTTCCGTGCCACGGGGCACGGCTCCATCGCGCTCGGCCACAACGGCAACCTCGTCAACACCGCCCAGCTCGCCGAGATGGTCGCCGACCTGCCCAAGCAGGAGGGCGGCCGCACCCCGCGCGTCGCCGCGACCAACGACACCGACCTGCTCACCGCGCTCCTCGCGGCCCAGACGGACGACGAAGGCAAGCCGCTGACCATCGAGGAGGCCGCGCACAGCGTCCTGCCGCAGGTCCGGGGCGCCTTCTCCCTCGTCTTCATGGACGAGCACACCCTGTACGCGGCCCGCGACCCGCAGGGCATCCGCCCGCTGGTCCTCGGCCGCCTGGAGCGCGGCTGGGTCGTCGCCTCCGAGTCCGCCGCCCTCGACATCTGCGGCGCGTCCTACGTCCGCGAGATCGAGCCGGGCGAGTTCATCGCCATCGACGAGAACGGCCTGCGCACCTCCCGATTCGCGGAAGCGAAGCCCAAGGGCTGCGTCTTCGAGTACGTCTACCTCGCCCGCCCGGACACCGACATCGCCGGCCGGAACGTGTACCTCTCCCGCGTGGAGATGGGCCGCAAGCTGGCGAAGGAGGCCCCGGTCGAGGCCGACCTGGTCATAGCGACCCCGGAGTCCGGCACCCCCGCCGCCATCGGCTACGCGGAGGCCTCCGGCATTCCGTTCGGCGCCGGCCTGGTGAAGAACGCCTACGTCGGCCGGACCTTCATCCAGCCCTCGCAGACCATCCGCCAGCTGGGCATCCGCCTGAAGCTGAACCCGCTGAAGGAAGTCATCAAGGGCAAGCGCCTGGTCGTCGTCGACGACTCGATCGTGCGCGGCAACACCCAGCGCGCCCTGGTCCGCATGCTCCGCGAGGCGGGCGCCGCCGAGGTCCACATCCGGATCTCCTCGCCGCCCGTGAAGTGGCCCTGCTTCTTCGGCATCGACTTCGCCACCCGCGCCGAGCTCATCGCCAACGGCATGACCATCGACGAGATCGGCACCTCCCTGGGCGCCGACTCCCTGGCCTACATCTCCATCGACGGCATGATCGAGGCGACCACCATCGCCAAGCCGAACCTGTGCCGCGCCTGCTTCGACGGTGAGTACCCGATGGAGCTCCCGGACCCCGAGCTGCTCGGCAAGCAGCTGCTGGAGACGGAGCTGGCCGCCGGCCCGGCCGCCACGGCCGCCGCCGACGCGATCCGCCGTCCCTAGACGGCCCGTCCTCCCCGCCGTACGACACGAAGGTTCTCTTTAGCCATGTCCGAGAAACCCATTGCCGAAGGCGGCGCCAGCTACGCAGCCGCGGGCGTCGACATCGAAGCCGGCGACCGCGCCGTCGAACTGATGAAGGAGTGGGTGAAGAAGGCCCAGCGCCCCGAGGTCCTCGGCGGCCTCGGCGGCTTCGCCGGCCTCTTCGACGCCTCCGCCCTGAAGCACTACGAGCGCCCCCTGCTCGCCTCCGCCACGGACGGCGTCGGCACCAAGGTCGACATCGCCCGCCAGCTGGGCGTCTACGACACCATCGGCCACGACCTGGTCGCGATGGTCATGGACGACATCGTGGTGTGCGGCGCCGAGCCGCTGTTCATGACCGACTACATCTGCGTCGGCAAGGTCCACCCCGAGCGTGTCGCCGCCATCGTCAAGGGCATCGCCGAGGGTTGTGTGCTGGCCGGCTGCGCCCTGGTCGGCGGTGAGACGGCCGAGCACCCGGGCCTGCTGGGCGAGGACGACTTCGACGTCGCCGGCGCCGGCACGGGCGTCGTGGAGGCCGACCGGCTGCTGGGCGCGGATCGCATCCGTACGGGTGACGCGGTCATCGCCATGGCGTCCTCCGGTCTTCACTCGAACGGGTACTCGCTCGTCCGCCACGTCCTGCTGAACCAGGCGGGACTCGCCCTGGACGCGCACATCGAGGAGCTCGGCCGCACCCTCGGCGAGGAGCTGCTGGAGCCGACGAAGATCTACTCGCTGGACTGCCTGGCCCTGATGCGCACCACCGAGGTGCACGCCTTCAGCCATGTCACCGGCGGCGGACTCGCGGCCAACCTCGCCCGGGTCGTCCCGGACGAGCTGCACGCGATCGTGGACCGCTCCACCTGGACCCCGGCCCCGATCTTCGACCTGGTCGGCCGTACGGGCAGCGTCGAGCGCCTGGAGCTCGAGAAGACCCTGAACATGGGCGTGGGCATGATCGCGATCGTGCCCCAGGAGTCCACCGAGGTGGCCCTGGCGACCCTCGCCGACCGTGGCGTGGACGCCTGGGTGGCAGGCGAGATCACGGACCGGGGCGAGCACCCCACCGGTGCCGCCCTGATCGGTGACTACGCCAGCTGAGACACGGTCGTCACCTTGCGCGCAGCACAGAACCCGGTCGGTGACCGGAGTCACCGACCGGGTCTGTGCTCAGTGCAAGGTCAAGCGCCGCGACGATGCTGCGGGGACTGGCCGTCCTCGTCGTCGTCGTCCTCGTAGAGGTCGGCGTACCGTGCGTACAGGTCGTCGTCCTCATCGTCTTCGAACGGCTCGCCGTTAGGCGGCTGCGGATTCGAAGGCGATGCACCCAGCTCCTCGGCCAGGCGTGAGAGGTCAGTCCCACCGCTGTTGTACTTCAGCTGGCGGGCGACCTTCGTCTGCTTGGCCTTGGCCCGGCCGCGCCCCATGGCTCGACCCCCTCAACGACGGGGCTCGACGGCCCCAGAGTCTTGACACGCGTTCATGGTCCGGCACGGACTCTCCGCGGAGAGACCGGTCCGTAGGGCTTCCACGGTACCTGAGCCCGCGCCCATACGGTACGTCGCCCGCATGACGTGCCCGCGCCCAGGACCTTCGAGGCGCCCCGTCCTCGCTGGTCAACCGCGATTTTAACCACTTATCGGCGGTCGACCCGCCGGGAGAAGTGAGAGTTCTCTCTAACTGCCCACCGGCGGGTACCGGCCACATGTGCGACTCGCGGTGCCCCGGTAGGGGTCAGCGCGCCCGTCGCGCCGCGGCCGCGTCGTGCATCCGCTGCTCGGCGATCCGGTCGGCCGCAGCAGCCGGCGGAATCCCGTCTTCCTTCGCACGTGCGAATATGGCGAGCGTGGTGTCGTAGATCCCGGCCGCCTTCGCCTTGCACCGCTCGAAGTCGAAGCCGTGCAGCTCGTCGGCCACCTGGATCACACCGCCCGCGTTCACCACGTAGTCCGGCGCGTAGAGGATCCCGCGGTCGGCGAGGTCCTTCTCCACACCCGGGTGGGCGAGCTGGTTGTTGGCGGCGCCGCAGACCACCTTGGCCGTCAGCGCCGGGACCGTGTCGTCGTTCAGCGCGCCGCCGAGCGCGCACGGGGCGTAGATGTCCAGCCCCTCGGCGCGGATCAGGGTGGCGGTGTCGGCGACGGCCGTGACGCCCTCGGGGTGCGCGGCGAGGATCCGCCCCACGGCGTCCTCGCGCACGTCGGTGATCACGACCTCGGCGCCCTCGGCCCGCAGGTGCTCCACCAGGTGGTGGCCGACCTTGCCGACGCCGGCGATGCCGACCTTGCGGCCGCGCAGGGTGGGGTCGCCCCACAGGTGCTGCGCGGAGGCGCGCATGCCCTGGTAGACGCCGTAGGCGGTGAGGACGGAGGAGTCCCCGGCGCCGCCGTTCTCCGGGGAGCGGCCGGTCGTCCAGCGGCACTCCCGGGCGACGACGTCCATGTCGGCCACGTAGGTGCCGACGTCGCAGGCGGTGACGTACCGGCCGCCGAGCGAGGCCACGAACCGGCCGTAGGCCAGCAGCAGCTCCTCGGTCTTGATCCGCTCCGGGTCACCGATGATCACGGCCTTGCCGCCGCCGTGGTCGAGACCGGCCATGGCGTTCTTGTACGACATGCCGCGGGCGAGGTTCAGCGCGTCGGCGACGGCCTCGGCCTCGGTCGCGTAGGGGTAGAAGCGCGTACCGCCGAGCGCCGGGCCCAGGGCGGTGGAGTGCAGGGCGATGACGGCCTTGAGGCCGCTCGCGCGGTCCTGGCAGAGCACGACTTGCTCATGGCCTCCCTGGTCCGAGTGGAACAGGGTGTGCAGGACATCAGCAGGTGCGCCGGTTACGTCGGTCACGGTGGTGACTCCTGAGTAAGTTGCGGCGGGTGGAAGCAGGCCCCGTGCGGGTGGCGGGGACTGTTGAGCATGAGATTAGAGCCTGGCGAGCCCGCCGGCCGCACGGTGCTCAGGATCACCTCCGACCGGAGTACGCCCGTGCGACGATTTGCATAGATTTCCCGCGCGATCGTGAGCGGGTTCCGCAGGTTTTCGCCGCGGTGCGCGGGGGAGGGAGCAGGCGTGCCCAAGGTGTCCTCGGTGATCGTCCCCTACGCGAGCTACTTGCGCGTGTACGAACCGCTGGCCGCCTTCCCCGAGCCGGAGCGCGGCCACTGGGCCCGCTACGCCCGCCGTCCGGACCGGCCCTCGTACCAGGACGAACTCCGCGGCGCCCTGGCCGACTTGGCGCCCACCCCGCCGGTCCCGGTGCCGGTGCACGAGAGCGAGGACGCCTTCGTGCTGGACGTGGACGGGGTCGTCTGCGTCTGCCCCTGGCGCACCCGGCTGCGCGGCTGGCTGGCCCTGGAGGACCTCTCGGAGGAGCTTCCGCCGCCCGTCCTGGACGCCGTCCTGCCGCCCGTCCTGCGCCGCCAGGCCGCCCAGGACTACGAGCGCTGGCTGGCGATCAACCCCGACGCCAGGCCGTGGATCCGTACGGCGACCTGGCAGGTGCCGATCAGCTGGTTCGTCCTGGTGTCCGACGAGGAACGCGAGTACGACAAGGGCGACGGCGAGGACAGCCCGCCCGTGCTGCGCTACCGCACCCCCATGGTCCAGGCCCGGCGGCGGGTGGCCCGGGGCCTGCGCGCCCTGCGGGAGGCCATGGACGAGGGACCGCTGATCGACGGACTGCTGGACGTCGGGCGCTGGCTGGAGGAGTTCCACCCGCGCTCGCTGGTGGAGCTGGACTACGGCGGCCTGGTGCACGCCGTGCCGGCCGGGACCCTGGAGGAGGACCACTCGGCCGCCGACGTGGCCGAGGGCATCGCCGCGCTGCGCCGGGGCGACGGCGCCGCCGCCGGGGTGGCGTACGCCCGGCTCGTGGAGCGGTGGCGTTCGGTGCGGGATCTGCGGTCGGCCAACTGACCCCTGACCACGCGGTCCGTACGGAACGCTCGTGGTCGGTAACGAACTGACGTTTGACGAACCGCCCGATTTGGGGTTTCGTCCTCGCACCGGGTCCCTGAAGCGGGCCGTGCGTTTTCTGAGGCTTCGTCAACAAGGGACGTAGGACCCGATCCGGGCGTACCTCGCAAGTAGGTCAAGCGTGACGGACTACACGTTCGAGGCCCTTGCGTCCCTTGCCCCTCCTCATGCCAAAATAGGACAAGGAGTCCGGGGAGGGCTCCTTCCGTCCCTAGTGCTGCACTATGGGTGGAATCTCAGCATTGCACGCTTTGGGGGGTCTCGTGACTCCTGATCGCCGCTGTGACTGATCGTCACAGCGGCGTGACTGTCCGCTATGGCATGGTCCATCGGCTTCCGTGGCTGATGGACACCTGGAGGGGCAATTCCATCGGTTTGGCCGACGCGGCTGGACAGATGGTGTAGTTGTAGTGCCGAGGACAAGCCGTTCGTCCTATAACCGACTCGACTCGCGTCCGCCATTTCGGGCAACGCGGGTCAAGGTGCAGAATTTAGAGGAAAGAACCGAGAAGGTTCGGTTCTCCCGAGGAGGCCGCTCATGACCGCTCGCACCCCTGATGCCGAGCCGCTGCTGACCCCGGCTGAGGTCGCCACGATGTTCCGCGTCGACCCCAAGACGGTCACGCGGTGGGCGAAGGCCGGCAAGCTCACGTCGATCCGCACGCTCGGCGGGCATCGGCGCTACCGCGAGGCCGAGGTCCGCGCCCTGCTCGCGGGCATTCCGCAGCAGCGCAGCGAGGCCTGAACAACTGAATACCGGGCGAAACGGTCCGTCCCCCAACTGGCCGTGACGTTCGGACCCACAGCTCCAAGCGACGCGGGGTCCTGCCCCAACAGGCCCCACGCCCAAGCCGGAGAGAGCTTTCCGGGCATGTAACAGGGTGCGTCGTCGATCGCGCTGGACTCCGCCGGGTCCAGCGCGATCTTTTTGTGCGCCGGGCACCGGCCGCCGGACCCGCTGTGAGCGGGCTTGTCGGAGTCTGGGGAGGGGTGTCGGATCAGCTGTGTGCGGCGCTCCGGACAAGGTGCAATTGCACATATTAAATTGACCGTTTGTAGGAGGCGGGTAAGTACCGCACTCTGTGAAACTCATGCGGTGACACCCGTCACATACCAAGCGGCTTGTTAGCCCGGCCGCCGGTGGGGTAGGGGAGCCTGCGGTTCCAGTTCCCGTTGCGCGCAAGGGTGTTGAGGCCGCCTCACGCGGGCGCGGGGCTCCCGTCCCCGGCGGCCTCGTCCTCGGCCGGGTTCACCGCCGGAACGGAGCGCGGGGCGGACTCCATCGCCAGCCGCAGCAGGTGACGGCAGATCGGGCAGTGCCGGGTGAGGTGCCGGTAGGACGACGCGGCCGCCAGGTGCGCGCGGAGCAGGGCCCGCGTCTCGTGCCTGGCCGATGCCGCCATACGCCACCTCCACGGGCCGTACGGGAAACGGCCCTGGTTCTGGGGTACCGACCGATTGAGGGGGCGTCAAGACGGCGCGTGGGGGCGCGCGGAGCCGTACGCACACCGGCTGCCGATCGAGGGAGCCGGCAGGCAGACAAAAGAGCCCGGATCCGAAGATCCGGGCTCTCTGCTGCGGTCCTGACGGGATTTGAACCCGCGGCCTCCACCTTGACAGGGTGGCGAGCACTCCAAACTGCTCCACAGGACCAGGTTTCGCCGCGCTTTCGTGCGTTGCGCTGCGAGAAGAGACTGTACAGGAGGGGGAGCCCCGGGTCGAACTCACCCAGGGTGCGCGGGCGGTCACGGTGCCAGCGCGTCGATCGCCTTCACGATCCGCTTGTCGGAGATCGGGTACGCCGTGCCCAGCGCGTGGGCGAAATAGCTGACCCGGAGCTCCTCCAGCATCCAGCGGACGTCCAGGACCTGCCGCGGCACCGGCCGGCCCCGCGGCATCTGCTCCAGCAGCCAGGCGTACTCGTCCTGCATCTCCTTGACCTTCTCCATGCGCGTGGTGTCGCGCTGGACGTTCGTCGGCATCTGCTGCAGGCGCCGGTCGGCAGCGACCAGGTAGCGCATCAGGTCCGGCATCCTGCGCACGCCCGCCTCCGTGACGAATCCGGGCTTCACCAGGGCGTCCAGCTGGCCGCGGACGTCCTGGAGGTTCGGCAGCAGCGCCGGGCTGCGTACGGCCTTCAGCCGGCGCTCACAGGCCTGCCAGGCCGCCAGGACCTGCTGCACCTGGCTCACCGTGCGGACGGTCGTGTCGACGATCTCGGCGCGCACCTTGTCGAACAGCTTCCGGTACGACTCCTCGTCCCACGCGGGCCCTCCGAAGTCCGCGATCAGCTTGTCCGCAGCCGCCGTCGCGCAGTCGTCGAACAGGGCCTGCACCGAGCCGTGCGGGTTGGAGGACAGCGCGAGCTTCTGCGCGTTGGTCAGCTTGTCGGAGGCGAACTTCGCCGGGTTCACCGGGATGTTGCGCAGGATCAGGCGGCGGGTGCCCTTCCACATCGCCTCGGCCTGCTCGGCCTCGGTGTCGAAGAGGCGGACGGAGACCGTGTCGCCGTCGTCGACCAGTGCCGGGTACGCCTTGACCGGCTGGCCCGCCCTGCGCGTCTCGAAGACGCGTGTGAGCGTGCCGATCGTCCAGTCGGTGAGGCCCTTGCGCTCCAGGGACTCGCCGCCCTGGCGTTCGGCCGTCGCCGCCGCCGCCTGGGAGAGGGCCTGGCGCGCCTTCGGCTTCAGCCGCAGCTTCAGCGCCTCCAGGTCCTTGTCCTCGGCCAGCTTGCGGCGCCGCTCGTCGACGATCCGGAAGGTGATCTTGAGGTGGTCGGGCACCTTGTCCCAGTCGAAGTCCTCGGCGTCGAAGGGGACTCCGACCATGAGCCGCAGCTCGCGGGCCATGGTGGCGGTGAGGGGCTCCTGGAGCGGGACCGCCTTGTCCAGGAAGGCCCTCGCGTAGTTGGGCGCGGGCACGTAGTTGCGCCGGATCGGCTTGGGCAGGGAGCGGATCAGCTCCGTGACCAGTTCCTCCCTGAGGCCCGGGATCTGCCAGTCGAAGCCCTCGCCGGTGACCTGGTTGAGGACCTGGAGCGGGATGTGCACGGTCACGCCGTCGGCGTCCGCGCCCGGCTCGAACTGGTACGTCACCCGGAACTTGAGGTTCCCTTGGCGCCACGAGTCGGGGTAGTCGGCCTTGGTGACCTCGCCCGCCTTCTCGTTGATGAGCATCTCGCGCTCGAAGTCGAGGAAGTCGGGCTGCTCGTGCCGCTTGCGCTTCCACCAGGAGTCGAAGTGCGCGCCGGAGACGACGTGTTCGGGGACGCGCCGGTCGTAGAAGTCGAACAGCGTCTCGTCGTCGACCAGGATGTCCCGGCGCCGGGCGCGGTGCTCCAGCTCCTCGACCTCGGTGAGGAGCCGGCGGTTGTCCGCGAAGAACTTGTGGTGCGTGCGCCAGTCGCCCTCGACGAGCGCGTTCCGGATGAACAGCTCGCGGCTGGTCTCCGGGTCGATCCGGCCGTAGTTGACCTTCCGCTGCGCCACGATCGGCACGCCGTAGAGCGTGACCTTCTCGTACGCCATCACGGCCGCCTGGTCCTTCTCCCAGTGCGGCTCGCTGTAGGTGCGCTTGATCAGGTGCTGGGCGAGGGGTTCGACCCACTCGGGTTCGATCTTCGCGTTGACCCGGGCCCAGAGGCGGGAGGTCTCGACGAGTTCGGCGGACATCACGAACCGCGGGGGCTTCTTGAACAGGGCCGAGCCGGGGAAGATCGCGAACTTGGCGTTGCGGGCGCCCAGATACTCGTTCTTCGCGCCCTCCTTCACGTCCTTCATGCCGATGTGGGACAGGAGGCCGGCGAGGAGGGAAAGGTGGATGCGGTCGGCCGGGGCGTCGTCCTCGTTGAGGTGGATGCCCATCTGCTTGGCGACCGTGCGCAACTGCGTGTAGATGTCCTGCCATTCGCGGATGCGAAGGAAGTTGAGGTACTCCTGCTTGCACATCCGGCGGAAGGAGGACGAGCCGCGCTCCTTCTGCTGCTCCCGGATGTAGCGCCAGAGGTTGAGGTAGGCCAGGAAGTCGCTGGTCTCGTCCTTGAAGCGGGCGTGCTGCTGGTCGGCCTGGGTCTGCTTGTCGGCGGGGCGTTCGCGCGGGTCCTGGATGGACAGCGCGGCGGCTATGACCATGACCTCGCGGACGCAGCCGTTCCTGTCCGCCTCCAGGACCATGCGGGCCAGCCGCGGGTCGACGGGCAGCTGGGCGAGCTTGCGGCCGGTGTCCGTGAGCCGCTTGCGCGGATCCTTCTGCGCCGGGTCGAGGGCGCCGAGCTCCTGGAGCAACTGCACACCGTCGCGGATGTTGCGGTGGTCCGGCGGGTCGATGAAGGGGAACTTCTCGATGTCGCCCAGGCCGGCCGCGGTCATCTGCAGGATGACGGAGGCGAGGTTCGTCCGGAGGATCTCCGCGTCGGTGAACTCCGGGCGGGCGTTGAAGTCGTCCTCGCTGTACAGGCGGATGCAGATGCCGTCCGAGGTACGGCCGCAGCGGCCCTTGCGCTGGTTGGCGCTGGCCTGCGAGATCGGCTCGATGGGCAGGCGCTGGACCTTGGTGCGGTGGCTGTAGCGCGAGATGCGGGCGAAGCCGGGGTCGATGACGTACTTGATGCCCGGGACGGTCAGGGACGTCTCGGCGACGTTCGTGGCCAGAACGATCCTGCGGCCCGTGTGCGGCTGGAAGACCCGGTGCTGCTCCGCGTGGGAGAGCCGCGCGTACAGCGGCAGGATCTCCGTGAAGCGGTAGTTCTTCTTGGTCAGGGCGTCCGCCGTGTCGCGGATCTCCCGCTCGCCGGAGAGGAAGACGAGGATGTCGCCCTGACCCTCCTTCTGGAGCTCCTCGACGGCGTCGATGATCGCGGTGATCTGGTCGCGGTCGGCGTCGTCGCCGTCCTCTTCGAGGAGCGGGCGGTAGCGGACCTCGACCGGGTACGTACGGCCGCTGACCTCGATGATCGGGGCGTCGCCGAAGTGCCGGGAGAAGCGCTCGGGGTCGATGGTCGCCGAGGTGATGACGACCTTGAGGTCGGGGCGCTTGGGCAGCAGCTGGGCGAGGTAGCCGAGCAGGAAGTCGATGTTGAGCGACCGCTCGTGGGCCTCGTCGATGATGATCGTGTCGTAGGCGCGCAGCTCGCGGTCGGTCTGGATCTCGGCGAGCAGGATGCCGTCCGTCATGAGCTTGACGAAGGTGGCCTCGGGGTCGACCTGGTCGGTGAAGCGGACCTTCCAGCCGACGGTCTCGCCGAGAGGGGTGTTCAGCTCGTCGGCGACGCGCTCGGCGACGGTCCGGGCGGCGATCCTGCGCGGCTGGGTGTGCCCGATCATGCCGCGCACGCCCCGGCCGAGCTCCATGCAGATCTTGGGGATCTGGGTGGTCTTGCCGGAGCCGGTCTCACCGGCGACGATCACGACCTGGTGGTCGCGGATGGCGGCCGCGATGTCGTCCTTCTTCTGGCTGACCGGCAGCTGCTCGGGGTACGTGATCTCGGGCATGCGGGCCCGGCGGCCGGCCATCCGCTCCTCGCCCTTGGCGATCTCCGCCTCGATCTCGGCGAGCACGGCGGCCCTGGCCTCCGGCTTGCGGATCTTGCGCGCACCTTCGAGCCTGCGCCCGAGCCGGTGCGCGTCGCGCAGGGACAGCTCGGTCAGGCGGGGGGCGAGGGCGCCGAGGGCGGGGGCGGATTGCGTAGACATACGGGATCCAGGATCTCATCCCCGGGAAATTCGTGGCTAACGCTTTTGCCCCGGGGCGACGGCCGCGGCGAGGCCGACGGCGGCGATGGGCAGGGCCGACACGAAAGAGCCCCTCTCCGATGGTGACGGAGAGGGGCTCAGGCCCTCGGGAGGGCGGTTGTGGCTGGGGCCGGGGTCGAACCGGCGACCTTCCGCTTTTCAGGC
>NZ_JAPSKN010000059.1 GCF_031181705.1 Streptomyces sp.
TCCGTGATCTTCGTGTCCTCCGCCAGCAGCATCGCCTTGCTCAGGATCACCGACAGCATGCGGTCGCCCTCGAAGGGCAGGTAGCCCGTGCCCGGTGCCGTCGGGTCGGACTTCGGGACGATGCACAGGTACTGGTCGTTCGGGGTCCGGAGGATGTTGCCCGAGCCGAGGTGGATCTTGTAGGTGTGGCGGTCGCCCTTGACGTGGAGGAAGCGGCCCTGAAGCGTGCAGCGGTCGGCTATCGCCAGGCGCGGGATGAGGCGCTCCAGCAGGAGCCTGCGGGTCTCGGCGCTCTGGTTGAGCTCGCCGAAGCCGTACGACCTCCAGTACTCCCGGAAGCGGCCACCCGGGCCGCCGTCCTGCCAGGTCGGGTCGTTGCCGACGCTGGCGACGCCGACGAACAGGTCGACGTCGCGCAGGACTTCGGACAGGACCAGCGGCGGGACGTCCTCCAGCGGGACGGGGGCGACGGGCCTCCGGCCGGGGGTGAGCCACATGGTGTACTCGCCGCCGTAGCAGTGGGCCCAGTTCTCCGGGGCGTCGATCGGGTAGAAGCGGACCTGGTCGGTGCGCAGGCGCAGGTAGCTGCCGGATTCGGTGGTGTCGACGCCGTACTCCTCGCCGTCGCCCTCGATCCAGAACTCGGCGCGCAGGCCCCACTGGGGCAGCTCCCGCATGGCGGGCGGGGCCGAGTCGTCGACGCACAGGCGGAGTTTGTTGCGCCAGCCGCGGATCGCCGCCAGGGAGTGGAACTGGTGCTGGCGCAGCACGTGTGCCGCGAAGCGGTTGGAGTAGGTGCGGGTGGCGCGCTCGGCGTCCGTGAGCAGGTACACCTCGCGGTGCGCCTGTTTGAACGGCTGCGTGATGCCGTGCCGTTCCAGCCAGTCGCGCCAGGCCACGATCTCGGCCGGTTCGTGGCCGACGGGGTGCCAGAGCTCGACCCGGGTGCCCGGCGGCAGCGGCTCGTCGGACAGGGTCCGCAGCTCGCCGTCCGCGAATCCGGCGGTCGTGCCGTCGATCGTCCACAGCAGGCGGCGGGCCAGCGTGCCGACCAGCGGGTGGTCGAGGTAGCGCTCGCGCCAGGCGGCGTACGGCCAGCTGCGGCGGGCGAGGAACTGGCGGTCCAGGCGCTCGCTCTGCGCCGAGAGCATCTTGTCGATGTCCTTGACCGCCGTCTTCAGGTCCTTCAGTTCTTCGGCGTGGTCGCGCCGCACCGCGGCCGGCACACTCTTGACGGGCTTGCCCGCCGCGTTGCGCCAGGTGAGGGCGGCCCGGCTGCCCCGGACCTCCAGCAGGGCCGTCGCCTCGCCGAGGCGGTACGTCGCCTGCCCGACCTCCGTCAGTCCGTAGGCCGGGACCGCCAGTTCCTCGATCTCCTCGCGGCTCAGGCCCAGTGCGCCGGCACGGGTCTCCAGGGCCGTGTCGAGGAGCTTGGCGGTGGGCTTGTACGTCACCCGCGTGGCCAGCCGGGCCAGTTCGGCGAGGGCCGCCTCGGACTCGACGCGGGCGAGCGCGATCACGCCCGCGTTGGCGACCTTCGGGTTGCGCGGTCCGATGCCCGCGACCTTCTTGAGCGAGGTCTCCACCAGGGTGCCGAGGGCCCGGGCCGTGCCGGGGTCGGGGGGCAGGAGGGACAGGAGCCAGGCCAGGCCCCGCAGGGCGGTGGCGTTGTAGGGGTCGTAGGCGCTGTTGACGTCCGGCTCCCACTCGCGGCGCACCAGGGGAAGCGTGCGCGGGCGGCCGGCCAGGGCGAGCCAGGAGAGGACCTTCTCGCGGACGGCGTCCGCGCCGAGGGTGTCCAGCAGGGCCCGCGCGCCCTTGTCCCACTTCGCCGTCGGTTTGGAGGCGGTGGCCGTCGACGCGTGCCGCAGCAGGGCCTGCCAGTCGGGGGTGGTGGCGTCGCGCAGGGCCTGGTCGGCCCAGGCCTCGCCGACGTTGAGGGCGGGGTCGGTGAGCTGCCGGGCCAGGGCCAGGAGGTCGTCCGCGCGGTAGGCGTCCAGGGCGGCGCGGCGGACCACGGCCACGACAGGGGCGGACAGCGGGCGGCCCGCGGCCAGTTCGGCCCGGGCCAGGGCGTCGAAGCGGGCCGCGTGCCAGAAGGTCTGCCGTCGGGCCAGGTCGTCCAGGGCCCGGCCGCGCTCGGCGGCCAGCGGGTCGTCGTCGAGGCCCTCGGAGATCAGGCCGCACAGGACGAGATGGCGGCAGCGGTCCTCCGTGTCGTCACCGGCCTGGGCGAAACGGTCGGCCAGGGCGTGCAGCAGCTCGCGGCGGCGGTCGGCCGGCAGCTCGCGCAGCCGGTCCAGCACCGCGTCCCAGTTGCGGCCCCAGCTGCCGTGGCTGGAGTCCAGCACGCGCAGCGCCTCGTCGGCGACCCGGCCCATGTCGCCCTCGGCGATCCTGTCGCGCAGCCGGTCCATGTGCGACCGGGGCGTGCGGAAGGCGCTCATCAGCCACCGACCAGGGCGACGAGCTTCAGGAACGTGACCTCGGTGCCGAGCGGCAGGTCTATCTCCTCGTCCGGGTCGGTGACCTGACGGTCCCCCACCAGCACCAGGAAGCCGTTCCCCGCGAACGCCCGCAGGGCCAGGGCCGCCTGGGCCTCCGGGTCGATGCGGCGGGGTGTGCGCAGCGCGTACCCGTTCAGCACGCGCTCGGTGTCCTCGGGCTGGACGAGCCCCTGGAACACCTGCGGCGTCCGGGCGTTGAACTCGGCGACCTCCTGGAACACCCGGCGGCGGATCAACTCCCGCACGCTCAGCCTCTCCTCGGCGATCTCCAGCCCCCAGGCCGCCCGCCGCTCCCCCGTTGTCGTCTCGTCGACGAACGTCACGATTGCCATGCCGATGACAGTACGACCCACCACTGACAATCACCCCGCACCTTGTGTTGAACATGTTCAAAAAGAGGTCTACAGTCGTCCTCGACAACGTTTTGAACGTGTTCAAGAAGGGTGGGGCAATGGACCGCACGGTCGTCGCCTACGTCATCTACCTGCTGGTCAGCATCGGTCTGACCATCTGGGTGGCCCGCACGCTCAGCCGGAACGGCAGGATCTTCCTCGCCGACGTGCTGCACGGCAACGAGAAGCTCGCCGACGCCGTCAACCACCTGCTGGTGGTGGGCTTCTACCTCGTCAACCTCGGGTTCGTCGCGCTGTACCTGAGCGACGACGAGACCATCACCGACACGCGCGGGATCTTCGAGGCCCTGTCGACCAAGCTCGGTGTGGTGCTGCTGGTGCTCGGCGTGATGCACCTGGCCAACGTCTACGTGCTCAACCGCATCCGGCGCCGGGGCGCGATGGAGCGGGAGCAGGTCCCGCCGGTGCCCCCGCAGGGCTGGGTCGCCCCGCAGTCCCAGGCCTGAACGGAGACGGCACATGAACGCCACCGCACCGGCCCCGCGACCGGGCCCCGCCCCGGTCCGCCGGCTCACCGTCCTCTACGACGCCGAGTGCTCCCTGTGCGCGTTCCTGCGCGACTGGCTCCTGCGGCAGCCCCAGCTGGTGCCGCTGGAGCCGGTCCCGGCCGGCTCCGCCGAGGCCCGGCGGCGCTTTCCCGGCCTCGACCACGGCGCCACCCTCGACGAGATCACCGTCGTCGGCGACGCCGGACAGGTCTACCGGGGCCCGGCCGCCTGGGTCGTCACCCTGTGGGCGCTGCGCGAGCACCGGCCGCTCGCCCACCGGCTGAGCACCCCCTCCGGCGCCCGGCTCGCCAAGGGCGCCGTGCTCGCCGCCGCCAAGTGGCGCGGGACGCAGGGGAACCGGGGGCAGCGCGGCGCGGGTCAGTGGGGCGGCCGGGTGTACCGGCGGGCGGACGGGTGGGCGTACGCCCCCGGCACCGGCTGGACCTACACCGCTCCGGGCTGCGCCGACGGCACCTGCGCCCCTCGGTAGCGGCACCGGTCCTGGCGTTAGGCTCTCTTCCCGTGCCCGAGAAGAACGACGGCCCCGACGACGGCGCCACCCCGAGCAAGTCCGAGCAGACCCGCGCCCTGATCCTGGAGACGGCCATGCGGCTGTTCCAGGAACGCGGCTACGACAAGACGACGATGCGGGCCATCGCCAAGGAGGCCGGGGTCTCCGTCGGGAACGCCTACTACTACTTCGAGGGCAAGGAGCACCTGATCCAGGGCTTCTACGACCGGATCGCCGCCGAGCACCAGGTGGCCGTGCGGGAGATCCTGCGGCGGGAGACCGACCTGGAGGCCCGGCTGGCGGGCGTGCTGCGGGCCTGGCTGGACATCGCCACGCCGTACCACGAGTTCGCGGTGCAGTTCTTCAAGAACGCCGCCGACCCGGACAGCCCGCTCAGCCCCTTCTCGCCCGAGTCGGAGCACGCGCGCGAGGAGGCCATCAGCGTCCACCGGCAGGTGCTGGCCGGGACGAAGACGAAGGTGCCCGAGGAACTGCGGGACATCCTGCCCGAGTTGATGTGGCTGTCCCAGATGGGCCTGTGCCTGTACTGGATCTTCGACCGGACCGAGGGCCGCGAGCGCAGCTACCGGCTCGCCGAGCGGGGTGCCCGGCTCACCGCGCGCGGGGTCGCCCTGGCCCGCTTCCGGGTGCTGCGGCCGCTCGTGCGGGAGGTGCACGAGCTGTTCACGGACTTCCTGCCGGGCATGACCCGGGCGTTCCCGGACCCCGCCCGGCGCGCCGCGGAGTCCTGAGGGCCCGTCCGGTCAGACAGGCCCCAGGTCGTGCCGGGTCTCACCGGCGTGGGTCAGGCCTGCTTCGACGCCAGCTCGATCACCGTGATGTCGGACGGTGCCCCCACGCGGGTGGGCGGGCCCCAGGCGCCGGCACCGCGGGAGACGTAGAGCTGGGTGTCGCCGTAGCGCTCCAGGCCCGCGAGGGTGGGGTTGGCGCCGGAGGCGATGAGGTTGCCGGGCCAGAGCTGGCCGCCGTGGGTGTGGCCGGAGAGCTGGAGGTCGACGCCGTGTTCGACGGCGTCGTGGATCTGCACGGGCTGGTGGGCGAGGAGCACGCACGCGCGGGCCCGGTCCCGGTCGCCGAGCGCCCGCGCGAAGTCCGGGCCCTGGCCCTCGTCCTCGCCGGCGATGTCGTTGACCCCGGCCAGGTCGAAGTGCGGCAGCTCCCGGCGCGCGTTCTCCAGGGGGGTCAGGCCGAGCCGCCGGATCTCCTCGACCCACTGCTCGGCGCCGGAGAAGTACTCGTGGTTGCCGGTGACGAAGTACGAGCCGTGGCGCGCTCTCAGCTGGGCCAGCGGGGCGGCGGCGGGGCCCAGGTCCTGCACGCTGCCGTCGACCAGGTCGCCGACGACCGCGATCAGGTCGGGCTGGGTCGCGTTGACGGTGTCGACGACCTTCTGCGCGAAGCCGCGGCCCAGGACCGGGCCGAGGTGCACGTCGCTGACCACGGCGATCCGGTACCCGTGCGCGCCGCGCGGCAGCTTGGCCAGCGGCACGGTGATCCGCTTGACCTCGGGGCCGCGCAGCACGCCGTACGTCCCGTACCCGACGGTGCCGACGGCAGCGGCGGCGGCCGCCCCGCCGACGACCCGGGAGACGAACAGGCGGCGGGAGGGGCCGGTGGGCGCGGGGGTGCCGGCCGGGTCCGTGGGGGTGGGCGGCTGGGCGGGGTCCCCGGCCGGGCCGGGCGCGGGGGCGGGCTTCGGGCCGGGCGGCACGGGGTCGGCCGCTCCGCCGGGCACGGTGACCTTCTCGCTCGGTGCCGGGGCCGCCGGCACCGAGCCGGGCTCCCCGCCCCGCTGCCCGGCTCTGACCCGCCGCTCCAGGAAGCGTCGCAGCAGCGGCCGCACGACCTCGCCCGCGAGGACCGCCAGCAGCAGGTACATCGACAGCGCCAGCCAGAGGAAGCCCGGCCAGGCGAGGACCTGCTGGAGCCAGAAGGGCGCGCCGGTGCGTTCCGCGACCAGGGCCGTGACCGCGAGGACCCAGCCGCCGGCGATCAGCACCGCGCCCGCGCGGCGGGTGAGGCCGGGACCGCGGGTCGTGTCGCGGAACAGGCGGCGCCACACGTACCAGTTGGCCGTCACGATGACGGCCAGGACCAGCAGTGCGACGAGTACGAAAACGATGGCCACGGTGTCGTGTCTCCCGATTGCCGTTATGACGTCCGGCGCAGTGCGCGCAGACCACGCAACCCGATGGCCCCGACGACCGTCCCCAATACGAAGGAGACGACGGCGAGCAGCAGGTGCACCCAGAAGTACGCCGTGGGACGACCGTCGTCGAACGCGAGCCCGCTGCCGTCCTTGACAAGGTTCTTGACGAAAGTGATCCAGATGACCCAGCTCCACACCCCGAAGGCGAGCAGGAACCAGGACACGGGGCGGCTGAGCTTCATGCACCCAGTATCGCCAGGGCCTGTCCGGTTCCGTTCGCGGGGTAGGGCCGGGAACGGGACTTCCCCCGGCGCTGCATGTACGTTTCCGACCGTGCCCGCACCGAAGAAGACCGTCAGGCGATCCCTGTTGGTCACCTCCGCCGTCCTGTCGTCCCTCGCCCTGGCCGCGCCCGTCGCCGTCGCGGCCCCCAAGCCCTCGGGCAGCCCGTCGGCGAGCCCCTCGGCCACGCCCCCGGCGTCGATGTCGACCGTCGGAGGCGCCCGGCTCGGACGCCCTGGGACGCAGGTGAACCTGGCGAGCGGTGTGCCGGTGCTGCCGAAGGACCTGAGCGCCCGTTCCTGGATCATCGCCGACGCCGAGACCGGTGACGTGCTGGCCGCGCACAACGCCCACTGGCGCCTCGCCCCGGCGAGCACGCTGAAGATGCTGTTCGCGGACACCCTGCTGCCCAAGTTCCCGGCGACCGCCAAGCACAAGGTCGTGCCCTCCGACCTGGCCGGTATCGGGCCGGGCTCCAGCATGGTCGGCATCAAGGAGGACGAGACCTACACCGTCCACGACCTGTGGCTCGGCGTCTTCCTGCGCTCCGGCAACGACGCCGTGCGCGTGCTGTCCGCGATGAACGAGGGCGTCGAGAACACCGTCCGGGAGATGAACGAGCACGCCGAGGAGCTCCAGGCCCTCGACACGCACGTCGTCAGCCCGGACGGCTACGACGCGCAGGGGCAGGTCTCGTCGGCCTACGACCTGACGCTGATCGCCCGTTCCGGGATGCAGAAGCCGGACTTCCGCGAGTACGCCTCGACGGTCACCGCGAAGTTCCCCGGCGAGACGAAGAAGAACAAGAAGGGCAAGGAGGTCCGCAAGCCCTTCGAGATCCAGAACACCAACCGGCTGCTGACCGGTGACGCGGACGTACCCGTCTACCAGGGCATCGCCGGTGTCAAGAACGGCAACACCACCAACGCGGGCGCCACCTTCACCGGGGTCGCCGAGCGGGGCGGCAAGGTGCTGCTGGTGACGGTGATGAACCCGGAGAAGGACGAGCACAACGCGGTCTACAAGGAGACCGCCCGGCTGTTCGACTGGGGCTTCAAGGCCGCCGGGAAGGTGCAGCCGGTCGGCGAGCTGGTGCCGCCGAAGAGCGCCGCGCAGGCCGGTGCCCAGCCGGACGCGAACCCCTCCGGCGAGGCCGGAGGCTCCGGGGACGGGGGCAAGGGCACGGCCGGGACGGGAGCCAAGCCGGTGGCCGGCGCCCCGGTCGCGGACGGCTCCAGCGGCATCGGGACGGCGCTCGGCGTCACCGGGGGCGTGCTGGTGCTGCTCGCGGGCGGCGCGTTCCTGGTCAACCGCCGGTGGCCGCTGCCGGATCTGGTGCGCCGCCGGACCCGCCCGTGAACTCCGGGACCTCGTCCTGCTTGCTCCGCGTCGCCGTCCAGGAGGCGCAGAACAGCACCAGCTTCGAGGTGAAGTTGATCCACAGCAGCAGCGCGACGGGCACGCCGAACGCGCCGTACATGCTCTTCGCGGCCACCCCCTGGAGGTAGCCGCTGAGCAGCAGCTTCAGCAGTTCGAAGCCGACCGCGCCGGTCAGGGCCGCCACGACCAGGCGGTGGCGCGTCGGTTCCACGCCGGGCAGCAGCGTCAGGACGTACAGCAGGAGCAGGAAGTTGGCGAGGACGGCGATCAGGAACGCGACGGCGTGCAGCAGGACCCCGCCCCAGCCGCCCTCGTCGACGCCGAGCTCCCGGGTGATCCAGCCGATCATCGCGGAGGCGACGGCGGAGGCGACGATGGTGACCAGGAGCGCGCCGCCCAGGCCCAGCAGGACGCCCACGTCCTTGCCGTAGCGCACGACGGGGTTCTCCTCGTCGTCGGGCAGCTCCCACACCGCCCGCAGGCACTCGCGCATCGAGCCGGCCCAGCTGACGCCGGTGAAGAACAGCAGCGCGCCGGCGATCAGCCCGATGGTGCCGGCGTTCTCCACCAGACCGGCGATGTCCAGCTGGTCGGAGATGCCGGGCACCTGCTCGGCGATCTTGTCCTGCAGCTTGTCCTGCTGCTCGGTGCTGAGCGTGGCGGCGGCGATGGTGGCCGACACCGTCAGCAGCGGGAACAGCGCGACGAAGCTCGTGAAGGTCATCGCGGCGGCCAGGCGCGTCCACTTCACGCGGTCCAGCCGCTCGTACGACCGCCACGCGTGGGTGATCATCAGCCGCGCCGCCCACGGCCCCACCAAGGGGAGCCTTTTCAGCCAGTCCATGATCCGACTCTGCCCTCCGCCGCCCGGAACACCCAGGTACGGGTACCCCAGAACCGCAGGACTGTGGCCAGGGCCATGCCGACGATCGCCCCGGAGACGGTGTCGGCGCGCTGCGAGGTGAGTCCGAGGCCGTAGTGGCTGACGGCGAGGCAGAGCAGCTGGACTGCGGCCCCCGCGAGGTTCACCGCGAGGAACACGGCGCAGGGGCGCAGGCCGCGGGGCCGCGCGGCCCGGTAGGTCCCGAGGGCGTTGCCCGCGTAGGCGACCGCGCAGGCGGCCAGGAAGGACAGGGCCTTGGCGGTGAGCGGGCCGAGTCCGCCGGGGCCGCGCAGCCAGGTGAACAGGGCGAGGTCGACCGCGTAGGCGACGAGGCCGGCGGCGGCGAAGCCCAGCAGCTCCCGGCGCAGCGGGGGCGCGGGGCCCGACCACGCGCGCGTGGTCACCAATTGGCCACCGCCAGGCCGTACATCGCCACCCACACCACGCCGATGAGGGCGAGCGCCCGGTCGCGCAGGACGACGTCCTCGGGCTCGCCGGCGGTGCCGCGGTCGGCGAAGACGGCGTAGCGCAGGACCGCCAGGATGAAGGCGACCATGGACAGCTGCCGCCAGGGCAGCACGCTGGTGTGCGGCACGCCGCCCTCCTCCATGGCCCACAGGCAGTAGCCGAGGACGGCGGCACCGGCCGCGAGCTGCCAGACGAAGCGGAGGTAGCCGGTGGTGTACTCGGTGAGCAACGCGCGGGTGGCGCCCGCCTTTCCGGCCATCTGCACGGCCTCCGAGTAGCGCTTGGCCGACACCATGAACAGCGCGCCGAACCCGGTCGTGATCAGGAACCAGCGCGAGAGCGGGATGCCGAGGGCGAGCCCGCCGACCATGGCCCGCATCAGGAACCCGGTGGTGACGACGGCGAGGTCGACGACCAGGACGTGCTTGAGGCTGATGCAGTAGGCCAGTTGCAGGGCGAGGTAGGCGGTCAGCAGGGCGGCGACGGCCGGGCCGCACAGCCGGGCCGCGGCCACGGGCGCGAGGACGCCGAGGAGTCCGCCGACGGCGTAGGCGACGGGTACCGGGACCTGTCCGGCGGCGACCGGGCGGTGCCGTTTGACGGGGTGGGCGCGGTCGGCGTCGGCGTCGCGGGCGTCGTTGACGAGGTAGACGGCGGCGGCGCACGCCGTGAACAGGACGAAGACCAGGGCGAGTTGGGTCAGGGCGTGCCGGGAGAAGAGCTCTCCGGCGGCGGCCGGGGCGGCGATGACGAGGACGTTCTTGACCCACTGCCGGGGGCGCGCGGTTCGGAGCAGTCCGGCCAGGAGACCGCCCTGGCGGGTGGGTGCGGGCGGCTGCTCGGGGGCGCGCTGGCGGAGGATGGCCGTCTCAGTCATGGTGGGCGCCTCCGCGCATCCAGCGGGCGCCGAGCCGGGCCGTGAGGGCGCCCAGGGCCGCGCCGGCGGCGACGTCCGAGGGGTAGTGGACGCCGACGACCAGGCGCGAGACGCACACGGCGGCGGCGACCGGCCCGGCCACGGGGACGCCCAGGGCGCCGAAGGCGACGGCGGCGGCCGCGGACGAGGTGGCGTGCGAGCTGGGGAAGGAGTGCCGGCCGGCGGTGCGCACCAGGGGGTCGACGTGCGCGGGGCGCGGGCGGCGCACGATCCGTTTCACTCCCATGCTGGCCAGATGCGCCCCGGCGGTGAGGGCGGTGCCGCGCAGCCAGGCGCCGCGTCTGCCGCGGTCGACGGCGGCTCCGGCGAGCCCCGCCGCCAGCCACAGCGCCGCGTGCTCCCCCGCCCAGGACAGGGCGCGTGCGGCGCCGGCCACGCGCGGGTCGGTGCCGCACGCCCTGAGCGCCGAAACGATCCGGTGGTCCATGTCGTGCAGGTCGTCGAGGTCGTCCATGTGGACTCACTGTTCACGTCCGACTCGCCTGAACTCCGGCAATATTGAGCGACATCCCATTAATCACCCATTTCGGGGAGGGATGCCATGTTCCCGAACTCATAGCTCACACTAGGGCGATACGGTCATCGACATGTCTGCCGACACCGACTCCGTCCCCGATTCCACCCCGGACGTCATGGGCCTCGACCACACCACCGTCACCGGCTGGGGCCGCACCGCTCCCACCGCCGCCCGGCTGATCCGCCCGCGGACGTACGAGGAGGCCGCGGCGGCCGTCCGCGGTTGCGGGGAACGCGGCGGGATCCCGCGGGGCCTGGGCCGGGCGTACGGCGACGCCGCGCAGAACGCGGGCGGGGCCGTGCTCGACATGACGGGTCTGGACCGGGTGCACGCGATCGACGCCGACGGCGGCACCGTGCTGTGCGACGCGGGCGTCTCCCTGCACCGCCTGATGGAGGTGCTGCTGCCCCTCGGCTGGTTCGTGCCGGTCACGCCCGGGACCCGCTACGTCACCGTCGGCGGGGCGATCGGCGCCGACATCCACGGCAAGAACCACCACGTCTCCGGCTCCTTCGCGCGGCACGTGCTCGCCCTCGAACTGCTCACCGCTGACGGCGAGATCCACACGGTGATCCCCGGCACGCCGCTGTTCGACGCGACCGCCGGCGGCATGGGCCTGACCGGGGTGATCCTCACCGCCACGATCCGGCTCCAGCCGGTCGAGACCTCGCTGATGTCGGTCGACACCGAGCGCGCCACCGACCTCGACGACCTGATGGCCCGGCTGGCCGCCACCGACCACCGCTACCGCTACTCCGTCGCCTGGATCGACCTGCTGGCCCGGGGCGCCGCCACCGGCCGCGCGGTCCTCACCCGCGGCGACCACGCGCCCCTGGACGCGCTCCCCGCCCGGATGCGCCGCGACGCGCTCTCCTTCCGCACCTCGCGCCTGCCGTCCGCCCCCGCCGCTCTGCCCGAGGGCCTGCTCAGCCGGACGACCGTGGGCCTGTTCAACGAGCTCTGGTACCGCAAGGCGCCCCGCGCGCGGACCGGCCAACTCCAGCGGCTCTCCGCCTTCTTCCACCCGCTGGACGGGGTCCCCCACTGGAACCGCGTCTACGGCCGGGGCGGCTTCGTGCAGTACCAGTTCGTCGTCGGCTACGGCCAGGAGGACGCCCTGCGCCGCATCGTGCGCCGGATCTCCGAACGCCGCTGCCCGTCCTTCCTGGCCGTCCTCAAGCGCTTCGGCGAGTCCGACCCGGGCTGGCTGTCCTTCCCCGTGCCCGGCTGGACGCTGGCGCTGGACATCCCGGCGGGACTGCCCGGCCTCGGCGCCTTCCTCGACGAGCTCGACGAGGAGGTCGCCGCCGCGGGCGGCCGCGTCTACCTCGCCAAGGACGCCCGGCTGCGCCCGGAGCTGCTCGCGGCGATGTACCCGCGCCTGGACGACTTCCGGGCCCTGCGCGCCGAGCTGGACCCGCACGGGGTGTTCGTGTCCGACCTGGCCCGCCGCCTCCATCTCTGAGCAACCCCTAGGAGCTGTCATGAAGGACGCCTTCGGTCTCCCCCAGTCCCTGCTCGTCCTCGGCGGTACGTCCGAGATCGCGCTGGCCACCGCCCGCCGGCTGATCGCCCGCCGCACCCGCACGGTCTGGCTGGCGGGCCGTCCCTCGCCCGCGCTGGAGGAGGCCGCCGGGCAGCTGCGGGGCCTCGGCGCCGACGTGCACACCGTCGCCTTCGACGCGCTCGACCCCGCCTCCCACGAGGCCGTGCTCGGCAAGGTCTTCGCCGAGGGCGACATCGACCTGGTGCTGCTCGCCTTCGGGCTGCTCGGCGACCAGGCCCGTGACGAACGGGAGCCGGAGGCGGCGGTGCGGGTCGCGCAGACCAACTACACCGGCGCGGTCTCGGCGGGCCTGGTGTGCGCCCGGGCGCTCCAGTCGCAGGGGCACGGCTCGCTGGTCGTGATGTCCTCCGTCGCGGGCGAGCGGGCCCGCCGCGCCAACTTCATCTACGGCTCCAGCAAGGCCGGCCTCGACGCCTTCGCGCAGGGGCTGGGCGACGCGCTGCACGGCACGGGCGTGCACGTGATGGTCGTACGCCCCGGCTTCGTGCGGACGCGGATGACCGCGGGGCTGCCCGAGTCACCGCTGGCGACCACGCCGGAGGCGGTCGCGACGGCGGTCGAGCTGGGGCTGCGCCGCCGCTCGGAGACGGTGTGGGTGCCGGGCGCGCTGCGCGTGGTGATGGCGGCGCTGCGGCACCTGCCGCGGGGGGTGTTCCGGCGCCTGCCGATCTGACCCGCGGCCGGTCAGCGCGTGGGGATCGAGCCGTGGTCCACGCGGCCGGTCTGCGAGGGGACGACGGGGCCGCCGAAGGGGAACTCGCGCAGCTTGCGCCAGACGCCGTCGGCGCCCTGCTCGTAGAGGGCGAAGCCGGCGCAGGGCCACTCGGCCTCGTAGCCGGCGAGTTCCTCGAAGGCGCGGTCCATGGCGGCCTCGTCGATGCCGTGCGCCACGGTGACGTGCGGGTGGTACGGGAACTGCAGTTCACGTGCGATCGGCCCGGCGGGGTCGCGGAGCTGCTGCTGGAGCCGCGCGCAGGCCTCCGCCCCGGCGACGACCCGGACGAACACCACCGGGGACAGGGGCCGGAAGGTGCCGGTGCCGGACAGCCGCATCGGGAAGGGCCGGCCGGCCGCGGCGACCTCGGTGAGGTGCGCCTCGACGGCCGGCAGCGCGGCCTCGTCGATCTCCGTCGGCGGCAGCAGGGTGACGTGGGTGGGGATGCCGTGAGCCGCAGCGTCGCCGAAGCCCGCGCGCAGCTGCTGGAGCTCGCTGCCGTGAGGCTCCGGGACCGCGATCGAGACACCGATCGTTACGGTCCCCACGTCGTCTCCTGTCGTTTCCGTTGGCGGGCCGCTGATACGACCACCCGGTTATCGACTGTACGGCCACGACCGGGTTACGGGCAGGCGCAACCGGAGTGATGTACAGCGCTGTTCGGTGGTACGGCTGTGCGCGGGGGTGGCGTTCAGTGCTTGGCGGGCAGGAAGCCGACCTTGTCGTACGCCTGGGCGAGGGTCTCGGCGGCGACGGCACGGGCCTTCTCGGCGCCCTTGGCCAGGACCGCGTCGAGCGTCTCGGGATCGTCCAGGTACTGCTGGGTGCGCTCCCGGAACGGCGTGACGAACTCGACCATGATCTCGGCGAGGTCCGTCTTCAGCGCGCCGTACAGCTTGCCGGTGTACTTCTCCTCCAGCTCGCCGATGGTCTCGCCGGTGAGGGTCGAGTAGATCGTGAGGAGGTTGCTGACGCCCGGCTTGTTCTCGGCGTCGTAGCGGATCACCGTGTCCGTGTCCGTGACGGCGCTTCTGACCTTCTTGGCCGTGGCCTTCGGCTCGTCCAGGAGGTTGATCAGGCCCTTCGGCGTGGACGCCGACTTGCTCATCTTGATCGACGGGTCCTGGAGGTCGTAGATCTTCGCCGTCTCCTTGAGGATGTACGGCTTGGGGACGGTGAAGGTGGGGCCGAAGCGGCCGTTGAAGCGCTCGGCGAGGTCGCGGGTGAGCTCGACGTGCTGGCGCTGGTCCTCGCCGACGGGGACCTCGTGGGCCTGGTAGAGCAGGATGTCCGCGACCTGGAGGATCGGGTACGTGAACAGGCCGACGGAGGCGCGGTCGGTGCCCTGCTTGGCGGCCTTGTCCTTGAACTGGGTCATCCGGGACGCCTCGCCGAAGCCGGTGAGGCAGTTCATGACCCAGGCGAGCTGGGCGTGCTCGGGGACGTGGCTCTGCACGAAGAGCGTGCAGCGGTCCGGGTCGAGACCGGCCGCGAGGAGCTGGGCGGCGGCCAGGCGCGTGTTCGCGCGCAAATCCTTCGGGTCCTGCGGGACCGTGATCGCGTGCAGGTCGACGACCATGTAGAACGCGTCGTGGGACTCCTGCAGGGCCACCCACTGGCGGACGGCGCCGAGGTAGTTGCCGAGGTGGAACGAGCCGGCGGTGGGCTGGATACCGGAGAGCACGCGGGGTCGGTCGTTGGCCATGTGCCACATTGTCTCAGAGAGCTCGGGTGGTCCGGGTCGTGGGGAACCGCCGGCCGGCGGTTCCCCACGGCCCTCACGGCGCGCTTCAGCCGAGGTCGATCTCCGGGTACAGCGGGAAGCCCGCCACCAGGTCCGTGGCGCGCCGGGAGATCTCGTCCGCCACCTTCGCGTCGAGGACGTGGGCGGCCTTGGAGGGGGCGCCCGACTTGGTGGTGCCCGGCTCGGTCGTGGTCAGGACGCGGTCGATCAGGCCGGCGACCTCGTCCATCTCGGACGTGCCGAGACCGCGGGTGGTCAGGGCGGGGGTGCCGATGCGGATGCCGGAGGTGTACCAGGCGCCGTTCGGGTCGGCGGGGATCGCGTTGCGGTTGGTGACGATGCCCGACTCCAGCAGGGCTGCCTCGGCCTGGCGGCCGGTGAGGCCGTAGGAGGAGGCGACGTCGATCAGGTTCAGGTGGTTGTCCGTGCCGCCGGTGACCAGGGTCGCGCCGCGGCGCATCAGGCCCTCGGCCAGGGCCCGGGAGTTGTCGACGATGCGCTGGGCGTAGTCGCGGAAGGACTCCTGGCGGGCCTCGGCGAGGGCGACGGCCTTGGCGGCCATGACGTGCGGGAGCGGGCCGCCGAGGACCATCGGGCAGCCGCGGTCGACCTGGTCCTTCAGGGAGTCGTCGCACAGGACCATGCCGCCGCGGGGGCCGCGCAGCGACTTGTGCGTGGTCGTCGTCACGATCTGGGCGTGCGGCACCGGGTCGAAGTCGCCGGTGAGGACCTTGCCGGCGACCAGGCCGGCGAAGTGCGCCATGTCGACCATGAGCGTGGCGCCGACCTCGTCGGCGATCTCGCGCATGATCCGGAAGTTCACCAGACGGGGGTAGGCCGAGTAGCCCGCGACGATGATCAGCGGCTTGAACTCGCGGGCCGTGGCGCGCAGGGCCTCGTAGTCGAGCAGGCCGGTGGCCGGGTCGGTGCCGTAGGAGCGCTGGTCGAACATCTTGCCGGAGATGTTCGGGCGGAAGCCGTGGGTGAGGTGGCCGCCGGCGTCCAGGGACATGCCGAGCATGCGCTGGTTGCCGAAGGCGCGGCGCAGCTCGGCCCAGTCCTCCTCGGAGAGCTCGTTGACCTGGCGGGCGCCGGCCTTCTCCAGGGCCGGGACCTCGACGCGCTGGGCGAGGACCGACCAGAAGGCGACGAGGTTGGCGTCGATGCCGGAGTGCGGCTGGACGTAGGCGTGGCGGGCGCCGAAGAGCTCCTTGGCGTGCTCGGCGGCGAGGGACTCGACGGTGTCGACGTTGCGGCAGCCGGCGTAGAAGCGGCGGCCGATGGTGCCCTCGGCGTACTTGTCGCTGAACCAGTTGCCCATCGCCAGGAGCGTGGCCGGGGAGGCGTAGTTCTCGGAGGCGATCAGCTTGAGCATCTCGCGCTGGTCGGCGACCTCCTGGCCGATGGCGTCCGCGACGCGCGGCTCCACGGCGCGGATGACGTCGAGGGCGGCGCGGTAGGCGGTGGAAGCGGGGCTGAGCTCTGCTGACATGGGGACCTCCGGACGTTGCGTTCAGCGTTCACGGTACGGCCCAGGCGCACGGCTCTGTTCTGCTCGGGCCGCTCCCCGATGGTTCGTCCATCCCAGCGCGCCAGTCACGGCCCTCGGTCAGCCTACCGGGTCGCCCCGCGCGGCCGGGCGCGGGTTTCGGCCCTCAGAGGATCACGTGGGGCAGGAACCTCGCGTACTCGTCCGTGATCAGGCCCGACGACTCGCGGATGCCCAGGCCCGCCGACTCGTTCTCCACCACCCAGGCGCCCAGGACCACGCGGTTGCCGTCGAAGTCGGGCAGCGGGGCCAGTTGCTGGTAGCAGCAGGGTTCGTCGCGCGGGGCGGGGTCCGCGCCGGGCTCGTGGACCGTGACGCCCGCTCCCTCGCGGCCCAGGAGGGGCTTGGCGACCCAGCCCGTGGCGGCCAGGTCGCGCGGGCCGTCCAGGTGGGCGGGCAGGAGGTTGGGGTGGCCGGGGTAGAGGTCCCAGAGGATCGCCAGCAGGGCCTTGTTGCTGAGGAGCATCTTCCAGGCCGGCTCGATCCACAGCGTGGAGCCCGTACCGCCGCCGTTGTCGAGGGTGTCCAGGACGTGGCCGGCGAAGCGGTCGGTGGTGAGCCACTCCCAGGGGTAGAGCTTGAAGACGCTGCGGATGAAGCGCAGGCGCTGGTCGACGAAGCGGCCGGAGAGGCGGTCCCAGCCGATCTCCTCCATGGAGATCCAGTCGGTGGGCAGGCCGGCCTGCTCGGCGGTCTCCTTGAGGTAGGCGACCGTCATGAGGTCCTCGCCCAGTTCGTCCGCCGAGGAGTAGGCGAAGTAGAGGGGGCTGCCGGGAGGGAGGAGGGACGCCTGGTTCTTCCAGGCGTCGATGAGCCGCTCGTGGAGGGAGTTCCACTGGTCGGCGCCGGGGAAGCGCTCCTCCATCCAGAACCACTGGGGGGACGCGGCCTCCACCAGGGACGTGGGGGTGTCGGCGTTGTACTCCAGGAGCTTGGCCGGGCCCGTGCCGTCGTAGTGGAGGTCGAAGCGGCCGTAGAGGGAGGGGAGTTCGGCGCGGCGGTGCCAGGCCTCGGTGACCGCCCGGACCACCCGGGGGTCGGTGATGCCCAGGTCGGCGAAGCGGTCCTCGGTGACGATGTGCTCGGCCGCCGCCAGGCACATGCGGTGGAGCTCCTCGACCACCTCCTCCAAAGCCTCGATCTCGGGCAGGCTGAAGACGTAGTAGGCGCTCTCGTCCCAGTAGGGGCGCAGGGAGCCGTCGGGGTAGCGGGTCAGGGGGTAGATCAGGCCCTGTTCCTCGACGGTCTGCTGCCAGCCGGGGCGGGGTGTGGTGGTGCGGCGTTCCATGCGCGCGTGTCCGGTCAGCCGCCGCCGCTGCCGCCCGAGCAGCCGAAGCCGCCCCGGTCGACGGCCTCGCTGCGGCTGAAGGTGCCGTCGTCGGCCCAGCCGCCGCTGACGTCGGCGTCGTAGTACCAGTCGGCGTTCGTGCCGGTGGCCTTGCCGGTCTTCTTGCGGCTCTTGCCGGTGGAGGAGCCGGACTTGCAGTTCTTGTCGGCGACGATCTTGTAGCCGTTGATGTAGTCGTAGCTGTCGCGGTCCACACAGCGGCGGTCCGGGTCGGAGCCGCAGGCGGACAGGGCCGCCGCGAGGACGCCCATGCCGCCGAGGACCACTGTGCTGGAACGCAGTCGCCGTCGTGTCTCCGCCATACCGCTGCTTCTCCCCCGTGTCGTCTTCCGTCATGTACTTGCCGGACGGTCAGCCTAGAGATCGGTGTGAGCGGGCGTGCACGGCCCCCCTGCACACGCCCCTCCCCTACTGTCGATTCGTGATCTTTGGGATGGTGTGTGCCCTGGGTGCGGCGGTCTGCTTCGGTACGGCGACGGTGCTGCAGGCGATCGCCGCGCGGGCCGCGGCCGCCTCGGGTCCGGGCGGGGACGTCGCGCTGCTGTGGCGGGCGCTGCGGCAGTGGCGGTATCTGGCCGGGCTGGCGCTGGACGGGCTCGGTTTCGTGCTGCAGGTCCTGGCGTTGCGGTCGGTGCCGATCTACGCCGTGGGGGCGGCGCTGGCGGCGAGCCTCGCCGTCACGGCCGTCGTCGCGGCGCGGCTGCTCAAGGTGCGGCTGAGCCGTGTGGAGTGGGCCGCGGTGGGGGTGGTGTGCGCCGGGCTCGCGCTGCTGGGGCTGGCCTCCGGCCCCGAGGGCGACAGGTTGGGGCCGGTCTGGCTGGAGTGGGCGCTGCTCGGGGCGGCGGCCGGGGTGCTGCTGCTCGGAGCGGCGGGCGGGCGGCTTCCGGAGCGGGGGCGGGCGCTCGCGCCGGGCCTGGGCCCCGGGCTGGGGTTCGGGGTGGTGGAGGTCGCGGTCCGGCTGGTCGACGGACTGACGCCCGGCGCGCTGCTCACCGACCCGGCGGTGTACGCGCTGCTGTTCGGCGGCGGGGCCGGGTTCCTGCTGCTGACGTCGGCCCTGCAGCGCGGGTCGGTGACGACCGCCACGGCGGGGCTCGTCCTCGGGGAGACGGTCGCGCCCGCGCTGATCGGCGTGGTGCGGCTCGGGGACCGGACGCGGCCGGGGCTGGGCTGGCCGGCCATCGCCGGCTTCGCGGTGGCGGTGGGGGGGGCGCTGGCGTTCGGTTCGGGGAGGCGCCGGTGCGGGAGCCGGACGGGGCGGTCGCGCCGGAGTGAGCGGAGGTGCCGGCCCGGCCGGGGAAGGACTCGCCGCTCAGCCGGGCAGTACCGCGCACAGCGCGTCCAGCGCTCCCGACCAGGCGTGGTCCGGCGGGGTCCCGTACCCGACGACCAGGGCGTCGAACGGCTCGGCGGCCGCGTCGGCGTGCCGGTAGCCGGCCAGCCCGTGGACCGCCAGGCCCCGCCAGTGGGCGGCCTGGACGACCGACTGCTCGGTGCCGGGCGGCAGCCGCAGCAGGACGTGCAGACCGGCCGCGATGCCGGTGACCCGGGCTTCGGGGGCCCGGGCCGCCACGGCGGCGACCAGGGCGTCCCGGCGGCGCCGGTAGCGCAGGCGGGTGGCGCGGACGTGCCGGTCGTAGGCGCCGGAGGTGAGGAACTCGGCCAGGGTCAGCTGGTCGAGCACCCCGCAGGTGTCGACACCGCCCTTGGCCGCCGCCACCTCCTCGGCGAGGTCCGGCGGCAGCACCGTCCAGGCCAGCCGCAGCCCGGGCGCGAGGGACTTGCTCGCGGTGCCCAGATAGACCACCCGGTCGGGGTCCAGCCCCTGGAGGGCGCCGACGGGCTGCCGGTCGTAGCGGAACTCGCCGTCGTAGTCGTCCTCCAGCACCAGTCCGCCGGTGCGGCGCGCCCAGTCGACGACGGCGGACCGGCGGTCGCGGTGCAGCGGCACGCCCATGGGGAACTGGTGGGCGGGGGTGAGCAGGACCGCGTCGGTGCCGGGCAGCGCGCCGGGGTCCGTGCCCCGGTGGTCGAAGGGCAGCGGGGCGGTGCGCAGGCCGGAGCCGGCCAGCAGCCTCCAGTGCACGTCCAGGCCGTACGACTCCACCGCGACCGTCCGCGCCCCGCGCGCCCGCAGGACCGTGCCGAGCAGTCTCAGGCCGTGCGCGAATCCGCCGCACACCACGATCCGCTCGGGGTCGGCGCGCACGCCCCGGGCCCGGGCGAGGTACCCGGCGAGCGCGGCCCGCAGCTCGGGGCGGCCGCGCGGGTCGCCGTAGTCCAGGGCGTGGTGCGGAGCGGCGTCGAGGGCGCGGCGGGCGGCCTTGAGCCACTCGGCGCGCGGGAAGGACGCCAGGTCGGGGCTGCCGGGGCGCAGGTCGTAGGCGGGGCGGGCCCGCTCACGGGGGTGGGAGGCCGTCCCGGCCGGCGGCACGACCGTCCGCTCCCCGACCCGGGTCCCGGAGCCCTGGCGGGCGGTGAGCCAGCCCTCGGCCACCAGGTCGGCGTAGGCGCCGGCGACCGTGTTGCGGGCGATGCCCAGGTCGGCGGCGAGCGAGCGGGAGGAGGGCAGCCGGGTGCCCGGGGCGAGCCGGCCCGAGCGCACCGCCTCGCGCAGGGCGTCGGTCAGCCCCCTGCGCAGGCCCGGGCCGGACGGCTCCAGGTGCAGGTCGACGCCCAAAGTGGCCCACTGATCCGCCATGGAAATGGACCATACTCCTGGGCTGCTTCCTCCCTAGGGTCGAGGGCATGACGACACACCTCGACGAGACGAGCAGGACCTACGCTCCCGAACAGCCCGCCCGCCTGGACTGGGCCAAGCACGCACCCGAGGTCTACAAGGCGATGGTCCGGCTGGAGATCGCCGCCCGGCAGGGCCTCGACCACAAGCTGTACGAACTGGTGAAGATCCGCGCCTCCCAGATCAACCACTGCGCCTTCTGCATCGACATGCACACCAAGGACGCCCTCGCGTCGGGCGAGAGCGTCGAGCGGATCGTGCAGCTCAGCGCCTGGGACGAGTCGCGGCACTTCTACACGGAGAAGGAGATCGCGGCGCTGGAGCTGACGGAGGCCGTGACGGTCCTGACGGACGGGTTCGTACCGGACGCGGTGTACGACAACGCCGCCCGGCACTTCGAGGAGGCCGAGCTGGCGCAGCTGATCGCGGCGATCACGACGATCAACGCCTGGAACCGGTTCGGGGTGACCTGCCGCATGGCGCCGGGGCACTACCAGCCGGGCCAGCACAAGTGACGGCCCGGACGCGGGCGCTCGACCCGGCGGTGGCCCGGGCCATGTCGGCGCTGAGCGCCGCGGCGAAGCAGGGGCTGGGCGACCCGGCCCTGGCCGAGCTGGTGGTGATCCGCGCCTCGCAGCTCAACCGGTGCGCGTTCTGTCTCGACATGCATCTCGCGATCGCCCGGCAGTACGGGGTGAGCGAGCGGCAGCTCGACCTGCTGGCCGCGTGGGAGGAGGCGGGGGACGTCTTCGGCGAGCGGGAGCGGGCGGCGCTGGCGCTGACCGAGGCGGTGACCGTGCTGACCGGGGGCTTCGTGCCGGACGAGGTGTACGAGCGGGCCGCCAAGCACTTCGACGAGGTCCGGCTGGCCCATCTGGTCGGCCTGATCGTCGCCATCAACAACTGGAACCGGATGATGGTCGCCCGCCGGATTCCGCCGGGGGGATACACACCATGAGCAAGGCCGACGTCTTCCGCGCCCTGCACCGGCACCGGACACCGGACGACCCGCTCGTGCTGCCCGGCCCCTGGGACGCCGCCAGCGCCCGGGTGTTCGTGGAGGCCGGGTTCCCGGCGCTGGCCACGCCCAGTGCCGGGGTCGCCGCCTCCCTCGGGTACGAGGACGGGCAGGTCCCGGCCGACGAGATGTTCGCGGCGGTCGCCCGGATCGTCCGGGCCGTCGACGTGCCGGTGTCGGCGGACGTGGAGGGCGGGTACGGGCTCGCGCCCGGGGAACTGGTGGAGCGGCTGCTGGAGACCGGCGCGGTCGGCTGCAACCTGGAGGACTCCGAGAACGGGGTGCTCAAGGACCCGCACCGGCACGCCGAGTGGCTCGCCGAGGTGCGGGCGGCGGCCGGTGACCGGCTCTTCGTCAACGCCCGGGTGGACACCTTCGCCCGCGGGGTCGCCGATCCCGCGCGGGCCATCGAGCGGGCCGCGCTGTACGTGGCGGCGGGCGCCGACTGCGTCTACCCGGTCAAGGCGCCCCTGGAGGTCCTGCCCCTGCTGCGGGCCGGGATCCAGGGGCCGGTCAACGCGGGGGTCTTCACCGAGGACGGCCCCTCGCCCGCCGAACTCGGCGCGCGAGGGGCCACCCGGGTCACCTTCGGGCCGGGGCTCCAGCGGCGGGCCGCCCGCGCACTGCGGGAGATCGCCGACCGGCTGGTGCGGTGAACGTCAGGACAGCCACTTCCGCCACGTGGACTCGTGGCTGTCCACCCACTTCTTCGCCGCGTCCTCGGGGGACATCTTCTGCTCGGCGATCATCAGGGAGACCTCGTTCTGGTCCTCCGTCGTCCACGTGAACTTCTTCAGGAAGGCCGCCGCCCTGCCGCCCTTCCGCGCGAAGTCCGCGTTGAGGTACTTCTCCAGCGGCGTGTGCGGATAGGCGCAGGCGACCTTCTCCGGATCGGCGTCGCAGCCCTCCTTGTACGGCGGCAGCCTCACCTCGGTCATGGGGACCTTCTCGAAGAGCCACTGCGGGGAGTACCAGTAGGTCAGGAAGGGCTTCTTCTCCTTGGCGAACTGCCTGATCTGCGTGATCTGCGCCGCCTCGGAGCCCGCGAACACCACCTGGTAGTCCAGCTTGAGGTTCTTCACCAGGGCCTTGTCGTTGGTGACGTAGGACGGCGAACCGTCCATCAGCTGGCCCTTGTCGCCGCTCTCCGCGGTGCGGAAGAGGTCGGCGTACTTGTTGAGGTTCTTCCAGTTCGTGATGTCCGGGTGCCGCTTGGCGAGGTACGTCGGGACGAACCAGCCGATGTGGCCGGTGACGCCGAGATCGCCGCCGCGGGCGACCGTCTTCTTGTCGTCGACGTACCGCTTCTCCTGCTCGGGGTGGCCCCAGTCCTCCAGGAGCGCGTCGACCCGGCCCTGGCTGAGCGCGTCCCAGGCGGGCACCTCGTCGACCTGGACGGTGTCGACGCGGTAGCCCAGCTCGTGCTCCAGGAGGTACTGGGCGACGGCCACGTTGGCCTGCGCGCCCACCCAGGACTGCACGGACAGGGTCACGGTCTTCGCGCCCTGCGCGTGCGCGAACGGCGAGGCCTGCTTGGTCATGTCGGCGGCACCGCAGCCGGTGAGCAGCGCCAGGGAGCTCACCGCGGCGAGCACGGCGGTGGTACGGATGCGCATGTCAGGCTCCCTTCCTCGCGCGGCGTTCGGTGGGCTGGGTCACCCGGTCGAGCATCAGGCCGAGGCAGACGATCGCCGCGCCGGCCACCAGACCGGTCGCCAGGTCGCCCTGGGCGAGCCCGAAGACGACGTCGTAGCCGAGGGCGCCGCCGCCGACCAGGCCGCCGATGACGACGACGGCGAGGACGAGGACGAGGCCCTGGTTGACGGCGAGCAGCAGCGCCGGGCGGGCCAGCGGGAGCTGCACCTGCCGCAGCTGCTGCCAGCTGGTGGCGCCGAGCGAGCCGGACGCCTCCAGTGCGGCCGGGTCGACCTGGCGCAGGCCCTGGGTGGTGATGCGGACGACGGCCGGCAGGGCGTAGACGATCGCGGCGGCGACGGCCGGGGCGCGGCCGACGCCGAACAGCGCGACGACCGGGATGAGGTACACGAACTGCGGCATCGTCTGGAACACGTCCAGCACGGGACGCAGGGCCCGCTCCAGGCGGTCGCTGCGGGCCGCGGCGATCCCGACGGCGAAGCCGGCGACGAGGGTGACGGCGACGGCCGCGAGGACCTGGGAGAGGGTGTCGAGGGAGGGCTTCCAGACGCCCAGGACGCCGATGGCGGCCATGGCGAGGACGGCGGTCAGGGCGGTGCGCCAGGTGCCGATCACCCAGGCCAGGGCGGCGACGATCAGCAGGACCGCCCACCAGGGCAGCCCCTGCAGGCCGTCACGCACCGGGTCGAGGACCCAGGTGGTGAAGTGGCCCGCCCAGTCGGCGGTGCCGCCGACGACGGGCACGCCCGAGTACAGGTGCGCGGTCATCCAGTCCACGGCCCGGTTGACGGGCTCGGCGATGCCGACGACCCACGCGTCGGGCCAGTCCAGGCGGCCCGCGAGCCGTCCGGCGACCGCCACGGCGACGACACCGGCGAGGGCGTACAGCCAGGCGCGCCCGCTGTGGGGCTCGGTCTCGGCGCCGAGCCTCTCCCCGGCCGCGCCGGTGACGCGGTCCAGGACGACGGCCAGCAGCACGATCGGGATGCCGGCGGCGAGCGCGGCACCCACGTCGACCGAGGCCAGAGCCTGGTAGACGCGGTCACCGAGACCGCCCGCGCCGATGACGGCGGCGATGACGGCCATGGACAGCGCCATCATGATCGTCTGGTTGACGCCGAGGAGCAGCTCCTTGCGGGCCAGCGGGATGCGCGCGGTCAGCAGGCGCTGGCGGGCGGTGGCACCGAGCGACTCGACGGCCTCCAGCACCTCCCTGTCGGCCCCGCGCAGGCCCAGCGAGGTCAGCCGGGCCATGGGCGGGGCGGCGTAGACGACGGTGGCCAGGACGGCCGCGGGGACGCCGATGCCGAAGACGAGGACGACGGGCAGCAGGTAGGCGAAGGCGGGCAGCACCTGCATGGTGTCCAGGACCGGGCGCAGGGCGCGGTCCATCCGGTCGGACAGCCCGGCGGCGAGCCCGAGCAGCGCGCCCACCACGATCGAGGCGAGGACCGCGACGACCATCAGGGCGAGGGTCTGCATGGTCGGCACCCACATGCCGAGCAGGCCGCAGGCGAGGAAGGCGACGGCCGTGCCGAGCGCCAGCCTCACACCGGCGACCCGCCAGGCGACCAGGGCGCCCAGGGCCGTGACCCCCGCCCAGCCGACGGCGAGGAGGGCGAGGTAGACGGCGCGGACGGCGATGACGACGACGTTGCTGACATGGCCGAAGAAGTAGAGGAACAGCGGGTGGCTGTCGCGGTTGTCGATGATCCAGTCGCTGGCCCTGGCGAGCGGCTCGGAGAGGTCGACCGTCAGCGCGCTCGGCCAGGTGCCGCTGGCCCAGCGGGCATCGGCCAGCGGCACCAGGACCGCCGCCGCGACGGCGAGCAGGAGGAGCTTGCGCACGGTCCGGTTCCTCAGCAGTCCGGGCAGACCGAGGCGCGGCGGGTTCGCCGTGATGGTCGCCATCACACCGCCTCCCTGGGCTGCTCCGTCCCCGGCGGGGCAGGCTGCTCCGTGCCGGCGACGACCCCGAGGAGGGTGTCGGAGTCGACCATGCCCACGCACCGGCCGTGGTCCATGACCCGGGCCGGAAGACCGGCGCGGGCGACCGCCTCGATGGCCTCGGAGACCGTCGCCTCGGGCCGGACCGCCGGTCCGCTGCCGTCCAGCTCCGCCGACGGGCGGCGCATGGCCGTGCGGACCGTCATGACCTGCTCGCGCGGGACGTCCCGGACGAACTCGCGGACGTAGTCGTCGGCGGGCGCGCCCACGATCTCCTCGGGCGTGCCGAGCTGCACGACCCGGCCGTCGCGCATCAGGGCGATGCGGTCGCCCAGCTTGAGGGCCTCCTGGAGGTCGTGGGTGATGAAGACCATCGTGCGGCCCTCCTCGTGGTGCAGCCGGACGACCTCCTCCTGCATGTCGCGCCGGATCAGCGGGTCGAGCGCGCTGAACGGCTCGTCGAACAGCAGGACCTCGGGGTCGACGGCGAGGGCGCGGGCGAGGCCGACGCGCTGGCGCTGGCCGCCGGAGAGCTGGCCGGGGCGGCGGTGCTCCATGCCTTCCAGGCCGACCTTGGCGACGACCTCGGCGGCCCGTTCGCGCCGCTCGGCCTTGCCCATGCCCTGGATCTCCAGGCCGTAGGCGACGTTGTCGAGGACCGTGCGGTGCGGCAGCAGGCCGAAGTGCTGGAAGACCATCGCGGCGCGGTGGCGGCGCAGTTCGCGCAGCCGGGAACGGTCCATGGCGCGGACGTCCTCGCCGTCGATGGCGATCGTGCCCGCGGTGGGCTCGATCAGCCGGGTGAGACAGCGCACGAGGGTGGACTTGCCGGAGCCGGACAGGCCCATGACGACGAAGACCTCACCCTTGCGCACGTCGAAGCTGACGTCCCGGACGGCGGCGGTGCAGCCGGTGCGCGCGCGCAGTTCGGCGGGGTCGAGGGCGGTGAGCTCGGGGTCGCCCGGAACGCGGTCGGCCTTGGGGCCGAACACCTTCCACAGGCCTTCCACCGAGAAGACGGGGGTGGTGTCCATGGTCTGCTCCGCCGGGGGTTCGAGGGTCGCGGTCACTTGGCACCACCACCGATCAGCTCGGCGGCCTTCTCCCCGACCATGAGCACGCCGATCATCGGGTTCACGGTGGTCATGGTGGGGAACACGGAGGCGTCGGCGACGCGGATGCCCTCCAGGCCCCGGATGCGCAGCTCGGGGTCGACGACGGCCAGCCGGTCGTCGGCGGCGCCCATCCTGCAGGTGCCGGCCGGGTGGTAGACGGTGTGCGCGACCTTGCGGGCGTACTCGCTGAGCTCCTCGTCACCGGTGACGTCCGGGCCGGGACAGACCTCGCGCTTGAGCCAGCCGGCCAGCGGCTCGGTCCTGGCGATCTCGCGGGCGATGCGGATGCCGTCGACGAGGGTGCGGCCGTCGTAGTCGTCCTCGTCGGTGAAGTAGCGGAAGTCCAGGGCCGGCTTGACCTCGGGGTCGGCGCTGGTCAGGTAGAGCCGGCCGCGGCTTTTGGGCTTGGGGATGTTCGGGGTCATCGACACGCCGAACTCCGGCCGCTGGTAGCCCAGTCGCTCCGGGTTGTCCGTGAACGGGATCTGGTAGAAGTGGAACATCAGGTCGGGGTGCGCCAGTTCGGGGTCGCGGCGCACGAACAGGCCCGCGTCGGAGTCCATCGCCGAGTTCTCCGGGATGGGGCCGTTGGTCTCCCACACGATGACCGACTCGGGGTGGTCGAGCAGGTTCTCGCCGACGCCCGGCAGGTCGTGCGTGACGGGGATGCCGAGCTTCTCCAGGTCGGCCCCGGGGCCGATGCCGGAGTGCAGCAGCAGCCGGGGCGAGTCGACGGCGCCGGCGCAGAGCAGGACCTCGTTGCGGGCCCGGACGAGGATCTCCTCGCCGTCCTTGGTGCGCACGTGCACGCCCTCGGCGCGGTTGCCGTCCAGCTGGAGCCTGTACGCCCAGGTCTCCAGCAGGATCGTCAGGTTGGGGCGCTGGTCCATCACCGGGTGCAGGTAGGCCACCGACGCCGAGGAGCGCTTGTTGTTCTCGGGGTGGTAGGCGAGGTCGAAGAAGCCGACGCCCTCGGTGAAGGGCTTCTTGTTGAAGCCCTCCACGCGCGGCACGCCCAGCGCCTCCTGGGCGGCGTCGACGAAGTCGCGGGCGATGGCGTTCCGGTCCTTCTCGTCGACCGGGACGATGTTGTTGAGCAGCCGGGCGAAGTACGCCTCCATCTGTACCGCGCCCCAGCCCTCTGCGCCGGCTGCCTCCCACTCGTCCCAGTCGGCGGGCAGCGGCTTGAAGGCGATCAGGGTGTTGTGCGAGGAGCAGCCGCCCAGGACGCGGGCCCGGCTGTGCCGGATGTGCGAGTTGCCGCGAGGCTGTTCGGTGGTGGGGTAGTCGTAGTCGAGTTCGCCGCCGAGCAGGCCCATCCAGCGGCGCAGGGTCAGCACGTCGTCGCGGCCGACGTCGCTGGGGCCGCCCTCGATGACGGCGACGGTCACATCCGGGTTCTCGGTGAGGCGGGAGGCGATGACGGAACCGGCGGTTCCGCCGCCTATCACGACATAGTCGTACTCATGACTGGTGTGAGACATGGCGTGCTTGCTCCAGAGGGGGATGAGGGGGACGGGCTCGCAGGTGTGGGGGACGGGCTCGCAGGTGTGGGGGACCGGCCCGGGGGCGGGGGCGCCCCGGGGCCGGCCGGGTCGGCCCGGACCGGGGGGAGATCCGGGCCGAGAGGGGGGCGGCCCGGGACATCCGGGCCGGGGGGAGGGCCCGGAGCGGGGATCCGGGCCGGGAGAGAGCGCCCGGAGCGGGGGTGATCCGGGACCCGGGGGCGGCCCTGACCAGGGGGGCGATCCGGGCCGGCGGATCAGCCCGCGAACCAGCGCACCGGCTTGGGGGCGAGGTTCTGGTAGACGTGCTTGGTCTCCCGGTACTCGGCGAGACCGGCCGGGCCGAGTTCGCGGCCCACTCCGCTCTTGCCGAAGCCGCCCCACTCCGCCTGCGGCAGGTAGGGGTGGAAGTCGTTGATCCAGACGGTGCCGTGGCGCAGCCGTCCGGCGACGCGGCGGGCACGGCCCGGGTCCGCGGTCCAGACGCCGCCCGCCAGTCCGTACTCGGTGTCGTTGGCCAGGGCGACGGCCTCGTCCTCGGTGCGGAAGGTCTCGACCGTGAGGACCGGCCCGAAGACCTCCTCCCGGACGACGCGCATCTCGCGGTGGCAGTGGTCGAGGACGGTCGGCTCGTAGAAGTAGCCGTTCTCCGGCCGCTCGGTGGACGGCTCGGGGCGCTTGCCGCCGCAGCGCAGCACCGCCCCTTCCTCCAGGGCGGAGGCGACGTACGCCTCGACCTTGGCGCGCTGCTGCTCGGAGACGAGCGGGCCGCACTCGACGCCGTCCTCGGTGCCCCGGCCGAGGCGGATCTTCCGGGCCCGGCGGGCGAGTTCGGCGACGAACCGGTCGCGCACCGACTCCTCGACGATGAGGCGGGCCCCGGCCGAGCAGACCTGGCCGCTGTGGATGAAGGCCGCGTTGAGGGCCTGGTCGACGGCGGTGTCGAAGCCCTCTTCGGTGGCGCAGGCGTCGGCGAAGACGACGTTGGGGTTCTTGCCGCCGAGTTCGAGGGCGACCTTCTTGACGGTGGGCGCGGCGGCCTGGGCGACCTTGGTGCCGCTGAGCAGGCCGCCGGTGAAGGAGACCAGGTCGACGTCGGGGTGCTCGGAGAGCCGGGCGCCGACCGTGTGGCCCGGTCCGGTGACGATGTTGGCGACTCCCGCGGGCAGTCCGGCCTCGACGAGCAGGTCGATCAGCGCGATGGTCGTCATCGGCGTGATCTCGCTGGGCTTGACGACGAAGGTGTTGCCGGCGGCGAGGGCGGGGGCGATCTTCCAACTGGCCTGCAGGAGCGGGTAGTTCCAGGGCGTGATCATCGCGCAGACGCCGACGGGCTCGTGCACGACGACGCTGTGGACGTCCGGCGAGCCCGCGTCCACGACCCGGCCCGGGGCCTCGGCGGCGACCAGGTCGGCGAAGTAGCGGAAGGCGTCGGCGACACAGTCGATGTCGACGCGGCCCTCTTCGACCGTCTTGCCCGCGTCCCGGGCCTCCAGCCGGCCGAGCTTCTCCCGGTCCCGCACGAGCAGGTCGGCCACGCGGCGCAGCAGCGCGGCCCGCTCGGCGGCGGGCGTGCGGGGCCAGGGGCCCTCGTCGAACGCCCGCCGGGCCGCCGCGACCGCGAGGTCGGTGTCCTTCTCGTCGCCCTCCGCGACGACGGCGAAGGGCAGGGCGTCCGCGGGGTCGAGGATCTCGCGCGTGGCCCCGGAGACGGCCGCGCGCCATTCTCCTCCCACGTGGATGGTTTGACTCGCCTGAAGCTCGGTACTTTCCGCCATGGTCGCTCTTCGCCTTCCGTTCCTGGTCAGCGTCTCCGTGTCACACACGTGTCACCGAGAGACCGGGTTCGCCTGCCCGAGACCCCCGGATGCATGCGCCTGGGTGGCCGAAAGTGCGCTGCGTCACGGGAGATGCGGGCAAAAGGAACGAAAGACCCGTCGAACAGCGCGCAGGCCCCGCACCGGAGATCCGGTGCGGGGCCTGCGTGAAGACGCGAGCGGCGTGCGGTCAGATGAGGCCGAGGCCGCGGACCGCCTCGCGCTCCTCTTCCAGCTCCTTGACGGAGGCGTCGATCCGGGCGCGCGAGAACTCGTTGATGTCCAGGCCCTGGACGATCTCGTACCTGCCGTCCTTGCAGGTGACCGGGAAGGAGGAGATCAGGCCCTCCGGGACGCCGTAGGAGCCGTCCGACGGGATGCCCATGGAGACCCAGTCGCCCTCGGGGGTGCCGTTGACCCACGAGTAGACGTGGTCGATGGCGGCGTTGGCGGCGGAGGCGGCCGACGAGGCGCCCCGGGCCTCGATGATGGCGGCACCACGCTTGGCGACGGTCGGGATGAAGTCGTCGGCGAGCCACTTCTCGTCGTTGACGACCTCGGCGGCGTTCTTGCCGGCGACCGTGGCGTGGAAGATGTCCGGGTACTGCGTGGCGGAGTGGTTGCCCCAGATCGTCAGCTTCTTGATCTCGGAGACCGGGGTGCCGGTCTTCTTCGACAGCTGGGTCAGGGCGCGGTTGTGGTCCAGGCGGGTCATCGCCGTGAACCGCTCGGCGGGGACGTCCGGCGCGGCGGCCTGGGCGATCAGGGCGTTGGTGTTGGCCGGGTTGCCGACGACCAGGACCTTGATGTCGTCCGCGGCGTGGGCGTTGATGGCCTGGCCCTGCGGCTTGAAGATGCCGCCGTTGGCCTCCAGCAGGTCCCCGCGCTCCATGCCCTTGGTGCGCGGGCGGGCGCCGACGAGCAGGGCCACGTTGGCGCCGTCGAAGGCGACGTTCGGGTCGTCCGTGATGTCGATGCCCTGCAGGAGCGGGAACGCGCAGTCGTCCAGCTCCATGGCCGTGCCCTCGGCCGCCTTGAGCGCCGGCGTGATCTCCAGCAGGCGCAGCTTCACCGGCACGTCCGCGCCGAGCAGCTGACCGGAGGCGATGCGGAAGAGCAGGGCGTAACCGATCTGGCCGGCCGCGCCGGTGACGGTGACGTTCACGGGAGTGCGGGTCATGGCGTTCTCCGTATGACAGCTGGCGGTAGGGGCGGGGTCCCTGCCCCGGACGTTTGATCGATCTCTTGGCGTCAAGAGATCCATCCAGCGGTCAGGCTATCGCGCATCCGGGATCCCGGACGGCCGGGTCGGTGTGGCCCGGCCCACAACCCGCCGCCCGTCACACAAGAGGCGGCCGCCCGTCCGGGAGAGGAGGACGGAGGCGGCCGCCTTGAGGGGGATACCGACGATGCCGGTCCCGTGGGGGTACGGATCGCGTGCCCCCGATTCCGGCGGGCATGCCTCACCGGCGGCATCCTTCGCCGTCCCCGCGGAGCCCCGCTTCCCCCTACTGCGTGCAGCCCTGCCCGCCGGCCGCGAGCGTCGCGCACGCCTTGGCGTCGGCGGCGCTCTTGACGGCCACCATCGGGGTGTACGCGATGGTGTCCCCGGCCGCGGTGATGCTGCCGTTCTGCTTCGCCCTGCCGGCGCTGATCTGGACCTCGTCGCCCTGCGCGGCCTGTGTGATACGGCCCCAGGCCGCCTTGCAGGTCTCGCTGTAGCGGACCTCCACGACGGTCGTGCCGACGGTCGCGGTCCGGGCCGTGGTCACCAGATCACCACTGCATCCCATGTTCTCCGCGTCCTTGCCGGTGCAGCTGTCGCCGCTGCACTTCACACCGGGCGGCAGGTTCCGGTCGGTGCCCGCGGTCGGCGTGGGCGACTCGGCGCCGCCCTTGACGTCGTCGTCACCGCCGCCGCCGGTGAGGTAGAAGGCTCCGGCGATCACCACGAGCACACCCACGATCCCCGCGAGGAACGTCCCGGTCCGCCGCTTGCCGGCGGAACCGCCCTTGTGCCCCGGGCCGGCCCCCCGGCCGCGGCCACCGGCCCGGCCGCCACCGCCGGCGGCCGGGGCGGCGTCCCGCGGCGCGCCGTACGCGCCCGCGCCCACGGCCGCCGGCCGGGCGGACGCGCCGGGCGCTCCGGCCGCGTCCGCGGGGCCGGGCCAGGCGCCGGCGCCCAACGTGCGTCCACCCGTTCCAGGGCCGGTCGGCGACGGACCCTTGTACCCGGCCAGCCCCCAGGAATTGACCTCGCTGCGGTCCTCCCCCAGGCCGGTGCCGGCGGAGTCCTGGACCTCGGGCGCCGTCGGCTGCGACGGCACGCTCGGGACGACGCCGGCCGGGCCCGCGATGCCCGGCGTGACGGTGGCGCTGCCGCTCCGGCGGGCCGGCT
>NZ_JAPSKN010000205.1 GCF_031181705.1 Streptomyces sp.
ACCTTCTTGAAGTGGGCCTCGACCCAGGAGGTGATCTGCGCGGACGTGCCGTCGCCGCTGCGGCCCATGCCGCCACCCGTGCCGGAGGCGATGAAGTAGTGGATCCGTCCGTCCGCCACGTACTGCTGGAACCGGGCCAGTGTCGGGGACGGGTCGGAGCCGTTGAAGCCGCCTATGGCCATCACCGGCTCCCCGGTCGACAGCTGGTAACTCGCCGCGTTCTGGGCTCCGATGGCCGCCGCCGCCCAGGTGTACCGGTCGGCGTCGGTCTCCAGCAGTTTCCTTGCCTCGGTGCCGACGCTCGCGCCGTTGAGCAGGCCGCCGGCGCCGCCCATGCCGCCCCTGCCACCCATGCCGCCGCCGTCGCCGTTCTGCGCGTTCTGGTTCTCGTTCTGGTTCTGGTTCTGGCCGGGCATGCCACCGCCGGGGAAGCCCTGGCCGCCCTGCTGGTTTCCGCCCTGCTGGTTCTGGCCCCTGCCCGGGAAGCCGCCGCCGGGGCCTTGGCCGCCGGGAGCTCCACCGCCGCCCGGGCCGCCCCGGCCGCCCGCCACCGACGGGCCCGCCGTCACGATCGAGCCGGTGTGGCCCTCGTCCAGCGTGGTCAGCGTGTACGCCGCCGGTCCGGCCAGCGCGGCGAGGAGGCCCAGCCCGGCCGCGCCCAGGGCGAGCCGGCGCCCGAGCCGCCCGGCGAAGACCAGGCCGAGGGCCGCCGTGAGACCGCCGGCCAGGACCAGCCACCTCAGCCAGGGCAGGTAGTCGGAGGAGCGGTCGAGCAGGACGTAACCCCAGGCCGCGGTCGCCGTCGTCGCGGCCGCCAGGGTCAGGGACGCCCACGCCCTGGTGCGCCTCTCCCACAGCAGCGCGGCGCCCATGCCGGTGAGCGGGGCGATGTAGGGGGCGAGGGCCACCGTGTAGTACTCGTGGAAGATGCCCTGCATGTAGCTGAAGACCAGCATGGTGGTGAGCAGCGCGCCGCCCCAGACGAGGAACGCACCGCGCGTCACCGACGTGCGCCCGGCCTTGCGGGTGGCCACGAGACCGGCGACGAGCAGGATCAGCGCGGCCGGGATCAGCCAGGAGATCTGGCCGCCGACGGCGGAGCCGAACAGCCGGTCCCAGCCGGTCTCGCCCCAGGACCCGCCACCGCCCCCGCCGCCCCCTCCGACGCTGCCGGTCTCCTCGCCGTTGAGGCGGCCCAGCCCGTTGTAGCCGAAGGTCAGCTCCAGGAAGCTGTTGTTCTGCGAGCCGCCGATGTAGGGGCGGGAGGAGGCGGGCCAGAGTTCGACGATCGCGACCCACCAGCCGCCCGAGACGACGATCGCGGCCAGGGCGGCGGCGAGCTGCCCGATCCGCCTGCGCACCGTGACCGGGGCGCAGACGCCGTAGACCAGGGCGAGCGGCGGGAGGATCAGGAAGGCCTGGAGGGTCTTGGCGAGGAACGCGAAGCCGATCGCGGCACCGGCCCACAGCAGCCACTTTGTGCGGCCGTCCTCCAGGGCGCGGACGACGAGGTGGCAGGCCAGGGCCATCAGCAGGGCCAGCAGCGCGTCCGGGTTGTTGAAGCGGAACATCAGCGCCGCGACCGGGGTGAGCGCGAGCACCGCGCCCGCGACCAGGCCGGCCGCGGGGCCGGACCGGCGCCGCACGGCGGCGTACACGACGGCGACCGTGCCGACGCCCATGAGGACCTCGGGCAGGAGGATCGACCAGGAGCCGAGTCCGAACAGCCGCACCGACAGGGCCATCGGCCACAGCGCGGCCGGGGGCTTGTCGACGGTGATGGCGTTCGCCGCGTCCAGCGAGCCGAAGAAGAACGCCTTCCAGGACTGGCTGCCCGCCTGCACCGCCGCCGAGTAGAAGGAGTTGGCGTAGCCGGAGGCGCTCAGGTTCCACAGGTAGAGCGCGGTGGTGACCAGCAGCAGGGCGAGGAAGGCCGGGCGGGCCCAGCGGGGGTCCTCGGGGCGGCCGCGCCACAGCCGCCGCGGCAGGGGCCGCACGGGGGCGCCGGCCCCGGGGCCGGGCGGGGGTGCGGGCGGTCCCGGCCTGGTCTCGGGACGTGTTGCTCCGGCGTCGGGGCGCTGGTCGTGGTGGACGGTCATCGCAGGTCCCTCGCATCGGTGTCGTGCGGGCGCACCGGCAGCAGCTGCACGGTCGCGTCCCGCCAGGGGTCCGCGACCTCACCGGCGCGGAACGCGGTGGTGTCGTACGGGCCCGCCGGGGCGTCGCCCCCGCGGGCGGACACGCGGGAGTCGTCCTCGCGCCGGTCGGGGAAGACCCACGCCCGCAAGAGCAGGAAGCGCAGCACGGTCGCCGCGAGGTTGGCGGCGACGAGGACCGCCAGTTCGGTGGAGTGGGCCGGCTCGGAGGTGGCCGCGCCCAGCGCGGCCAGCGAGCCGCTGGTCAGGGCGAGACCGATACCGAAGACGACCAGGCCCTGCGCCTGGTGCCGTACGGCCCCGCCACGCCCGCGCACCCCGAAGGTGAGCCGCCGGTTGGCCGCGGTGTTGGCGACCGCGGAGACCAGCAGCGCGAGCGCGTTGGCCGCCTGCGAGCCGGTGAAGGCCCGGAAGCCGGTGTAGAGGAGCAGGTAGAAGAGGGTGGACAGCGCGCCGACCACGCAGAACCCCACGAGCTGGCGGGCCAGCCCCTTCGGCACGTCCTCGATCTCGCGGTCGCGCGGATCGTCCCCGAACGGCCGGGTGAGCCGGTCCAGCGGCAGCGACCCGGTGGCCAGGGCCCTGCCCACCCGCCACACGCCCTTGAGGTCGTCGGTCGCGGTCCTGACGATGTGCACGGTCGAGTCGGGGTCGTCGACCCAGTCGACCGGCACCTCGTGGATGCGCAGCCCGGCCCGCTCGGCGAGCACCAGCATCTCGGTGTCGAAGAACCAGCCGGTGTCCTCGACCAGGGGCAGCAGCACCCGCGCCACCTCACGGCGGATGGCCTTGAACCCGCACTGGGCGTCGGAGAAGCGGGCCTGCAGGGAGCCGCGCAGGATGAGGTTGTAGGCCCGGCTGACGAACTCCCGCTTGGGGCCGCGCACCACGCGGGAGCTGCGCGTCAGCCGGGAGCCGATCGCGAGGTCCGAGTGACCGGAGATCAGCGGCGCCACCAGCGGGAGCAGGGCGTTGAGGTCGGTGGACAGGTCCACGTCCATGTACGCGAGGACCGGCGCGTCCGAGGCCGACCAGACGGCGCGCAGGGCCCGGCCGCGGCCCTTCTGCTCCAGCCGGTGGACGGTCACCTCGGGGATCTCCGCCGCCAGTCGGCGGGCCACCCGCAAGGTGGTGTCCGTGGAGGCGTTGTCCGCGATGGTGATGCGGAACGCGTACGGGAACGTGCGGGCGAGGTGTTCGTGCAGGCGGCGCACGCAGGGCTGGAGGTCCTTCTCCTCGTTGTAGACGGGGATCACTACGTCCAGGACAGGCGTACCGGCTGGTGCGGCCGGGAGGTGCTCCCGCGCCGGCAGGGTGCCGGGAGAAGAGTCGGTTCGCATGGAACCGACTGTCGTCAGGCGCCCTGTTGTGCCCATGTGGTGACGCTGTGGCGTGCCTGTGAGTGCTGCTGCCGGCTGGTGTCCGGCCGCGGCAGCACCGGCAGGCGTACCGTGAACACGGTCCGCCCGGGCACGCTGTCGACGGTCACGGCACCGCCGTGCGCGGTCGCCACGGCCTGCACGATGGCCAGGCCGAGACCGGTCGAGCCGGTGGCGCGGGAGCGCGCGGAGTCGCCGCGCGCGAACCGCTCGAAGACGTGCGGCAGCAACTCGCCCGGGATGCCCTGCCCGTTGTCCTCCACGTCCACGCACAGCCACCGCCCGCGCCGCCGGACGCGGGCGGTGACGGTGGTGCCGGGCGGAGTGTGGGTGCGGGCGTTGCCGAGCAGGTTGACCAGGACCTGCTGGAGCCGGGCCGTGTCCGCGGCCACGAGCGCGGGCTCGTCGGGCAGGTCGAGCCGCCAGAGGTGGTCCTGGCCGGCCGCGCGGGCGTCGCTGACGGTGTCGACGACCAGCGGGACGAGGTCGGTCCGCTCGAACCGCAGCGGCCGTCCCGCGTCCAGCCGGGCGAGCAGCAGCAGGTCCTCGACGAGCAGGGTCATGCGCCCGGCCTCGGACTCGATCCGGCCGAGGGCGTGCCGGGTGTCGGGGCCGACCTGCTCGCGTCCGCGCCGGGTGAGTTCGGCGTAGCCGCGGATGGAGGCCAGGGGGGTGCGCAGTTCGTGGCTGGCGTCGGCGACGAACTGCCTGACCCGTGTCTCGCTGCGCTGGCGTGCGTGCAGCGCCCCGTGGACGTGGTCGAGCATCCGGTTGAGCGCGGCGCCGACCTGCCCGACCTCGGTGTGGGGGTCGGTCTCGGAGTCCGGGACGCGCTCGCTGAGGTTGACCTCGCCGGTGTGCAGGGGGAGTTCGGAGACGCGGGTGGCGGTGGCGGCGACCCGGCGCAGGGGGCGGGTGGCGACGCCGACGAGCACGGAACCGGCCAGTCCGGCGGCGGCAAGACCGGCTGCCGTGACGCTGATCTCGACCAGGATGAGGGTGTTGATGGTTCCGGTGACGTCCGTGGTGGGGACGGCGACGTAGTAGCTGCCCTTGTCACCGGACTTGTACTCGACGCGGTACTCGCCGAGACCGGGGAGGTCGACGGTCTCGATCCTCCCGTCGGCCTGCGCAACGGTGGCGAGCGCGGCGGTCTGGGCGGCAGTGAGCGACTTCGCGGTCAGCTGGAAGGTGTCCTCGGACTTCTCGCCGCGTGCGGAGTCCGCGATCCTCCCGTCGCGAACCTCGGCGGCGACCGTGCCGCTCGGCTGCGGTCCCCTGGTGACGAACTCGGTGAGGCTGATCCGCTTCGGCTGTGCGGGGCCGTCGTCCCGGCCGGGATCCTTCGGGGGGCTCAGCGCGGCCCGGGCCGCCACCTCGTCGAGCTGCCCGTCCAACTGCTCGTACAGATGCGACCGCAGGGCGAGGGTCGTCACGGTCCCGATCACCGCGCACACCACGGCGATCAGCGTCACGGACGCGACGACGAGCCGGGTGCGCAGCGTGCGCGGCCTGCCGGCCCGCCGCTGTGGACGCGGCCGTCGCCGTCCGCTCATGACGCCGCGGGTTTGATCAGGTAGCCGGCACCGCGCCGCGTGTGGATCATCGGCTCCCGCCCGGCGTCGATCTTCCGCCGCAGGTAGGAGATGTAGAGCTCGACGACGTTGGCCTGGCCCCCGAAGTCGTAACTCCACACCCGGTCGAGGATCTGCGCCTTGCTGAGCACGCGCCGCGGGTTGCGCATGAGGAACCGCAGCAGCTCGAACTCGGTCGCGGTCAGGTGGATGTTCTCCCCGGCCCGGGTGACCTCGTGGCTGTCCTCGTCGAGGGTGAGGTCGCCGACGACCAGCGTGGAGTCGGACCGGCGGTCGGCGGCGCCGGAGCGGCGGATCAGCCCGCGCAGCCGGGCGACGACCTCCTCCAGGCTGAACGGCTTGGTGACGTAGTCGTCCCCGCCGGCGGTGAGCCCGGCGATCCGGTCCTCGACGGCGTCCTTGGCGGTCAGGAACAGCACGGGCACGTCCGGCAGGTCGCGGCGCAGCCGCCCGAGCACGGTCAGCCCGTCCATGTCCGGCAGCATCATGTCGAGGACGACGGCGTCGGGCCGGAAGTCGCGCGCGGTCTGGATCGCGCCCGTGCCGTCACCGGCACTCCGGATCTGCCATCCCTCGTAGCGCAGGGCCATGGACAGCAGCTCGGTGATCGACATCTCGTCGTCCACCACCAGCACGCGGACAGGGCTCCCGTCCGGCCTCAGCAGTTCGGTGCGCCCCCGGGGCGAGGTCGTGGTCATGTGAACACGATGGCGACGCCCTCTGAGAGCGCCCTTTCCCCCACCTGTGATTTGTCTGAGAAACCCACAGGCGCCTCTCAGGGAACGCCTGGGAGGACCGACCTTTGCGATCACCGCGGCCGGCTCAGCCCGCTGTGGCGGCCCGCACGGGTCAGAACAGCCCGTCCTGCACGCCCGCCCCGTCCCTGAACTCCCGTACGGGCACCGTCAGTCCGCCACCCGGGGCGGGCACCAGCTCCCAGCCGGTCATCAGGCGGGTGTCGAGCACGACGACACCGTCCCCGGTCGACAGGTGGAGATCGGGCCCGGCGGCGGCGACCAGCTCCCCGCCGACCACGCCTCCCGCGACGAGCTCGCTCACCTCCCCGACGGCGGCGGGGACGCCCGCGAGCCCGAACACACCGACGTGATCGACGACGTCCAGCGGCCTGCGCTCCAGCGACTCCGGCCAGCCGGCGAGCGCGACGGCCCGCGCGTGCAGCGCGGCGACCTCACCGGCCCGGTCGGCCGCCGCCTCCGGCAGTGCGGCGCGCACCGCCCGCTTCTGCGCGTAGGGGATCCGGTCGGGCACCCGCAGCGCGGCCCGCAGCAGCTCCTCCGTACGCCGCGCGGCCATGAGCGGCCCGGCACCGAGCCAGCTGAAGCAGACGGCCCCCTGTTCCAGGAGCCGGGCCGGGCCCCGCTCCACGGCCGTGATCCCGACCTTGAGCATGCCGGGCCCGAACCACGCCAGGTACACGTGGTACGGCCGCGGGTCGTCGGCGAGGGTGTCCGCCGCCACGGAGTGCGCCCGGTCCAGCCGCGCGCACTGTTCACATCGGGCCCCCGTACTCCGCGCCGGTACGACCGCCCCGACGGGGCAGGCGTGCCCCCGGGCCCCCGCACAGGTCCGCGCGCCGCCCTCCGCGACCCCGAAGGCCACGCGTCTCCCCCGGGCCAGCGCACTCCGCCGGCCCCCCTCCCACACCAACTCGGGCCCTTCCACGGACCACCGCAGCCCCGAGCACTTCCACGCGTGTGCCATCGCTGACGAGAGTAGAGGGGACCACTGACACCGGAGATCCGGACGGGTGAGGCGCCGCGCTGCAAGGGCCGGACCGGGGGGCGCCCGCGCCCCGGCGGCGCCCGCTCGGTCCACGGGCCCCGGTCCACCCGGCCCCGGTCCCTCTGGCGCCGGGGCGGCGGGCCCCGGGGCGGCGCCTCGGCAGACCTGACGGTGAGCCGCGCCGGG
>NZ_JAPSKN010000206.1:0-5185 GCF_031181705.1 Streptomyces sp.
AGGACGGCGAGCAGGGGCGGCGCGACGGCTGCGAGCGTCTCGCGCCACACCCAGCCGCCGACCGCGACGAGATACAGAACCCCCCAGCGCCCCGGCCAGGTCAGCCGCCCGCCCGCGCGCGCGAGCAGCAGCCACAGCGGGACGAGGCACAGCAACTGGCAGACCGGCGGCACCCAGCGCAGCAGCGGCTCGGGCCCGTCGAGCCCCAGTGCGTCCGCGAGGAACCCGGCCGTCTTCTCGTACAACGCCCCCTCCACCGGCCGCGGTTCCCGCCCCAGGGCGACCGGAGCGGTGTACAGGGCGAGCAGGGCGGCGTACAGCGCCGTCCCCGGCAGCCAGGGGTCGCGGCGGGCGCACAGGGTGACGGCGGCGGTGAACACCACGAGCAGCAGGCCCCCCGCCGCCAGCGACGGCAGCGGCAGGCCCTCCAGCAACTGACGCCCGGTCAGTGCGGCGTCGGACGCCCGGTCGAGCCACGGCAGCTCCCGCAGCGGCGCGAAGAAGAACACCACGGCCACGCCGAGCAGGCTCCACAGGGCGCCCCTGAGCCGCCGCTCCCCCGGCTCCTGGTCCCAGGGCGGCTCCGCGGACGCCGGCGGCGGTTCCCGGGTGGGTCCCTCCGGCCGCACGATCAGGGCCAGCGTGTCCGCCTGGAGCGCCTCGCGTTCGTAGCCGGGGCGCCCTATGAACAGCGTGACCGTGTCCTGGTCGCCGTCCCTGGGCTGGTAGGCGGCCCTGCGGGCCCAGGTCGTGCCGTACCCGGCGGTGGCGTTCAGTTTCGCCCAGCGGGTGCCGTAGGCGGTGTCGGAGGGGCCGTTTTCAGGTGTGCGGACGGCGGGTGCGCCGTCGTCGTGGCGCAGGGCCGCGCGCAGTCCGGCCGCGGAGACGACGGCGATCAGGGTCATGCTGAGCAGCACCGCCCAGCCCGCCCCGGCGATCCCGGCCGGTGTGAACAGCACGCCCGCGCTGCCCAGCACCAGGGCGCACATGGCGCCCTGGAGCGCGGCGAGCACGCCGGTGCGCCCCTGGACGCGCAGTACGCCGATGTACAGCTCCACCACGACCCGGGGCAGCGCGCCGAGCGCGAGCAGCCGCAGCACCGTCGAGCCGTGCTCGGCGTAGTCCGGGCTGAAGGGCGTGAGGATGTACGGGGCGAACAGGACGAGGACCAGCACCACCGGAACCAGCAGCAGTGTCATGCGCCGCAGGGCGCCCTTGACGCCGTCGGCGAGCTGGCGAGGGTCGTGCGAGGCGTGCGCGGTGAGGGAGGAGGCCATGTTGATGGCCAGGAACTCCATCGTGCCGCCGACGGTGTAGGCGACGTAGAAGTAGCCGTTCTCCGCGGCGCTGAAGCGGACCGCGACCATCACCGGCAGCAGGTTGATCATCGCCAGGCTGAACAGGGCGCCCAGCGAGTCCCCGGCCAGGAAGCGGCCCATGTCCCGGAACCCCGGGGGCTCCTTGTCGCGGTCGGCGGCCGCCTGGCGGGGGATGAGCCGGCGGAAGACCAGCCAGCCCAGCGGCAGGGTGGAGAACGCGATCGCCACCGCCCAGGAGACGAAGATGCCGAGGACGGGCAGCGTGCCGGCGAAGACGGCCAGCAGGGCGAGCTTGCCGACCGAGAACACCGCGTTCCCGGCGGGCACCCACTCCGCCTTGCGCAGTCCGGTGAGCACCCCGTCCTGGAGGGTGAGCAGCGCCCAGGCCACGCACGCGGCGACGAAGACCGCCCCGGCCATGGGCGTGCCCAGCGGCGCGTACGACGCCCCCCACGCGTCGAGCGTGAGCAGGAAGACGGCCGCGGCGAGCGCCACGACCAGCGAGCTGGCCACGTACGTGCCCCAGACCAGCCGTCCCGTCTGCCGTCCCGCGCGCGGGACGAAGCGGACGACGGCGCCGATCATCGTCGTCGCCGTGATGCTGGCCAGCAGCCGCATCGCGGCGATGGCCGCGGAGCCCTGGCCGACGGCCTCCTCCGTGTAGTAGCGGGCGGCCACCAGCCAGAAACCCAGGCCCAGCACGGCCGAGACGCCGGTGCTGAGCATGAGGAAGTAGGCGTTCTTGAACAGCGAGTCGTGCGTGTGCTCGCTGTCGGCGGGCTTCGGTCCGCCTCCGGAGGACGCGGTGGCGGGCTCGTGCACCTGGATCTCAGCCACGGGACTGCCCCAGCCCTCCCGGTGTCGGTCCGCTCCGGGACAGCCGTCCCGGGGCGTCGACCGGACGGGCCCCGGACCGCTCCAGCACCTCCACGACCGTGCGCGCCCGCAGCGGGTCCACGGGCAGCGCGTGCCGGGCGAACCAGCGGGCCGCCCCGGGGGCCGGTGAGGGGTCGGTGAACTCCGCGCCCGCGTAGTCGTCCAGCGGCGGGTCGTAGAGGTAGCCGACGATCACGCCCCGGTCGACCAGGGCCGCGATCGCCGCGTCCCGGTCCTCGACGAACAGCGGGACCCGGAACAGCGGCTGCGTCCCGTGGACGTCGCGCGGCTTGGCCCAGGGCGTGGCCAGCAGCAACTCGGTGCCCGCCCGGCAGGCGTCCAGCACCTCGTCCAGCCGGTCGAGCCTGCGTGCGATGCGGCCCAGCCGCAGCCGGCCGGACTCCAGGCGGTAGTCGTGCATGTCGACGCGCAGCCACGGGTGGTGGGCGTCGAGCCCGGGCGCCTCGGCCGCGGCCAGCGCGAGTTCGTCCGGGCGCAGCGGCATCCGGATGTCCTCGCGGTCGGCCAGCCCGAGCAGCCGGATCGCGGCCCAGGCGGCCCTCCGCAGCCGCAGGCCACGCACCGCCGCCTCGGCGAACGGCCGCAGGGCGAAGGCCAGTTCGGAGCCGAGCCGGCCCGGGGTGAGCAGCCCCGCGCGGGTCTCCTCCACGGCCCGGCGCAGCCCCGGGTCGGCGAGGGACAGCATGCCGCCGGCCTTGGCTCCGACGTGCTTGGACAGGCTGAACACGGAGGCCTCGCCCCACGCCCCGACCGGCCGGCCCCCGATCCGGCTGCCGATGGCGTGCGCCGCGTCCTCGAACAGCGGGATGCCCAAGGCGTCGCACGTGCTCCTGAGGCGCGGTGCCGGGTCCGGGTTGCCGTAGAGGTTCGTGGTGAGCACGGCCGACACCGAGCCCCACACCTCGTCGGGCACGGCATCGATGTCGATGGACGCGTCGAGCGGGTTCAACGGCGCCTGCACCGGGCGCAGTCCGGCGGCGAGGACCACGAAGAAGATCACGTCGTCGTTGACCGGCGACATCAGCACACGCCCACCGGGCGGGCACCAGTGGCGCAGCGCCACGTACAGCCCGAAACGGCATGACGGTACGTACACACATTCCCGGCCGAGCCGCAGGCGCATGGTCTCCTCCAGCCGTTCCGGCCGTGAACCATGCCGCACCGAGCCCGGGCCGGCCTCCCCAATGGCCATCCGCCCCCCTGGTGTGCCGTAGGAACGCCCCCTCCCCGAGGCCTTCCGGCACCCGCCCAGAGTCGCCCTGTTCGCACCGCTCCGTCAAGATTGCGTCGCGTCCTGTGGATAACTTCCGGCACGTACACATGTGCGGCCCCGTCCGCCGCGCCGGTAACCGCCGACGGGTCCGCCCGGTCGCACCCGGGCCCACCTGCCCCGTTCCTCCCGCTCGCCTCCTGGGACCCTGCCCAGGATCCGTGCGTCACCCGTAACGTGTGGCACGACCACGGACACGTGGCGACGACATGGCGCACCCGAAAGCGAGGCAGCACCCGATGCCCCCCTTCGATGTCCCCGAGGGCGATCCCTTCGGTCCGCACAACCTGCCGTACGGCGTGTTCTCCCTTCCCGGCTCCGCCCACCGGACCGTCGGCGTCCGGCTCGGCGACCATGTGCTGGACGCGGGCGCGGCGGCCCACGCGCTCGGCTCCCCCTACGCCTCCCTGCTCGCGCGGCCGAACCTCAACCCGCTGCTGGCGGCGGGCCGCACGGCCTGGTCCGACGTCCGCCGGGCGCTGACGGCCTGGGTGACCGTGCCCTCCCACCGCGAGACCGTCGAGAAGCTGTTCCACCCGCTGTCCTCGGTGACGCTGCACCTGCCCTTCGAGGTCGCGGACTACGTCGACTTCTACGCCTCCGAGAACCACGCCCGGAACGTCGGGCAGATCTTCCGGCCCGACGCGGAGGACTCCCTCACCCCCAACTGGAAGCACCTGCCGATCGGCTACCACGGCCGCTCCGGCACGGTCGTGGTCTCCGGCACGGACGTCGTACGCCCCTCGGGCCAGCGCAAGGCGCCCTCCGACACCGCCCCGGTCTTCGGCCCGTCCGTCCGGCTGGACATCGAGGCCGAGGTCGGCTTCGTCGTCGGCGTACCGTCCCGCATGGGCCGGCCGGTGGCGCTCGGCGACTTCCGCGAGCACGTCTTCGGCCTGTGCCTGCTGAACGACTGGTCCGCGCGGGACATCCAGGCCTGGGAGTACGTGCCGCTCGGCCCGTTCCTCGGCAAGTCCTTCGCCACCTCCGTCTCGGCGTGGATCACCCCGCTGGACGCCCTGGAGGAGGCTCTCGTGGCGCCTCCGGCCCGGACGCACCGGCTGCTGCCGTACCTGGACGACGGCGACGAGGAACCCGGCGGCTACGACCTGCGGATCAGCGTCGCCGTCAACGGTCACGTCGTCTCGGAGCCGCCCTTCTCCACCATGTACTGGACGGCCGCCCAGCAGTTGGCCCACATGACCGTGAACGGTGCCTCCCTGCGCACGGGCGACCTGTACGGCTCGGGCACGGTCAGCGGGCCGTCGGAGCGCGAGCGCGGCTCGCTGCTGGAGCTGACCTGGAACGGCCGCGACCCGCTGGAACTCCCCGACGGCAAGCGGACCTTCCTGGAGGACGGCGACGTGGTGACCCTCTCGGCCTGGGCGCCCGGCCCCGACGGCGTCCGCGTGGGACTGGGCGAGGTGACGGGGCGGGTGGTCCCGGCCTGACCCCCGTGCCCGGTCCGGGCGGCCCGGGCCGGGCCGCCCCCGGCCCTCCCACCCATTCCGGCCCTTCCGGCCCTCCCACCCCCCTTCCGGCCCTTCCGTCTGCCTCCGGCTCCTGACGCACACCGTCCGGGCCCGTCATACTGGGCCACGGGCGGTGTGCCCGTACCCGCGCGGTGCACGGCACGTCCGCCGCGCCCGTCGCGGTCACGGGTGCGCACGGCAGCCGGATTCTCGGTGAGCACGACGAC
>NZ_JAPSKN010000206.1:5285-7041 GCF_031181705.1 Streptomyces sp.
GGTCGCCACTGCTCACGGTGACCGGGGCACCGGCGCGCACGGTGCCGACGGCACGGGTGCGCACCACAGCCGCAGCACCCGTGCGTACGGCGGCCGCCCTCCCCAGCACGACCCGTAGCCGCCCCTTTTCCGACCAGGAACCGGAGCCCGTGGCCATGACCGTCTGCCTGCTCCTGCTGAGCGTTGTCGCCGTGACGGCCGCCGTCCCCGTCCCCCGGGTGCTGACCCGGGCCTCGTGGCCGGAGCGGGAACCGGTGGTCGCGCTGTGGGTGTGGCAGTGCCTGGTCGCCACCGTCCTGCTGTGCTGCGTGACGGCTCTCGCGCTGGGCGCCGCCGCCGTTTTCGGCACGGTCCGCGCGCAGTTGTTCGCCCCGGCGCCGCCGGCCGTGACCGCCGCGTACGACCTGTCCACCGCGCCGCCCTGGGCCGCCGCCCTGACCGTGCTGCTGGCCTGCGGCGCGGCCTGGACGACCGCGATGCTCGCGCGGGAGATCGTCGAGGCGCGCAGGCGCCGCGCCCAGGCCCGCGCCCATCTGCGCGAGCGGGCCCCCGACCTGCCGGCCGGCCTGCCCGCCGCCAAGGGGCCCCTGCTGGTCCTGGAGGACGAGTACCCCGACGCGTGGTGGATGCCCGGCAGCCCGCCCCAGCTGATCGTCACCACGGGCGCCCTGCACCGCCTGACCGGCCACCAGCTGGACGCCGTCCTCACCCACGAGCGCGGCCACGCCCGGGCCCGCCACGACTGGCTGCTGCACCTGTCCACCGCCCTGGCCACCGGCTTCCCCCGCGTCCCGCTGTTCGCCCACTTCTGCGACCAGACCCACCGCCTGGTCGAGCTGGCCGCCGACGACACCGCCTCCCGCCGCTGCGGCCACCTGACCACCGCCCTGGCCCTGATCGAGCTCAACCAGCACCGCGGCGTGCTGTCCTGCGCCTCCAGCCACCGGCTGCTGGGCGAGCGGGTCGACCGGCTCCTCGAACCGCCGCCGCGGCTCGGCCGCAGGCACCGCGCCCTGACGACCACCACGGCCGCGCTCGTCCCGCTGCTGCCCCTGCTGATCGCCTTCGCCCCGGGTCTGACGGCGCTGTCGTAGCCACACCGGCCCGGCGGGGGCCGGTGGCGGATCTGCCCTTCGGCACCACGAACACCCAGGTCAAGCGCGGAACGGGTCACCCTCCCGGTGGCGCAGCATTCCCGCAACACCACTTTCCCTATCGGATAGGGATGCGATCCATGCCGACCGACCGCATCCGAGACGACGCCGGACAAGGCGCCTCGACCACCGTCACCGCCCACCGAGCACGGCGCGCCGGCTGCGCGCCGACCGGGCCCAACAACTGGCCGACCTGCTCCGCCGGCAGCTGCTCACCGGCTACTTCGCCGAGGGCGTCCTGCCCCCGGAGAACACCGACGTCTTCCGCCTGCTGGAAGCCGTCACCGGACGGTGCCTCCGCCACGCCGAGATCACCCTGGAGGCGGTCAGCGCGGACACCCACTCCGCCGCCGTGCTGGAGGCCCCGCGCGGCGCCGCCGCACGCGCCGTCGCCGCTCTGTCGGAGTCGGCCTGGCAGGTGCGGGCCGGTGCCGCGACGGCGCTGTCCGTCGCCGACCCCGACGTGGCCGTCCACGCGCTCGCCATGGTCCTGGCGGACTCCAACACCGACGTCCGCAAGGCCGCCGTCCTGGCCCTGACCCGGCACGGAGCCTCAACGGAGGCCCGGGCGGCCTGGCCACGGCGACGACGGATTCCGAAGC
>NZ_JAPSKN010000207.1 GCF_031181705.1 Streptomyces sp.
CCGCGAGGCCGGGTTCGGGACCCCGGGTCCACACCAGTTCCGCCGTCCTCCCGGGGCTGGGCTGTCGAACCCTCAAGCACGCGCCGCGGCAGGGGAGTCCGTCACTGCCTCGTGTACGTCAGCCGTTCGCCGCTGCTCGTGTTGGTGCGCTGGAGCGTGCCGTCCGACAGGACGGTGATCTCGGTGGCCGCGCCCGGGGTGCAGGCGGTGCGCGGCTGGCCGACGGTCACGGTGGACGGGCCGATCCTCAGCGGGCCGTCGGCGCCGGGCGCGGCGGTCAGTTCGCCCTCGAACACGCAGTGGTAGGTGCCGCCGCCCTTGGTCGGGCCGTCCGCCACGAGGGACAGGACCGTGTCGCCCGGCTCGCCCTGCCGGAGGGTGAGCCGGCGGGTGTGCTGTCCGTCGGCGTTGTCGATGGTGGTGGTCCAGGTGCCGAGGTACGCCGACGGGATCGTGCCGTCCGCCGGGGAGGGGGAGGCCGTCGGCGAGGGGCCCTGGGTGGTCGGGGGCGCGCCGGTGCTGTGCGTCGGGGAGGGCTGCGCGTGGTCGCCGGTCCCGTCCCCGCCGCCCTGCATCAGGGCGTACACCGTCCCGCCCGCCGCCAGCGCCACGACCAGGGCGATCACGACGAGCAGCGCGGTGGACCGGCCGTCGCGCCGGGGCGGCTCCTGCCCGGGGCCGTACGGCGGGGTCGGGCCGTACGGCGGCGGCCCGTAGGGCGGGGTGGAACCGAGTCCGACGTAGCCGGGGTACGCCGGTGCGGCACCGCCCGGGGAGCCGGGCTGGGGGTGCTGCTGCGGGTAGCCGTAGGCCGGGTACGGGGGCGGGGGCGGCTGGGCATGCGGCGGGCTGCCCGGGCCGGGGGGTGCGGGGGTGGGCCGGCCCTGGCCCGCGACCATGGTGGGCAGGTGATTCAGCGGCGCCCCCGAGCCGGGGACACCCGGCGTCCCCGAGCCCGGCGCACCCGGCGGAGGCGGACCGGGCACCGGCGGCACGGTGCCGGGCCCGGACGCGTCGGCTACGTGGGCGTGTTCCGGGGTGGCGCCGGGGCCGCCGGTGGGGGCGTGCTCGGGGCCGTGACCGGGAGGTGCGGGGTGCCCGGCGGGGGCGGAGCCGGGGCCGGACGGCCCGACGGCACCGGCGGAAGCGGCACCGCCGGCACCACCGGCAGCGGCAGAGCCGGAAGAGCCCGCCGGACCCGAGGGCCTCGCAGGACTGGAAGGACCCGCCGGACCGTGGGCAGGTAGGTCCGGCCGACCGGAGGCAGGTCGGTCCGCCGGACCGGAGGCAGGTCGGTCCGCCGGACCCGAGCCGGGTCGGTCCGCCGGACCCCGGCCCTGAGAGCCGGGTGCAGACGACCCGCTTTCCTCGCCGGCGCCGCCCGCCGCGTCCGCCCCGGGCCGGGATCCCGGCCCGGGGCCCGGTGCCGGTTCGCCCTGCGGGTTCTCCGCGTCCAGCAACCGCACCGCGTGCCGCCCCAGTTGGGCCACCAGTGCGCTCGGGAGCCACGGGTCGAGGGCGCGGCCGTCGGCGACGGTGTCGTCCGCGCCCGTGCGCCGCAGGACGTGGTCGAGGGACGGCCGGGCGGCCGGGTCCTTGCGCAGGCAGTCGCGGACCAGGTCGGCGATTCCCTCCGGCACGCCCTCCAGGTCCGGTTCCTCCTGGGCGATGCGGAACATCAGGGCGTGCACGCCGCTGTTGGCGGTGCCGAACGGCAGCTTGCCGGTGGCGGCGTAGGCGAGGACCGAGCCGAGGCAGAAGACGTCGCACGCCGGGGTGATGCGGTCGCCCCGCACCTGCTCGGGCGCCATGAAGCCCGGCGATCCGACGAGCGCGCCGGTGCGCGTGAGCCCGCCGTCGGTCACCGTCTCCAGGGCACGCGCGATGCCGAAGTCGATGACGCGCGGGCCGTCGATGGTGACGAGCACGTTGGACGGCTTGAGGTCGCGGTGGACGATGCCGGCCGCGTGGATGTCCTGGAGCGCGTGCGCGAGCCCGGCCGCGAGGATGCGCACGGTCCGCTCCGGCAGGGCCCCGTGGTCGTGCCCGACGATCTGCTGCAGGCTCGGCCCGGCGACGTACCCGGTGGCGACCCACGGCACGGCGGCCTCGGTGTCCGCGTCCAGCACCGGCGCCGTCCAGTACCCGCCGACCTGCCGCGCGGCCCGCACCTCCTGCCGGAACCGCTCGCGGAACTCCTCCTGCGCGGCCAGTTCCTCGCGGACCAGCTTCACGGCGACGGTGCGGCCCCGCTCCGAGCGGGCCAGGTACACGTGTCCCATGCCTCCCGCACCGAGCCGCGCCAGCAACCGGTACGCACCGATGTGCTGCGGCTCCCCCGGCCCCAACGTCTCCATCGCTCAGCCGCCTTCCCCCCACACGCGAGCAACGGATCGAGAATAGTGCGGGGCGGGGGCCGGGTGCCCTGGGAGACGTCTACGGTTCCGTAACAGGCGGACCCGCCCCGTCGAGCACCTTCGACAGCCGCTCCAGCGTCCGCACCGCCTCCGCCAGTTCCGCTTCCCCGAACGCCTCGGCCAGCCGGTCGGCGAAGGCCGCGTGCCCGGGGTCGATGCGGGCGACGGCCGCGCGGCCCTCCCCGGTCGGGGCGAGGAGCTTGGCCCGGCGGTGCGCCGGGTTCGGCCGGTACTCCGCGAGCCCCCGCTCCACCAGCAGATCGGCGATGCGCTGCACGCTCTGCCGGGTGATGCCCATGGCGCGGGCGATGCCCGAGACCGGCAGCGGCTCGCCCAGGACCGCTCCGAGCACCTGCCACCAGGCGGCGGTGAGCCCGGCCGGCCGGGCCAGTTCCTCCGCGACGGCGAGGAACTGGCCGTTGAGCCGGAACACCCCGAGGGCGCTGCGGCTGAGCAGCTCCTGACGCTCCCGGCTCACAGCGCCCCGGCCTTCTCCAGCACCGCGTACGCCGTCGCGTCGGAGTCGTGGAAGAGCCGGTACCAGGCGTCCAGCACCTCGCCCTCGTACACCCCGAGCAGCCGCAGGACCTCCCGGGCGAAGGCCACGGGCTCGGTCGGGCCGGCGGTGACCAGGCCCCGGTCGGTGACGGCGTCGGCCTCGACGTAGCGCTCGCCGCCCGCGTAACCGGTCGCGGCCAGGTAGAAGGAGACCGCGCTGGTGTGAGTCCGGTCGTCGAGCAGGCCCTCCCGGGCCAGTCCGGCGGTGGCCCCGCAGATCGCGGCGACCGGGACGCCCGCCGCCAGGAAGGCGCGGGCCGTGCGGGCGAAGGGGGCCAGGTCGCCTGATGTGTCCCAGAGGTCGGCGCCCGGGAGGATCAGCAGGGAGCTGTCCTCGGGCCGTACGTCGTCCAGGGCCAGGTCGGGCCGCACGCGCAGGCCGCCGATGCTGGTGACCGGGGCGGTGGACGGGCCGACCGTGCGGATCTCGTGGCCGGCGCGGGCGAGGTGGGCCGTGGTGTGGCCGGTCTCCCAGTCGGCGAAGGTGTCGTAGACGGCGAGGTGGACGGGCTTGCGGACTGCGGTGGCGTTCATGGTTCCTCCTCGGACCCTTGCCTTATGACAGCACGCTGACATCTGGACAGCATCCTGTCAATAGGTCGGGGCGCGCATGGACAACCTGTCGCGGAATGCGGCGCACGCCAGACAGGCCGCCGATACCACCGCCCGCTCCCCCGCGCCTACGCTCGCCCGCATGACCCCTCAGCCGAACCCCGAAGCCGGCGCCGCCGTGAAGGCCGCCGACCGTGCCCACGTGTTCCACTCCTGGTCCGCGCAGGAGCTCATCGACCCGCTCGCCGTCGCCGGTGCCGAGGGGTCGTACTTCTGGGACTACGACGGCAAGCGCTACCTCGACTTCTCCAGCGGGCTCGTCTACACGAACATCGGCTACCAGCACCCCAGGGTCGTCGCCGCGATCCAGGAGCAGGCGGGACGGCTGGCTACCTTCGCGCCCGCGTTCGCCGTCGAGGCGCGGTCGGAGGCGGCGCGGCTGATCGCCGAGCGGACCCCGGGCGACCTGGACAGGATCTTCTTCACCAACGGCGGCGCCGACGCCGTCGAGCACGCCATCCGGATGGCCCGGCTGCACACCGGTCGTCCCAAGGTGCTCTCGGCGTACCGCTCCTACCACGGCGGCACCCAGCAGGCCGTGAACGTCACCGGCGACCCGCGCCGCTGGGCCTCCGACAGCGGCACGGCCGGGGTCGTGCACTTCTGGGCGCCCTACCTCTACCGCTCCCGCTTCTACGCCGAGACCGAGGAGCAGGAGTGCGCCCGGGCGCTGGAGCACCTGGAGACGACGATCGCCTTCGAGGGTCCCTCGACGATCGCGGCGATCATCCTGGAGACCATCCCGGGCACGGCCGGGATCATGGTCCCGCCGCCCGGCTATCTGGCCGGGGTGCGCGAGCTGTGCGACAAGCACGGGATCGTCTTCGTCCTGGACGAGGTCATGGCCGGGTTCGGGCGGACCGGTGCGTGGTTCGCCGCGGACCTGTTCGGTGTCACGCCCGACCTGCTGACCTTCGCCAAGGGCGTGAACAGCGGCTATGTGCCGCTGGGCGGGGTGGCGATCTCCGGCGCGATCGCGGAGACGTTCGGGAAGCGGCCCTACCCGGGCGGTCTGACGTACTCGGGTCACCCGCTGGCGTGCGCCGCCGCCGTCGCGACGATCGGCGTCATGGCGGAGGAGGGCGTGGTCGAGAACGCGGCCCGCCTGGGGGCGTCCGTCGTCGAACCGGAGCTGCGGGCGCTCGCCGAGCGGCACCCGAGCGTCGGCGAGGTGCGCGGCGTGGGCATGTTCTGGGCGCTGGAGCTGGTGCGCGACCGCGAGACGCGCGAGCCGCTGGTGCCGTACAACGCGACCGGGGAGGCGAACGCGCCGATGGCCGCCTTCGCCGCCGCCGCGAAGGCGGGCGGGCTGTGGCCGTTCGTGAACATGAACCGGACGCACGTGGTGCCGCCCTGCACGGTCAGCGAGGCGGAGCTGAAGGAAGGCCTGGCCGTGCTGGACTCGGCACTGTCGGTGGCCGACGAGTACACGGCGTAAGCAGCTGTAAACCCGTCAGTAACCGACATTCTCGGGTCTCATTCGAACGCGTAAGGTGGCGTGCCCGTAGACATATACGCGCACGCCACCCGAACGCGACGAGGGAGACGCCCTGACCATGCCCGGCAGCACCGGCACCGGCTCCGTGATGCGCAGCACCCTGCGCCAGCAGATCGCCGACGCCCTTCGTGACGAGGTGCTGGCCGGGCGGCTCCAGCCGGGGCAGGAGTTCACGGTCAAGGAGATCGCCGAGCAGTACGGCGTCTCCGCGACGCCGGTGCGGGAGGCGCTGGTCGACCTCTCCGCCCAGGGGCTGCTGGAGGCGGACCAGCACCGCGGCTTCCGGGTCCACGAGTACTCGGTCGAGGACTTCCGCGGCATGATCGAGGCCCGCGACCTGGTCATCGAGGGGATGTTCCACGCCCTGCTCACCGGGCAGCGCGCCTCCATACGGACCGACGATCCCCGTGTGGCGGCGACCCTCGCCGGGGTGCGGCGGCGCGGCGAGGAGGCCCAGCGGGCCGCCGCGGCCGGGGACCTGACCGTGCTCATCGGCTACGACCTGCGCTTCTGGCGCGAGCTCGCCGCGGTCTTCGGCAACCCCTACCTCGCCGACTTCCTGCACCGGCTGCGCGTGCGGACCTGGGTGTGCGCGGTGCAGTACCTGCGCCGGCTCAGCGACCTGCGGGGCGAGCTGTGGGCGGGCCACACCGAACTGGTCGACGCCCTGGGTGCCCGCGACACCGACACCGCCCGGGCGATCATCGCCGGCTACAACACCCACTCGCTCGCCCTGATCGAGCGTCTTGCCTCCGGTTGAGCCGCGTCGCATCCGTTCGGGTGGGTATGGGACATGCACGGCAGGAGCCGCGACCGCGCCGCACCGCTACTCTTCCCTGACCACCGTGCTACCCGACCACCGTGCTACCCGACCACCGCGCTGAGCGAGGAGCCTTCTTTGGCCTGTGATCTGTGGCTGGTACCGCTCGTCGACGTGTTGTGCCACACGCCGGACAACCCCTTCGCCGAGGAACTCGCGCAATACAACAAGGTGCTCGCCGAGGCCGGGCTGCCGCCGGTGCCGGTGTACCAGTACATGCCGGGGCTGTCGGGCGACGTCGCCCCGGTCGCGGGCTTCGACTACGACGCGCTGCACTTCCTGCGCCGCGCCTACCTGCTCCAGGTGTGCGGGCTGCCGGTGACGCCGGTGGACGAACTGGGCGGTGACTACGAGCAGTTGCTGGAGATGTTCGAGTCGACGGCCCAGCAGTCCCACCTGGTCTGGCACTACGACCACGCGGGCGCGTACGTCCCCGTCGATTTCCCCAGCCCGCTCGCCGACGACGAGCTGCTCGCCGGCGGCGGCCCGCTGGGCTCCTCGCACGCCCTGCTGCGGGAACTGGAGGTGGTCGCCCCGGTGATCGGCATCGACCCGGCCAACCCGCCGGCGGCCCCCCAGCCGCCGCTCGCCCCGACGGAGCTGGAAGAACCCGCCGTTCCGGCCCCGTACGATCCGAGCCCCTTCGCCCGGGAACGCCACGTCTGGCTCGGCCTGCACGCCGCCGTGACCCGCAGCCTGGCCCAGGGCTCGATGATCGTCTTCAGCTGAGCCGGTGGCTCAGCGGCCCAGCTGGGCCAGGCCCTTCTGCACGTCCTCGACGTTCATCACCGGCGTGTAGGTGATCTCCGCGCCCAGGTGGAGGAAGAAGGGCTCGCTGAGCACGGGCATCTGCGAGCTGTCCTGCATGTCGAAGACCAGGTAGGCGGTCCGCTTGCCCTGGTCGGAGGTGAAGTAGGCCGCTTCCGGCTTGATCTGCTCCAGCGACTCCTGGAGCAGCTTGCCCATGGTGCCGTTGCGGATGGCCTCGTTGGCCCTCTCCGTGTCCATGCGGGCCTTGAGCAGTACGCGCATCGCACTCACCTTCTTCTGCGTCGACACGCGGGGTGTGGTTCTCAGCCTATGCCCGTTCCCGGCAACTCTCCCGGCGAGACGGCGCCGGCCGCCCCC
>NZ_JAPSKN010000060.1 GCF_031181705.1 Streptomyces sp.
GCGTCTCCCCCACGGCTTCCGCCCGGCCGTCCGTGTGCGCGACCACCGCGCCGGCCAGGAGCACGCCGGGCGTCACGCCCGCCCCGACCAGGCCGGCCGCCCCCCTTCCAGGTGGTTGACCTGGTCAGCGCCGCCGCGGCGCTGACCGCCCCAGGCGCCCGCGTGCGCTACCGCACCAGCAGGTCGAGCAGCCGATCCGTCTCCGCCGCCGGATCCGCGGTCAGGCCGGTGTGGACGGGGCCGGGCTGGACGATGGTGGAGCGGGGGGCGACGAGCCAGCGGAAGCGGCGGCCCGGGTCGTCGGCCGCCGCCTGGCCGGCCGCGGTGCCGCCCGCGCAGACGCCCTCCACCGCGCGCAGGGCGGCCCGGACGCCGGCCACGTCCGCCCGCGGGTCGAGGGCGAGCAGGCGGGCCTCGTCCAGGTGGGTGCGCGCGCCGACGTAGGCCGCGGCACGGCAGTAGACCAGGACCCCGGCGTTGACGCACTCGCCCCGTTCGACGCGCGGGACGACGCGCAGGAGGGCGTACTCGTAGACCTGGCGCTCGCGCGGTCCGCCCCTGATGATGTGCCGGTCGCTCACTGGATCCCCCGGATGCGGTCGTGGATGACGGCGGCCCGGGCCAGCAGCGCTCGCGCGTAGGCCCGCCTGAGGTCGTCCGGTGTGTCGAAGCCGGGCTCGTCCGCGAGCCAGGCTTCGGGGACGCACCCGGTGACGTCGGCGAGGAGGTCCTCGGTGACCAGGGGCGCCAGCTCGGCCGCCGCGGCGCGGACGTCCGGCCCGAACGGCGCCAGCGCGTGGTCGGAGGCGTCGTAGGGGCGGCCCGCGGAGGCCTCGGCGCCGGGCCAGTTGTGGTGCCAGATCACGGTCGCTCCGTGGTCGACGAGCCACAGCTCGCCCTGCCACATCAGCAGGTTGGGGTTGCGCCAGGACCGGTCGACGTTGTTGACCAGCGCGTCGAACCAGACGATCCGGCCGGCCTCCTCGGGGCTCACCCGGAAGGCGAGCGGGTCGAAGCCGAGCGCGCCGGAGAGGAAGTCCATGCCGAGGTTGGTGCCGCCGCTGGACCGCAGCAGGCTCTGCACCTGCTCCTCGGGTTCGCCCAGCCCCAGATCCGGGTCGAGCTCGACCGTCACCAGGCGCGGCACCCGCAGCCCGAGCCGGCGCGCCAGCTCCCCGCAGACCACCTCGGCGACGAGCGTCTTGCGGCCCTGTCCCGCGCCGGTGAACTTCAGGACGTACGTGCCGAAGTCGTCGGCCTCGACCAGGCCCGGCAGCGAACCGCCCTCGCGCAGCGGCGCGATGAAGCGGGTCGCGATCACTTCCTTGAGCATCGCCCCAGGTTACTGACCGATCGGCCGGCCCTCGCACCGGCGCCGTGGCGGCGGGCGGGAAACCGACAGCGAACCGACAGCGGGGTTGGGTGCACAGCCGCCGCCGGGCGGGTGAGGATTTCTGCACCGTCTGAACAGGCGGTCCGCCGGGGCCGTACCTCCCGGCAGATCATCGAACCCCCCGAAGGGACTTGTCAGTATGACCAGCGCATCGCTCCAGCCCGCATCGGGTCCGGCCCGTCGTACCGTCGTGGCGGCGGCCGGAGCGGCGGGTCTCGCCGTCGCGCTGACCGCGTGCGGGGGCTCGGACGACGGCTCGTCCGGCTCCGCGGACTCCTCCGGAACCGCCCAGGGCGGCCAGGGGGCGGGCAGCACCCCGTCGAGCGGAGGCGCCGCGGGCGGCAGCGCGCTCGCGGCGACCGCGGACATCCCCGAGGGCGGGGGCAAGGTCTTCGCCGACCAGAAGGTGGTCGTCACCCAGCCGACGGCGGGCGAGTTCAAGGCGTTCTCGGCCACCTGCACCCACCAGGGCTGCGCGGTGAAGAGCATCGCCGACGGCGTCATCAACTGCCCCTGCCACAACAGCAACTTCTCGATCACCGACGGCAGCGTGAAGAGCGGTCCGGCGACCAAGCCGCTGCCGGAGATGAAGATCACCGTCGACGGGGACTCGATCACCCTCGCCTGAGCCCGCCGCGCGGACGCGTGAAGCACGCCGGCGCCTCGTCCGTGGTCGCGACCGTGGCGACCAACGCGAGGGGGTGGCGGATCATCGCGGGGGTGTGGTCGCAGGGCACTCCCGCGATGACCGAGGACGCCTTCTCGCGAAGGGAACCGACGTGATGGCGCAGGATCACCTCTGACACGACGTGAGAGAAGGAAAGAGGGGGAGCATGACCGTCACGCAGCAGCGCCGCGGCCGGAAGATCATGATGACACCGGGTGAACTGGACCATTTCCTCAGCACGCAGCGCACCTGCCGGGTCGCCACGGTGTCGGCCGACGGCGCCCCGCACGTGAGCACGCTGTGGTTCGCCTGGGACGGCACCTCGATGTGGCTGTACTCGGTCGTACGCAGCAAGCGGTGGACCGATCTGCGGCGCGATCCGCGCGTGGCGATCGTGGTGGACACCGGTGAGGAGTACGACGAGCTGCGCGGCGCCGAGCTGTCGGGCACCGTCGAGTTCGTCGGCGAGATCCCGCGCACGGGTGAGCTGTGCGCCGAACTCGACGTACCCGAGACGCTGTTCGCGCGGAAGAACTTCGGCCTGGAGGAGATGCCGCACGACGGCCGGCACGCCTGGCTGCGGCTGACCCCGCAGAAGATCGTCTCCTGGGACTTCCGCAAGCTGGCCGGCCAGTGAGCGCCGGGCGGGCGGTCAGCCGACGCTCTCCCCCGCCTCCCGCAGAGCCTTCACCGCGGCCCGGATCGACGGGCGGCGGTCGGCGTCCGCACGCCAGACGACGTACACGTGCCGCCGGACCCGCTGGCTGACCGGGACGGTGACGACCCCCTCGGGCACCGGGTGGCGGCCCAGCAGCGGCGCGATGCACACCCCGAGCCCGGCGGCGACCAGCCCGAGCTGCGTGTGCGTCTCGGCCGCACGATGGCCGATGATCGGCTCGATCCCCTTCGAGCGAAGCGTGAACATCAGCCACTCGTGGCAGAACTCGCCGTCCGCCCAGGTGATCCACTCGTCGTCGGCGAACTCGCCGAGGTCCACCTCCGCGCGCCCCGCGAGCCGGTGGTCCGCGGGCAGGGCGACATCGGCCGGGTCGTCCAGGATCGACGCCTTGACCAGGCCCTCGGGCAGCGCCATCGGCTTGTTGTACCAGTCGAGGACCACGGCCAGGTCCAGGTCGCCGCGGACGACTCCGGCGATGGCCCGCTCCGGTTCCACCTCGCAGGAGCGCAACCGGAGCCCGGGGTGCCGCTCCCGCAGTGCGGACAGCGCCTGCGGGAACAGGCCGCGCGCGGCGGTCGGGAACGCCGCCAGACGCAACTCGCCGACGACCTGCCCGCGCTGCGCCTCCAGATCGGACTGGGCGAGCTCGACCTGGGACAGGATCCGCGCCGCGTGCTCGGCCAGCAGCCGGCCCGCGTCGGTGAGCCGCACGCCCCTGCCGTTCTTCGCGAGGAGCTGCTGGCCGACCTCCCGCTCCAGCTTGGACAACTGCTGGGAGACGGCGGAGGTCGTGATGTGCAGGCCCTCGGCCGCACCGCTGACCGAGCCGTGCCGGGCGAGGGCGTCGAGCGTGCGCAGGCGCTCCAGATTCAACATGTAAGCAATACTACGCAATACCAGGTGCGAAACCTCGATTGTGCTACGAGGTGGTGTCCCGCATCGTGGCTTCCATGACCACCGTCACCACCTCGTCCGACCGGGCCGTCACCGCCCCGCCCGCACCGCCCCGCCGCCGCCTGGACTGGCGCCTTCGCTTCGCCGCCCTGTCCCTGATCTGGGGCTTCAGCTTCCTCCTGATCAAGGTGGGGACCGAGGGATACGCCCCGTTCCAGGTGACGCTCGGCCGTCTGGCGTTCGGTACGGCGGTGCTGGCCGCCGCGATGGCGGTCCGGCGCGAGCGGCTGCCGCGCGGCGCCCGCACCTGGGCCCATCTGACGGTCGCCGCGTTCCTGCTGAACGCCCTGCCGTTCTCCCTGTTCGCGTACGCGGAGCTGACCATCCCGTCCACCCTGGCCGGCATCTGCAACGCGACCTCGCCCCTGTGGGGCATGGCGCTGTCGCTGGTCGCGCTGTCGGAGGACCGCCCGACCCGGGTGCGGGTCGCCGGGCTCGGACTGGGCTTCCTGGGCGTGCTGACCGTGCTGGGCGCCTGGCAGGGCTTCCACGGCCTGGACGCCACGGGCACGGCGCTGGCCCTGCTGGCCTCCCTCAGCTACCCGGTGGGCTGGATCTACGTCCGCCGCACCCTGGCCGGCACCGGCCACTCGAACCTGTCGATGACCGGCGCGCAGCTGCTCCTCGCGACGGTGCAGCTGGCCGTGGTCACACCGCTGTTCACGACGCTGCCCGGCAGCCTGCCCGTCGTGCCGCTGCTGGCCGTCGCCGCCCTGGGCGCCCTGGGCACCGGCCTCGCGGTGCTCCTGCAGTACGGCCTGGTCGACGAGGTCGGCCCGACGACCGCCCAGATGGTCACGTACTTCATCCCCGTCATCGCCACGGCCGCGGGCGTCGCGCTCCTGGGCGAGTCCCTGGCCTGGTCGACTCCGGTCGGGGCCGTGATCGTCCTGGCCGGGGCCGCGCTGACCCGGGTGCGCCCCAAGCCCCGGGCGGTTCCTCACACGTAGCCGCGCCGGGGGGCCGGGCCGAGGGCCGAGGCGATCGCCCCGGCCAGGGTCTCGGTCTCCCGCGCGGTGAGCGTCGAGACGGTGACCCTGATGCCGGGCGGCGCGCTCATCCGGAAGCGGGCGCCGGGTGCGACCGCCCAGCCGGCGTGCAGCAGCCGAGCGACCGCTCCGGTCTCGTCCGGCACGGGCACCCACACGTTCATGCCGCTGCGCCCGTGCGCCACGACACCGTGCCGGTCCAGCGCCCCGATCAACGCGCCCCGCCGCCGCCCGTACGCGGCCGCCACCTCGCCGGTGTCGACCGCGCCGTCGGTCCACAGCCGCACCAGGGCCCGCTGCATCAGCCGGCTCACCCAGCCGGGCCCGAGCCGCTGCCGGCCGCGGACCCGGTCGACGGTGACCTCGTCCCCGGTGAGCAGCGCCAGGCGCAGATCGGGGCCGTAGGCCTTGGCGGCCGAGCGGACGAACGCCCAGTGCCGGGTGGTCCCGGCCAGCGGGTGGAGGGGCACGTCGACGATGCCGTGACCGTGGTCGTCCTCGATGAGCAGCACCTCCGGGTGCGCGCGCAGCAGGGCTCGCAGGGCACGCGCGCGTGGGCCGCTCACCGCCGCGCCGGTCGGGTTCTGCGCCCGGTCGGTGACGATGAGGGCGCGCGCCCCGGCCTCCAGGGCCCGGCGCACGTCGTCCGGGCGCGGTCCCTCGTCGTCGACGCCGACGGGGACGGTCCGCAGTCCGAGGGCCGGCACGAGATCCAGCGTGCGGCCCCAGCCGGGGTCCTCGACGGCGACGGTGTCGCCGGGCTTGAGGTGGGCCGCGAGCACCCGCTCGACCCCGTCCAGGGCGCCGGAGACCACGGCAAGGGGGCCGTCCGGCACCCCGTCGGCGTCGAAGCCGGCACGGGTGATCCGGGCCAGCTCCGGGTCCAGCGGGTCCGCCCCGTAGAGCACGGGCGCGCGATCGCCCTCGGCGGCCGCCGCCGCGAACGCGCCCGCGAGCGGCGGCAGCAGGGCCGGGTCCGGATCGCCGCTCGCCACGTCCCGCACGCCCTCGGGGACGTCGACCCGGATGTGGTCCCGCCCGGTCGTGGCCGGCGCGGGCCGCACCCGGCTGCCGCGGCGGCCCGCGGTCTCGATGACGCCCCGTTCGCGCAGGGTCCGGTAGGCGGCCGCGACCGTGTTGGGGTTGACCCCGAGTCGCTCCGCCAACTCCCGCATGGGCGGCAGCAGTTGTCCCGGTCGCAGCTCACCGGCGCCCACCGCGCGCTCCACGCTCGCGGAAATCTCCGCCGCGCGACGCCCACTGATCGGATACTCTCCTAGCACAAAACACATTATGCACTAGTGCAATAAGGAGCGCCATGCAGGGGACCACCCGGACGCCGTCGCAGCCCGCGACGGCCTACACGCCGACCGACCGCACCGTCCCCACGCGCTCCCCGGACCGCGCCTCCTACGACAGGGACCTGGTGCACGCGATACTCGACGAGGCCTACGTCTGCCACCTCGGCTTCGTCCGCGACGGCGCGCCCGTCGTGCTGCCCACGCTGTACGCCCGGGTCGGCGAGGTGCTCTACGTGCACGGCTCGACGGGCTCGCGCCCGCTGCGAGCGGCCGGCCAGGCCGACCCGGGCCTGCCGGTCTGCCTGACCGTCACCCACGTCGACGGCCTGGTCCTGGCCCGCTCGGCCTTCCACCACTCGATCAACTACCGCTCGGTGGTGGTGCACGGCGTCGCCCGCGACGTGACGGACCCCGAGGAGAAGCGCCGGGCGCTCGACGCCCTGGTCGACCACGTCGTCGCGGGCCGCTCCGCCGACTCCCGGCCGGCCAACAAGAAGGAGCTGGCCGCGACCGCCGTGCTCCGCCTGGAGCTCGACGAGGTCTCCGCCAAGCTCCGCACCGGCGGCGTGAACGACGAGCCCGAGGACCTCACCCTCCCCCACTGGGCAGGAGTCGTCCCGGTCCGGAAGACCTACGGCGCCCCGATCCCCGACCCCGCCCTGGCGGCGGACACGGCGCTTCCCGACTACCTCCAGGGCAGGTGATCCCTAGGGGCGCGGGGTACTGCGCGACCGTCCGGCGGCGGCCCTCGGCCGCCGCCGGACGAACACCACCCGATCCCCGGGCGTCCGCGCCTCCCCCACGGCGAGTCCCGCCACCGAACCCAGCAGCAACAGGGTTCCGGCCACCGTCGCCACCGTCAGCCGCTCACCGAGCAGGACGACGGCGAGCACGGCCGCGCTGACGGGTTCCAGCAGCATGACGACCGAGACGGTGGCGGACCGGACGACGGCCGCGCCCGCGAAGTACAGGCCGTAGGCGAGGGCGGTGGGCACGGCGGCCACGTACGCCAGCAGGACCAGCAGCCGCACGGGCTCGGCGGTGTGCGGCACCAGCCCTTCGGCGAGCGCGAAGGGCAGCAGGCACAGGCTCGTCACGGCGAACGCCTCGACGGCCGTCCCCGAGGCGTCGGCCGCGCCGTCGCGGCCCCACCGCCGGGTGAGCAGCGTCATCAGGCTGTACCCGGCCGCGGACAGCAGGGCCAGCAGCACGCCGGAGGGGCGTACGGTCGCACCGCCCCCGCCCAGGACGAGGACCCCGAGCCCGGCGAGGGCGCCCGCGACGGCGGCCGCCCCGCCCCGGCCCAGGCGTTCGGCCAGGGTCAGCCGCGCGCCGAGGGCGATGAGCACGGGCCCGGCACCCAGGGTCACGACGGTGGCGACGGCGAGGCCGGTGGCCGAGACGGCCGCGAAGTACGCCGTCTGGAAGACCGCGAGCCCGAGCCCGGTGACCCCGGCCCGCGCGGCCCGTCGGCCGAGCGGCTCGCGAACGGCGGTCCTGGTGCGCGGCCGCGCCAGGCGCACGGCGAACAGCAGCACGAGGCCGGCGGCGCAGCGCCAGAACGAGAGGGCGACGGGCCCCAGGTCACTGGCCCGGTAGACCAGGGAGGCGGCCGCGCCCGCGGTGCCCCAGGCGACACCGGCGACGATCAGATAGACAAGGCCTCGCCCGAGGGGCAGGCCGGAGGCAGTGTGCGACACGTGTTCTCTCCGCAGACGCGCACGGCACGCGGCGCCCCGGGGGCGGCGCGGGTGCGCGGAAGTTCGGGAAGGGCCCCGGATCGGTCGTGATCAGCGGGGTCCGCGGACTTCGTCTGCGGGCAGCACCGTTCGGCCCGGCGGCGAGTGCGCCGGGCACGGATTCCGGAGGGCCCGCCTCAGGCGGCCGGAGGCGGAAGAACGAGTGCGTTCGAAGGCATGACCGGCACCCTATGCGCTGGTTCCGCGCCGGGACAATTCCCTTTCCGGGCCACCGCTCGCCACCGGCTGCCCCGAGCCCTTCGTGGGCGTCGAGGACTGGGCGATGAACGCGCCCACCAGCACGATCGCCCCGCCGGCGAGCTGCGGAGCCGAGAGGTGCTCGCCGAGCAGCACCCAGGCCAGGACCGTGGCGATGACCGCTTCGAGACAGGCCACGACCCCCGCGACCTGCGGGGAGAGCCGGCGCACGGCGATCACGCCGGTGACGTACGCGACGACCGTGGCGACCAGGACGATCCAGGCGAGCAGGACCACGGCGGCGACGGGCGTGCCGTCCATGCGTGCGGTGCCGGCCAGCACGGACCAGTCCATGCTCCACGGCCGGGCGACGACGGTGAGCACGGCGGCGCCGACGAGCAGACCGTAGGCGATGACGCCGAGCGGGTCGGGTGCCTCGTCGCCGGCGTCGCTGCCCTGGTCGGACAGGACGAAGTAGCCGACCTGGCAGCAGGCCGCGCCGAGCGCGAGCAGCAGTCCCAGGGCGTCGAAGCGCAGGCCCGCCCAGACCTCCACGACACACGCGAGACCACCGACGGCGAGCACCACGCCGACCGCGGCGGCACGCGTCACGGGCCGCCGCTGCACGAACCGCACCCAGCCCAGCACCAGGGCGGGCGCCAGGTACTCGATGAGCAGCGCCACCCCGACGGGGATACGGGAGAGCGCCGCGAAGTAGCAGGCCTGGACGCCCGCGACCGCCAGCAGCCCGAAGCCGGCCAGCAGTCCGGGTCGGCGGCGCAGCAGCCCGCGGTGGCGCACGGCGAGCGGCAGCATCACCAGGGCCGCCCCGGCCACCCGGAGCCACACCACGTGCAGCGGGTCGAGTCCCGCTTCGATCAACGGCTTGGCCGCCACACCGGATCCGCCGAAGGCGACCGCGGACAGGAGTGCCAGGCCGAGGCCCGCTCCCTTGCCGCGCCCGCTCGGGCTGCTGTCAGACGTAGGCACCGGCACATGATGACAGGCGATGACAGGAGCGTCATCCCCTATGGCACCTGTCTCACTGCCTGGACGGCGGAACGGCCCGGCTCAGTGAGTGGCTTCGCCGCACTCCTCGGTGACGCCGGACCAGCCGTCGAGGCGGGCGAAGACCGCGCGTGCGTCGATTCCGGCCCGTTCGAGCACCTCGACCGCACGGGACTGCGGGTCGACGACGATCGCCGCGAGCAGGTCGGTGCCGCGGGCCGGTCCTTCGCGCCCGGCGGCGCGCGCGCAGGCGTACTCCATCGCGGCCGCCGCCAGTGGTGAGAAGCCCGTGCTCCCGCTCACCACGGGCACGCCCCCCGAGTCCTCGACGCCGCTCTGCCAGCGCAGGCCGTAGCCGATGCTGCGCTGCACGAGGTAGCCGAGGAGCCGCGCGAGCTGCGGCCCGTCACCGACGACGGCCCGGGCCTCGGGGTCGGACTCCAGCAGCGAGTGGAGCAGATGGGCGGTGTCGATCTGCCGGTCCCCGTCCCGGACCGCCCTGCGGCGGGCACCGCCGACCACCGAGGCCAGCTCGTCGGTGAGCCTGGCATCGTTGTCCGCGCGGTGGGTGCCGTGCTCAAGGGCCGACTGCCGGGGGATACGGGGTTGCACATCCCCACCCCATCAGCCCGGCGGACCCGGGGCATCCCCGGCGGGAAGCATCTTCGCGTCCCACGGGAAGTGGACATCGCCGACCGGAATCTCCTCCTTACGGAGGAGATCAGGCTGTTTCCCTCGCGACTGGCTGGTTCGTCAGCGCCGCACGTCGAGGCCCTCACGGCCGGTTCCGCCCCCGGCATTCCGGCCGCGCGGCGCGGGGCACGCCGAAGCGCCCCCGGAGCGACTCCGGGGGCGCCTGGCTGCGTCTGCCGCGCCAGGGGCGTGCGGCAGGCGCAGGATGTCCCTCAGTCCTCGTCGGCGAGGATCAGGTACAGCTTCTTGCGGGCTTCGTTGATGACGCCGAGCGCCTTCTCCCGCTGCTCCTTGCTGCCCGTCTTCCAGACCTGGCCGAAGGCCTCCATCAGACCGAAACCGGCCTGCCGGATCTCGCCCAGGGCTTCCCAGTCGACCCCGCGGGAGGCCTCCTCCCAGGGCGCCTCGGGGCCCTCGTCGGCGGCGGCGCGGCCCGCCTCGGTGAGCGAGAACAGCTTCTTGCCGCCCTCGGACTCACTGACGATCAGCCCCTCGTCCTCCAGCAGCTGCAGGGTGGGGTACACCGAGCCGGGGCTCGGCTTCCACGCCCCGCCGCTGCGCTCGGCGATCTCCTGGATCATCTCGTAGCCGTGCATCGGCCGGTCCTTCAGCAGGGCCAGGATCGAGGCCCGGACATCACCGCGCCGCGCCCTTCCCCTCGGCCCGCCCCGCCCGCGGCCGCCCCAGGGACCGGGGCCGAAACCAGGGCCTCCGGGCCCTCCCCAGTTGGGGCCGCCAGGGCCGAAGGGCCCGAAGGCCGCACGCAGACTCTCGAAACCGCCCCGGCCGTGACGCGGTCCGCCGTGACCGTGGCCGTGCTCGAATCCATGGGTACGCATCGCAACCACTCCATTCCATCGTTGATCTGTCGCGATGCTTCAACGATATATCGGTATAGCTCGGTCGGCAAGGGCCGACCCGCGGAGGCGTGCCGGGCCCCGGCACCGCAGAACCGGTCCAGGACTCATGAATTGGCCTTGGCCTGCGGCTTCGCGAAGCCTCTAGCTTCAGGACATGCGGATCCGAATCGTCGACGCCTTCACCGATCGCCCCTTCTCCGGCAACCCGGCCGGTGTCCTGCTCCTGGACGGCGCGGACGCCTTCCCGGACGACACCTGGCTGCAGCACGTCGCCCTGGAGGTCAACCACGCCGAGACGGCCTTCGCCCACCCCCTCCCGCCGGGCGGCGAGGCCGACTGGGCGCTGCGCTGGTTCACGCCGGCCACCGAGGTCGCGATGTGCGGCCACGCGACCCTGGCCACGGCCCATGTCCTGCACACCACCGGCGCCCACGAGGGCCCGGTGCGGTTCGCCACCCGCAGCGGCGTCCTCGTCGCCACGCCGGCGGACGACGGCTCCGTGACCCTGGACTTCCCGACGGCCCCGCTCACCCGGGTCGAGCCGCCGGCCGGTCTCGCCCAGGCGCTCGGCACCGAGCCGCTCACGGCCTTCGACACCGGCCCCTGCGTCGGCGACCTGCTGGTCGAAGTGGCCGACGAGAAGACCGTCCGCGCCCTCGGCCCGGACCCGAGGGCCCTGGCCGCCCACTCCGAGCGCGGCGTCATCGCCACGGCCCGCGCCGAGGATCCGGGGCGCGGCTACGACTACGTCTCGCGCTGCTTCTTCCCGAACGTCGGCATCGACGAGGATCCCGTCACCGGCAGCGCGCACACCGCGCTCGCCCCGTTCTGGTCCGAGCGCCTCGGCCGCCCCGCCCTCACCGGGCTCCAGGCCTCGACCCGCTCGGGCCGCGTCCGCACGGAGCTGCGCGACGACCGCACCCTGCTGACCGGGCGGGCCGTCACGGTCATCGACGGCGAACTGCTGGCCTGAGACGGACGAAGGGGCGTCCGAGAAGGCCGAACGGGCCTCTGAGACGGACGACGGGGCGTACGACAGCGTCGTACGCCCCGTCGGCGGTGTCTCACGCCGTCGGCAGCCACCCCACCTTGCCGGCCAGCAGCCCGTAACCCACGAACGCCCCGATGTCGAGCAGCGAGTGGGCCACCACGAGCGGGCCGACCCGGCCCCAGCGGCGATAGAGGTGGACGAAGACGACGCCCATGACCATGTTCCCGATGAACCCGCCGATGCCCTGGTAGAGGTGGTACGAGCCGCGCAGGACGGAGCTGCCCACCAGTGCGGCCGTCGGCGTCCAGCCCAGCTGGCCCATGCGGCGCAGCAGGTAGCCGACGACGATCACTTCCTCCAGCACCGCGTTCTGGATCGCGGAGAGGATCAGTACGGGGTACTTCCACCACACGTCCGGCAGCGCCTCGGGCACCACGGTGAGGTTGAACCCCAGTCCACGGGCCGCCAGGTAGAAGGCGATGCCGGTGCTGCCGATCACCGCCGCGATCGCGGCCCCCCGGCCGAGGTCGGGCCAGGGGCGGGTGCGGTCGAAGCCGATCGTGCGCAGGCTCGCCCGCTCGCGCAGCAGGAAGTGCGCGACGAGCGCGACGGGCACCAGGGCCGTGGCGATCCCGAAGAGCTGCCAGGCGAGGTCGAGCCAGGGGCGGCCCGGCGCGGCCGAGGCGTTCATCGTGGCAGCCTGGTCCTTCAGCCCGCCCGGCTTGGTCACCGACCCGATGAAGCTGATCAGCGCGGAGACCCCGCTCGCGCCCAGCGAGAGCGCGAGGACCAGCAGCGTCTCGTTGCGCAGCGTCCGCCGCGAGAGCCCCTGCTGGGGAATGGAACCGTCCACCGGGCTCGCCTCCGCCTGCACCCCTGCCTCCACTTCACCGATCCGTCGGATCAGTATGGCGGCAGGGGGTCGTCACCCCGCAGGCGCGTCAGCCCAGCGACACCGGCTCGGGCAGCCCCACCGGCCAGCTGTGCACCGGGTCCCCCTGATGCATCAGCTCGCGGTAGCGCCGGGTCGTGGCGGCCAGGGCCTCCTCCCGGCCGAGGCCGGCGTCGAGGGCCTTGTGGAAGGTCGCGGCCTGCCAGCTCGCCCCGTTCGTCCGGCGCCGGCAGCGCTCCTCGATCACGCCCAGGTACAGGTCGCGGTCGGCCGGCTCGACGCCCCAGGCGTCCAGCCCGGCCTCGGCGAGCGGCAGCAGTTCGTCCCGGACCAGGTTGACCGCGTCGACCTCGGTGGTACCGCCGTACCGGCCGCGCCGGGGCCAGGTGAAGCGGGCGTCGATGCCGTCCTTGCACGCCGCGTCGAAGTTGGCCGCGGCCGCCTCGAAGGGCAGCCGGGTCCACACCGGCCGGGCCTCCTCGGCGAGGGCGCGGACGACCCCGTAGTAGAAGGCGGCGTTGGCGACGACGTCGATGACGGTGGGCCCGGCGGGCAGCACGCGGTTCTCCACGCGCAGGTGCGGTACGCCGTCGGCGACGTCGTAGACGGGGCGGTTCCAGCGGTAGATGGTGCCGTTGTGCAGGACCAGTTCCGCGAGCGTCGGGGCGCCGCCCCGGTCGATCACCTCCAGCGGATCCTCGTCGTCGCAGATCGGCAGCAGCGCCGGGTAGTAGCGCAGGTTCTCCTCGAAGAGGTCGTAGGCCGACTCCACCCAGCGCTCCCCGAACCAGGTGCGCGGGCGGACGCCCTGGGCCTGCAGCTCGGGCGGGCGGGTGTCGGTCGACTGCTGGAACAGCGGGGGCCGCGACTCGCGCCACAGCTCCCGGCCGAACAGGAAGGGCGAGTTGGCGCCGACCGCGATCTGCGCGGCGGCGACCGCCTGGGCCGCGTTCCACACGTCGGCGAACCGGCCCGGGGTGACCTGCAGGTGCAGCTGCACGGACGTGCAGGCGGCCTCCGGCGCGATCGACTTGGAGGTGCAGCTGAGGTGCTCGACGCCGTCGATGTCGAGGGTGAACTCCTCGCCCCGAGCGGCCACGATCTGGTCGTTGAGCAGCGTGTAGCGGTCGACGTCGGAGAGGTTCGACGACACCAGGTCGTCGCGGTCCAGCGTCGGCAGGATGCCGATCATCACGATTCCCGCGTCGACCTCTCCGGCTTTCCGGTCGGCATATGCCAGTGACGTACGGAGTTCCTCCGCCAGCCGGTCGAATACGCGGCCTCCCAGCGGGTGGGGAGGGATGTTCACTTCCAGGTTGAACATGGCGAGTTCCGTTTGGAAATCACGACTCGCGATCCGCTCCAGGACTTGCCCGTTCAACATTTTCGGCATGCCGTCGGCACCGGCCAGATTCAATTCGATCTCGAGCCCCATGAGGTTCTTCGGGCGATCGAACCGCTTCTCCGCCAGGAGTCGCTCCAGGCCCGTCAGACACTGACGGAGCTTGTCGCGGTAACGCTGGCGATCGGACAGGTCGAACCGCCCTGCCACGACCTTCTCGCCCATCGACGTGTCCCTCCTCATGATGATGCCGGCCGGGATCCGGCCGTCGGCCTCCCGGTCAGGTGGAGGATGCCCAGTGAAAGCGATCGATAACGTCCCGGACGGGCCCGCCGACCGCTACGCTGGTCCTCTGTGACCGGTGGCACATTCGCCCGGCATGACGCGCAACACAGGTTTCGAGGCACCGCGAACTCGTGAAAAACGCCGACGAGAATGGGCCGACCGGCCCGCGGCCATTCGCCGAGGTCATCGCCGCACACCACCACCGGAAATCGGGATAATTCTCGCGTATCGCCGACCGAATGTACCCTTGTTCTACTCACCGGAAACGGCTAGGCGAAACACAGTCCGAACCCGTGTCGTATAAACTCCGCGAACAAGGCAGAAGGTTGGCGCCCCGGTCGACGGGTCCTGCCGTCGAGGCGACGTTCGGCGGACCTCACCCCCTCTCGTTCACGACCCGGCCCCTGCCTCTCTGACCCTCGTGAGCTGACAGCGCCGTCCGCCCCCGCCCTCGCGCCACCGTGCCTTTGAATGAGAGGCGACCCACCATGCCGCTGCATGTCCCTCCGGCTCCCGCGCCCGCACTCCGTTCCGTCCTGACTGCGCTCTCCTCTCCCACCGCGGTCCGCGAAGCCCGAACTCCCGCCCTCCTCCGCAGCCAGGGGCCCGTCACTGCCGAGCTCCCCCTGCCCGTCCACGTCCTCGACCGGGTCACCGCCGAGGGCGTCTCCGCCACCCGGTTGGCCGGATGGCGTTTCCTGATCCGCTGCGGTGACCGTGCCGTGGCCGCGGCGGAGACCATGCTGACCCCCGACGGCTGGGCCTTCTCGCACTTCTTCGAGGGCCCGTACATCACCTCCACGGAACGCGCCCTGCGCCAGGCCGAGGCGATGCCGCAGCCGTACCAGCCCCGCCTGCTGTCCGTGCCCAGCCTCTACATGCTGACGCTCTGGCTGCACGAGGACAGCACCGCGGACGGTGCCGCCGGCCACCCCGCCGCCACCGACCTGCTCGTCCCGCTGGCACCCGCGCCTCCCGGCATCGCGGCCCACCGCCCGCACCGCGTCGCGGAGCTCCTGCCGGTCCTGACCCACCGGGCCACCCCCACACGGCTGCTCCGCTCACCCGCCTGAAGCGGCCCCGCCGTACCTGCCTCGCCGACCCCGTCGCCGCATCACCGGCGGCGGGGTCGGCCTTTCACACTCGCGCGATCGCTCGTACGAGCGCCGAATGGCTCGTACGAGCCCAAGGGAACGCGGGCCCGGACCGGACTAGCCCCATTCGGCCACTGCGAACCACCCGAAGTGACAGTCCCGTTGGGATGAACCGTCCGCGCGGGTGATGCGTCATGAACCTGTGAGGAGCGGTGCGGCGAAATCCCTGCGGATCGATGCCCGTGGGGCAACACTGGGTTCCGACGACTTATGACAACGGGGGGCGGCCATGAACGACGCTTCTAGCCGCGGATCAGACACGACGACCGACTCATCGAACTCCCGCACATCGTCCACCACGACAAAGCGAAAGATCCCACCCATGTGCCAGCACCAGACACCGTGCCCGTCCGCCGACTCCGCCGACCGCGACTCCGCCCGACTCGTGGCACACCACCCGGAGCAGGGCTGGAGCCTGCTGTGCAACGGCGTGCTGCTCTTCGAGGACACCGGTGAACTCCTGCCGGACGGCAGGATCATCGCCCCGCACCGCCCGCTCTCGGGCAGCCAGGTGATGACGGCGGCCTGAGGACGCCGGGGCGGGCGCCACCCCGCCCGCAGACATGAGGGGCCGGCCGCAGGAGACGCTGCGCACCGGCCCCGACGCGTGTTCGGCCCCGGTCACTCCGCGTCACCGGCGGCGACGCCCTGTCCCCGGCCCCGCGTCACTTCCCACGGATGCCCGTTCTCCGGAAGACTTCTGGCAGTTGCGCGATCACCGTCGACGGAGGTGGGGGCAGTGCCGGCACGTGAGGCCGACGCCGAGGGCAGAGTCACGATCACGGAGATCGCCCGGCGGGCCGGCGTGTCCGTGCCGACCGTGTCCCGGGTGGTCAACGGCCGCTCCGACGTCGCGCCGCAGACCCGGGCCCGCGTCGAGGACCTGCTGCGCCGGCACGGCTACCGCAGGCGCCCCGCGGCCCCGCGCACCCGGGCGGCCCTGCTCGATCTGGTCTTCAACAATCTGGACAGCCCCTGGGCGGTCGAGATCATCCGCGGGGTCGAGGAGGTCGCACACGCGGCCGGGGTCGGCACGGTGGTCTCGGCCCTCCACGACCGGTCGGGGGACGCGCGCGAATGGATGCGCAACCTGCGGGCCCGGGCCTCCGACGGCGTCGTCCTCGTCACCTCGGCACTGGGGCCGACGCTCCACGAGGAACTGCGGATCCTCGGCGTGCCGCTGGTGGTCGTCGACCCGGCGGGCTCCCCCGCCCTGGACGCGCCCACCATCGGCGCCGCGAACTGGGCGGGCGGCCTGGCGGCCACCGACCACCTGCTGTCCCTCGGGCACCGCCGGATCGGCCTGATCGCCGGGCCGCCGCGACTGCTGTGCTCCCGGGCCCGGCTGGACGGCTACCGGGCGGCCCTGGAAGGCGCCGGCATCGCCCCCGACGAGTCCCTCGTCGTCCCCGGTGACTTCCGCCCCGAGTCCGGCTTCACCGCCTGCAACACCCTGCTCGACCTGCCCGAGCCGCCGACGGCGGTGTTCGCGGCATGCGACCGGATGGCCCTCGGCGCCATCGAGGCCCTGCGCCGGCGCGGGCTGCGAGTGCCGCAGGACATGAGCGTGGTGGGCTTCGACGACCTCCCGGAGGTCCGCTGGTCGGCCCCGCCGCTGACGACGATCCGCCAGCCCCTGGAGGACATGGGCCGACTGGCCGCCCGTACGGTGCTCCGCCTCGCCCGCGACGGGGAACCGGGCGCACCCCGGGTGGAGCTGGGCACCGATCTGGTGATCAGATCGAGCACGGCCCCGCCGCCGGACCGGCACTGACGAACCCGTCCGAACCGGGAACCCCTGGCCCGCGCATCCCGGGGCGGCACCCGGGCGAGGCCGCGACCGGCCCGCGGCGCCCGCCGCTCCCGGCGGGCGCACCACGGCCGGCCCCCCGCTACCTCCGGGCCAGCGCCTCCCGCAGCGCGAAGTACGCCGGCTTCGGCTGCAGCTGCTCGTCCCACGGCAGGGCCGCGCCCTCGCCCGGGAAGAACGCGGGGATCCACGAGTACTTGTCCGTGTAGTCCCAGAGGGTGAGGCCCACGCAGCGGCGCACGGCCAGGCACGCCTCGGTCAGGTCCCGGTACCACTCGGCCTGCTGCTCCAGCTTCTCCTGGGTCGCCGGCAGCTGCATCCGGATGTCGACCTCGGTGAGGGCGGTGTCGAGGCCGAGCCGGGAGAAGCGGCGGAGGTTGTCCTCCAGGGTCGTGGGATAGCCGTACTGGAGGGCCAGATGGGCCTGGAAACCGATGCCGTGCAGCGGGACGCCCTGGGCCTTCAGTTCCTTGGCCAGCCGGTGGTAGGCGTCGCTCTTGGGGCCGATCCCCTCGATGTTGTAGTCGTTGAGGTACAGCTTCACGCGCGGATCGGCCTGGTGCGCCCAGCGCAGCGCGTCGGCGATGTAACCCGGGCCGAGCGTCTTGTAGAACACCGACTCGCGGTAGGTCCCGTCCTCGTTGAACGCCTCGTTGACGACGTCCCAGGCGAAGACCTTGCCCCGGTAGTGCCGTACCTCCGTCTGGATGTGCTTCTTCAGCACGGCCCGCAGCTCCGGGGCGGTCCACTCCCGCTCGGTGAGCCACCCGGGCAACTGGCTGTGCCAGACCAGGGTGTGGCCGCGCACCTTCTGCCGGTTGGCCCGGGCGAGGTTCACGATCTCGTCGCCCTGAGAGAAGTCGAACACGCCCTGCTCGGGCTCGGTCGCGTACCACTTCATACCGTTGCCGGGCGTGATCTGGTCGAACTCGCTGCCGAGCAGGGCCGTGTACGGCCCGTCGGTCAGCTCGGGGTTGTCGGTGGCGCTGCCGAAGTAGCGCCCGTGGCGCTGGGCCAGGTCGGCGAGGGTGGGCTGCCGGTCACCCGCCTGCCGGTCACTCGCCTGGGCGGGCGAGCCGGCCCCCAGCCCGGCGGTGACCAGGAACACGGCGACGGCACCGGCGAGTCTGAGACGGTTCTTGCGCATGGTGCGACTCCTCACGACAGGTGGGTGGACAGAGCCGTACGTCCGCGGCGCGTCAGCCTTTCGTCGCGCCTGCGGTGAGGCCGCCGACGAGCTGGCGCTCGGCGACGGAGTAGAAGGCGAGGGCGGGGACCATGGCCAGGACCAGGTAGGCGAAGACCTTGGCGTAGTCCGCGGAGTACTGCCCCTGGAACTGCTGCACGCCGATCGGCAGCGTCCACCACTGCGCGTCGGTGAACACCAGCAGGGGCAGGAAGAAGTTGTTCCAGCTGGTGACGACGGCCAGCACCGAGACGGTGCCGAGCGCGGGCCGGGCCATGGGCAGCAGCACTCGCCAGAAGAAGCCGAGCGGGCCGCACCCGTCGAGCGTGGCCGCCTCCTCCAGCTCGCCGGGTATCTGCCGGAAGAAGCCGCGCAGGATGATGATGGTCATCGGCAGCCCGAACGCTGCCTGCGGCAGGATCACGCCGAGCGGGTTGTCGAGCAGCCCCAGGGACCGCAGCAGCAGGAACAGGGGCAGGGCCGCGACCGCGAACGGGAACATCAGCCCCATGGTGAACAGCGTGAACAGCAGCTCCCGGCCGCGGAAGGCGAACCGCGCGAAGGAGAAGGCCGACAGCGCCGAGACCGCGACGACGAGCACGGTCGTGCCCACCGCGATCAGCGTGCTGTTGCCGATCAGCCGCCAGAAGTCTCCCGAGGCGAGGATCCCGGTGTAGTTGGACGTCACCCACGACTCGGGCAGTCCGACGGGGTTGCGGGAGAGTTCGTCGGTGGACTTGAAGCCGGAGAGCGCGGCGTAGAGCAGGGGCACGGCCATGACCGCGCCGATGACGACCAGCACGACGTGCAGGCCCCAGGTCCTCCCGCCCCCGCGGGTCTTGCGACTGACCGTCACTTTCCGTCACCCCGCATGGTGGTGGTGGCTCCTTCGAGGTCGCGCCGGAGCACGTACCGCTGGTAGGCGAGGGCGAAGACGAGGCTGATGGCGAACATGGCCACGCTGATGGCGCTGGCGTAGCCGACCTGGTACCGCTTGAAGCCGTACTGGAACATGGTCACGGCCATGGTCTCGGAGTGGTGGTCCGGGCCGCCCGCGGTGGTGACCCACACCAGGTCGAACAGCTGGATCGACCCGATGACCGACAGGAACACGCTGATGCGCAGGGTGGGCGCCAGCAGCGGCAGGGTCACGTTGCGGAAGCGCTGCCAGGGACCGGCCCCGTCGATGAGCGCCGCCTCCGTCAGCTCCTTGGGGACGGCCTGGAGCCCGGCCAGGTAGAGCATCATGTGGAAGCCGAAGTACTTCCACATCATGACCAGGAACAGCGTCGCCATGACCGTGGACGGATCGGCGAACCACTCCCCGCCCAGCCCTTCCAGCCCGATCCGGCCGAGGACCTGGTCGGCGAAGCCGTCGTCCGGGGCGAAGATCATGCCGAACAGGATTCCGGTGATCGCCTCGGACAGGACGTACGGGGCGAAGAACAGCATCCGGTAGACCGCCCGGCCGCGCATCCGCTGGTTGAGCAGCACGGCCATGGCGAGCGCGAACGGCAGCTGCAACGCGAGCGAGAGCACCACCAGCACCAGGCAGCGCCACAGGTCGCCCAGGAACACCTCGTCCTGGAAGAGCCGGGTGAAGTTCTCGCCGCCGACGTACTCGGAGGGCATGCCGAAGCCGCCCCACCGGAAGAACGCGGCGTACAGGGCGAACAGCATCGGCAGCAGCACGAGCCCGATGAACAGCACCAGGGCGGGCAGTTGGAAGCCGGTGGCGGTCAGCCAGTTCAGGGCGCGTCGCCGGGCCCGCCTCCGGGCCCGATCGGCGGGGGCCGGGGACGGCGGGCCGGTGTCGGGGCCGGTCCGCTCGCTCGGCAGGAACGTGGAGGTCATCGCCGGCTACTGCTCTTCCTTCGCGGTCTTCGTGACCGACTGGGCGACCTGCTCGGGCGACTTGGATCCCGATATGAGCGCGGCGACGCTGTCGTTGACCTCCTGGCCGACGGCGGGCGCGTAGGCCTGGTCGAGGTAGAGCTGGAAGCCGGTGGCCTTCTTCAGCTCGGCCTGGACGGCCTTGATGTTGGGGTCGGCGATGGCGCTCTCGGCCGCCGGGACCACGGGCAGGACCCCGGTCTTCTCGACCAGCTCCCGGTCGGTGGCCTCCGAGGCGAAGAACTTCAGGAAGTCGACGGCCGCCTGCGGGGCGCCCCGGCGCAGGGCGTGTCCGCCGCCTCCGCCGAAGACCTCGGTGATGGCCCCCCGGCCGCCCTCGACCGCGGGGAACGGGAAGAATCCGAGGTCCTTGCCGAGGCCCTTGCCGGCGTCGGCCTGGACCACGGGGGCCCACTGGCCCATCAGTTCCATGGCCGCCTTGCCGTTGCCGACGCTGGCGGCCTGGCCGGTCGGGCTGGAGTAGGCCGCGCCGAGGAAGCCCTTCTGGAACGGCTGGAGGCCGACGAGTTCCCTCATGTGCTCGCCCGCCTCGACGAAGGGCGCGCCGGTGAAGTCCTTGTCCTCGTAGGCCTTCTGCAGCGCCTCGGCGCCGGCGGTACGCATCGCCAGGTACGCCCAGTAGTACATGCCGGGCCACTTCTCCTTGCCGGCCAGGGCGAGGGGGGTGATGCCGGCCGACTTGAGCTTGCGCACGGCGTCGAGGAATCCGCTCCAGGTGGTCGGGGGCTCGCCGATGCCGGCCTTCTCGAAGTGCGCCTTGTTGTACCAGAAGCCGATCATGCCGATGTCGAACGGGACGCCGTAGGCCTTGTCGTCGATCAGGTACGGCTCCCGGGCGACCGGCAGCAGGGCGTCGCCCCAGGGCTTGGCGCGGTCCGTGAGGTCCTCCACCAGCCCGGCGTCGACCTGCTGCCGCAGGACGCCGCCACCCCAGGTGTGGAAGATGTCGGGCAGCTTCCCGGAGGAGGTCAGGGCCGTCATCTTCGACTTGTAGGCGTCGTTCTCCAGTTGGACGATCTTCACCTTGACCGTGGGGTTCTGCGCCTCGAACTTGCGGGCGAGAGCGGCCCAGACGCTCTTGGTGGGTTCGGTGGTGGAGATGTTCCACCATTCGATCGTGGTCGTCCCGGACGACCCTCCGTCCGAGTCCCCGCCGCATGCGGTCAGTGCCGTCATTCCCAGACCGGCCACGGCGGAGGCCGCCAGGAAGCCGCGGCGGGACAGTGCCGGGTCGCCCATCATGCTCCTCGAAAGTTTCGAATGAGATCCAGAAAGCTGCGTTGATGCCGCACCCTAGAGACAGCCGGTAAACGGTGGCAACCCCTTGTACACGGTGAATCTCTCTGCGACTCGGGTACCGACGGAGGCTGCCGAAACATTCGGTCGAGATCACGAACGTTACGGACCCAGTGATCACGCTCAGTGCTCGCCCCGCACCCCGAGATCGACGTACCGCCTCCCGCGCCTCAAGCGCCGCCGCACGCGCCCCAACTGGCGTTTTCGATCGGGCGCCCGCCCTGGCGTCGGCCTTGACGGAAGCTCGACGCGTACGGCCCCGGCATTCGCGGGCCACGACATCACGCTCCGCTTATGCTGATCGGCCGTCCAGTGATGGCCGGAACCAGCTGAGCCGGGCATCGGGAGCACGTCGATGGCGACCACCGAGCAACCGCCGAGCCTCACGGAGCCCGCTCCACCCCAGTCGCCTGCGCGCCTGGATGCCGGCGGGCCTGTCCGACACGGGCAGGAGCCGCGGCCGCACCGGAGCGCACGCCGACCCCGAGGCCACGCACCAGGGCCGGCCCTGGTGGCCCAATCGCCATCCCCCGATCGGGCCCACCATCCGGATCGCACGCCGGACACGCATACCGCCGTGCGGGACCCTGGTCGCCTGATGGACACGCGCCACGACATGACAGGAGGGACCCCGCAGCGCGGAGCCCCTCCTGTCGGCCGGACCGGTACGTCCGTGGGCAGATCAGCCCTCGTACGCGTCCAGCGGCGGGCACGAGCAGACCAGGTTCCGGTCGCCGAACGCCTGGTCGATACGGCGCACCGGCGGCCAGTACTTGTCGGCGGCCGAGACCCCGGCCGGGAAGACGGCCTCCTCACGGCTGTAGGCGTGCTCCCACTCCCCGGCGAGGGCGCCGGCGGTGTGCGGCGCCCCCCGCAGCGGGTTGTCCTCGGCGGGCCACTCACCGGAACCGACCTTCTCGATCTCGGCGCGGATGGCGATCATCGCGTCGCAGAACCGGTCCAGCTCGGTCAGGTCCTCCGACTCCGTCGGCTCGATCATCAGCGTCCCGGCCACCGGGAACGACATGGTCGGCGCGTGGAAGCCGTAGTCGATGAGCCGCTTGGCGACGTCGTCGACGCTCACCCCGGTCGCCTTGGTCAGCGGCCGCAGGTCGATGATGCACTCGTGCGCCACGAGCCCGCCGGGGCCGGTGTAGAGCACCGGGTAGTGCGGCTCCAGCCGCTTGGCGACGTAGTTGGCGCTCAGCACCGCCACCTGCGTGGCCCGCTTCAGCCCCTCGCCGCCCATGAGCCGGACGTACGCCCACGAGATCGGCAGGATGCCCGCCGAGCCCCAGGGTGCCGCCGAGACGGGGCCGACGCCCGTCTCCGGGCCCGCCTCCGGCTGCAGCGGGTGGTTGGGCAGGTACGGCGCGAGGTGCTCGCGCACCGCCACCGGACCGACGCCCGGGCCGCCGCCGCCGTGCGGGATGCAGAAGGTCTTGTGCAGGTTCAGGTGCGAGACGTCGCCCCCGAAGTGCCCCGGCTTGGCGAGCCCGACCAGCGCGTTGAGGTTGGCGCCGTCGACGTAGACCTGACCGCCCGCCTCGTGCACCTGCGCGCAGATGTCGGCCACGTGCTCCTCGAACACGCCGTGCGTGGACGGGTAGGTGATCATCAGCACGGCCAGCTCGTCGCGGTACTGCTCGATCTTCGCGCGCAGGTCCTCGACGTCGATCTCGCCGTCCTCGGCGGTCTTCACGACCACGACCTTCATCCCCGCCATCACCGCGCTGGCGGCGTTGGTCCCGTGCGCGGACGACGGGATCAGGCAGACGGTCCGCTGCTCGTCCCCGTTGGCCCGGTGGTACCCGCGGACGGCGAGCAGACCGGCCAGCTCGCCCTGCGACCCGGCGTTCGGCTGGAGGGAGACCTTGTCGTACCCGGTGACCTCGGCGAGCCGGTCCTCCAGCTCATGGATGAGCGTGAGGTAGCCCTCGGCCTGCTCGGCGGGCGCGAAGGGGTGCAGCTGCCCGAACTCCGGCCAGGTGACCGGCTCCATCTCCGTGGTCGCGTTGAGCTTCATGGTGCAGGAGCCCAGCGGGATCATGCCGCGGTCGAGCGCGTAGTCCCGGTCGGCCAGCCGGCGCAGGTAGCGCAGCATGGCCGTCTCGGAGCGGTGCTGGTGGAAGACCGGGTGCGTGAGGTAGTCGTCGGTGCGCAGCAGGCCGTCCGGAAGCCCGTCCTCGGTGGCGGCGTCCAGCGCCTCGATGACCCCCTCGACACCGAAAGCGGCCCACACGGCCCGCAGCTGGGCCCGGGTGGTGGTCTCGTCGCAGGCGATCGAGACGTGATCGGCGTCGACGAGACGCAGGTTGACCCCGTTGTCACGCGCGGCGGCCACGACCTCTGCGGCCCGGCCCGCGACGCGCACGGTCACGGTGTCGAAGAAGGAGCCGTGCACGACCTCGACCCCGCCGTTCGCGAGCCCGGCGGCGAGAACCGTGGCGTAGCGGTGGGTGCGCCGCGCGATGCCCTTCAGTCCCTCCGGGCCGTGGTAGACGGCGTACATGCCGGCCATCACGGCGAGCAGCACCTGCGCGGTGCAGATGTTGCTGGTCGCCTTCTCACGGCGGATGTGCTGCTCACGCGTCTGCAGCGCGAGCCGGTAGGCCCTGTTCCCGTCGGCGTCCACGGAGACGCCGACCAGCCGCCCGGGCAGGCTGCGCGCCATCTTCTCCTTGACCGCCATGTAGCCGGCGTGCGGCCCGCCGAAGCCCATCGGCACGCCGAAGCGCTGGGTCGTGCCGACCGCGATGTCCGCACCGAGCTCACCGGGCGACTTCAGCAGCGTCAGGGCGAGCAGATCGGCGGCGACGGTGACGACCGCCCCGAGCTCGTGCGCCCGGTCGATGACGGGCTTGATGTCCCGCACGGCACCCGAGGCGCCCGGGTACTGGATCAGTACGCCGTTGATCTCGCGCTCGGCGATCTCGGCCGGGATGCCGTCGCCGAGGTCGGCGACGACGACCTCCACGCCGGTCGGCTCGGCCCGGGTCTGGATCACGGCGATGGTCTGCGGGAGCGCGTCCGCGTCGACGAGGAACAGGCCCTTCTTGTTCTTGCCCATTCGCCGCGACAGCGCCATGGCCTCGGCCGCCGCGGTGCCCTCGTCGAGCAGGGAGGCCCCGGAGGTCGGCAGTCCGGTGAGGTCGGCGACCATGGTCTGGAAGTTGAGCAGGGCCTCCAGCCGCCCCTGCGAGATCTCCGGCTGGTACGGCGTGTAGGCCGTGTACCAGGCCGGGTTCTCCATGACGTTGCGCATGATCACCGGCGGCGTGAAGGTGCCGTAGTAGCCGAGTCCGATCATGGAACCGAGGACCTGGTTACGGTCGGCGAGCGAGCGCAGCTCGGCGATGACCTCGGCCTCGCTGCGGGCGCTCGGCAGGTCGAGGGCCTCGGCGCTGCTGATGACGGCCGGGACCGCGGCGGCCGTGAGCTCGTCCAGCGAGCCGTAGCCGACCTGCGCGAGCATCTTGGCCCGGGCCTCGTGGTCGGGGCCGATGTGACGCTGCTCGAAGGGGACTGCTTCCTCGAGCTCGGAAAGCGGAATGCGATGGGCGGTCATGGGCGGAGGCCTCCTGGTCTGACACGACCTTCGAGGGGCACCACGGCGCGGGTACCCGGACGGCCTCCCCCTCTGTCATCTCAACCTGAGAGCTTCACCGGATCGCCCGAAGGCCTCCGGCTTTCACCGTCGGTGAGAGCGGAAGCCGACACCCGCTCTTCTTTCCAGAGTGACCTCGTCCGTGCGGTACGTGTGCCTGAGAGATTCCGGGGAGGATTTGCTCCTTCGGCGCCTCCGGTGGTGTCCGGAGGACTCTCCCGCACGGGGTCAGCAGCCGTTGCCAGCGTACCAGCGCGGTCAACGCACGAACCTTCGAGTGGCCGCCTCCTCGATTGTGCCGTTTTGTTGTGCTTACAGATCAGTTGCGAGCCTGTGGAGGTCCCGTGCGTACCGACATCGATCCGCGCAACCTGATCGGCCGCAAGGCGTTCGACCGCAACGGAACCAGGATCGGCACCATCGACGAGGTCTACCTCGACGACGCCACCGGCGAGCCGGAGTGGGCGGCCATACGGACCGGCCTGTTCAGCAGGGACGCGTTCGTCCCGCTGGAGCCCAGCGAACTGATCGACGGCGCCCTCCACGTCCCTTTCGAACGCGCCCTGATCAAGGACGCCCCCGACTTCGGCGTGGGCCGCCACCTCTCCCCCGAGCAGGAACTCCAGCTCTACCACCACTACGGCCTGGACATCGCGGCCCCTCCCGCGCTCCCCGATCACGAGTTCGGCAAGCTGGCCGGCTCGGACGAACAGACGACGTGACCCCCGGGCCCGCCCGCCGAAGGCGTACTCACGGGGCCGACGGGGCCGACGGGGCCGCCTCCCGGTTCCTCGGGTCTTCGTAACACCAGCGGCAACGGATCCGCCGGTTCCAGCGCGGGATCGTCCACCCGGAAGGTCCGCACCCTGCCGGGTGCCGAGCCGGGCGTCTCGAAGCGCACGGTGACCCTCCCCAGCCCACTGCCCTGCACCCATCCGTGCCCGAACTCGGCGTGCCGCACGTCGTGCCCGGCGGGCCAGCGCCGCTCGGCGAGCGACGGCTGCTCCTCGGCCTGTGCCACGGCGTGCTCCTCGACCGGCCCCTCGGCCCCCGCCCGCTCCCCCGCGGCCTGCGCGAACAGGTCCTCCTGCGTGTAGTCGGCGAGTCCGCTGACCCCGACCCCGAGCAGCCGCACCCCGCCCGTGGTGTCCACCGAGTCCAGCAGCCTGGCCGCGGCTTCCCCGATCACCCCGGGGTCGTCCGTCGGCCCCCGCAGCGTCTCCGACCGGGTGAGCGTCGAGAAGTCGTACCGCCGCACCTTCAGCACGATGGTCCGCCCGGAGAGACCGGCCCCGCGCAGGCGCCGTACGCACCGGTCGGCCAGTCGCTGCACCTCCAGCCCGACCCGCACCCGGTCGTGGATGTCCACGTCGTACGTGTCCTCCACGGAGACGGACTTCGCCTCCCGCTCCGCCACCACGGGCCGGTCGTCCCGCGCCAGGGCCATCGCGTAGAGCCCGTGCCCGTGGGCCTTGCCCAGCAGCCGGACCAGTTCGTCCTCTCCCGCCTCGACGATCTCCTCGACGGTGGTGATCCCGGCGCGCCGCAGATGGTCGCCCGTCGCCGGCCCGACTCCGGGCAGGGTCCGCACCGACATCGGCCCGAGCATCGCCCGCTCGGTGCCCGGCTCGATCACCACCAGCCCGTCGGGTTTGGCCTGCTCCGAGGCGATCTTCGCGAGCATCTTGGAGGCGGCGAGCCCGACCGACCCCGTGAGCCCGGTGACCGCGCGGATGTCGGCGCGCAGCTGGGTCCCGACCAGCCGGGCGGACTCCTCGTCCCAGGCCACTCCGCCGGCCTCCAGGTCCACGAACGCCTCGTCCAGGCTCAACGGCTCCACGAGTGGCGACAGCGCCCTCAGCAGCTCCATGACGCGCTCGCTGATCGCCTTGTAGAGCCCGAAGCGCGGCACGAGGTACGCGGCGTTGGGCGCGAGCCGCCTGGCCTGCCCCATGGGCATCGCCGAATGCACCCCGAAGACCCGCGCCTCGTACGACGCCGTGGCCACCACACCCCGCGGCCCGAGTCCACCCACGACCACGGCCTTCCCGCGCAGACTCGGCTTGGACGCCTGCTCCACCGAGGCGAAGAAGGCATCCATGTCGAGATGCAGGATCGTGGGCGCGGTTCTCACAACTCCGATGCTGCCCTACGCCACTGACAATGCCCCGTCGACCGCCCCGTCCGGCAACCACCCCGGGGGGGTAACCGCTTGCGGCCGGTGCGACGGACCCGGCCGGCACGCGGACCCGGCCGGTACGACGGCTGAGGAAACGTCCCGCCTCCTGCGACCACCCGGAGCACCGCCTCAGCGGCGGCTCATACGGCCCGGTTCCGCCGTCGCGCCAGCTCGTCCGCCGGGTTGGGCCCGACCAGCGTCTCGCCGGTGTCGATCCGCTCCCCGTGCAGCTGGGACAGCGCGCTCTCGACATCCCGCCACACCACGCCGACGGCGATCCCGAAGACCCCCTGCCCCCCTTGGAGCAGGGCGTGGACCTCGTCCGGCGAGGTGCACTCGTAGACCGTGGCGCCGTCACTCATGAGCGTCATCCGCTCCAGGTCGCGGAAACCGCGTTCCCTGAGGTGCTGCACGGCCGTGCGGATGTTCTGCAACGACACCCCGGTGTCCAGGAACCGCTTGACGATCTTCAGGACGACCACGTCGCGGAAGCTGTACAGCCGCTGCGTCCCGGACCCGTGGGCCGGACGCACGCTCGGCTCGACGAGACCCGTGCGGGCCCAGTAGTCCAACTGCCGGTAGGTGATACCGGCGGCCGCACAGGCCGTCGGACCGCGATAGCCGATCTGCTCGGACGCCATGGACGTCGTCCCTCCGCTGCTCGGCACGGCCGTCGGTCGCTGCGGAGCGTGATCGACCGCGTCGCCGGGCTGGGGGTATCCCCCGCTCACGCGGAGCCGTGAGCCGGGGGGAGGGTACGGACCGCTCGCCCTGAGACTGCGCTCGGGGCCGCCCCCAGCCGTACCGTCGCCGCTGCTTCTCACGCCGACCTCCGTCCTTGACCTGCCTTCTCGACGGTAGGCAGTCACCAGGGGTGCGTCAACGATCGCCACACTCGCCACGCCGAGTGATAATCACCCTAAGAGTGGTTTCCCGTGCCCCACCGCGGGGAAAGGCTAGCCGAATGAGCTCGGCGCGGGCCGGGTGACGCTCTCACTCGCCACCGGCACATGCGGGCAATTCACCCGCCACAACGCGTCGGGCGACCCTGCCGCGGACCACATCGTCCGCCGGGCCGCCCCTTCGCTCACCGACTGCTGCAACCCTGCCTCCCGGTCCGCTTCCGACCGGAGGCTCACTGGCTGCTGGTGCCGAAATCCTCCGGAGAGATCTGGTCGAGGAACTCGCGGAACTTCTCCACCTCGTCCTCCTGCTCGTCCGGGATCGCGATACCGGCGTCGTCGAGCACCGTGTCGCTGCCGTAGATCGGCGTCCCGGTGCGCAGTGCGAGCGCTATGGCGTCGGACGGGCGGGCGCTCACCTCGACACCACTGGCGAAGACCAGCTCCGCGTAGAAGACGCCCTCACGCAGGTCCGTGATGCGCACTTCCGTGAGCTCCTGGCCGACAGCCTCCAGCACGTCCTTGAACAGATCGTGGGTCAGCGGCCGCGCGGGAGCCATGCCCTGCTGGGCGAAGGCGATCGCCGTCGCCTCCCCCGGTCCGATCCAGATGGGAAGGTAACGGTCGCCTCCCACTTCACGCAGCAGCACGATCGGTTGGTTGGAGGGCATTTCGACCCGGACACCTACGACATCGAGCTCGTTCACACAGCAACCCTAGGCCGTGCTCGGGATGTTTGGGTAGTCGGGCCGGGATCGGGCACCTGATCCGGCCCCCGCGGCCCCCCGCTCAGGGCAGCCGTACCCCGAGTGCCGTCCGCACCAGCGCGGCGTGCAGCCGCACCGTGAGCCCCGCCAGCTCCTTCGTGCGCTCCTCCGCGTGAGCCCTGGTCTGCGGGTTCCGGTGCCGCTTGAGCGGGGCCACCACCTGGTCCACGAGCCCGGCCTCCCGATCGGCTGCGGCCTTCATCGCCCGCAGATGCCGCGGCTCGATCCCGAACCGCCCGAGTTCGACGACGAGCGAGGCCACCTGAACCGCCTCGGCGTCGTACGCACCGTCCTCCAGTGGAGTGAGCAGTCCGTACGACTCCCACTCCTTGAGCTCCTGCTCGCCGATGCCGGCCGCGGCGAGCAGCTCCTCACGGCCGATCCTGGCCGCAGTGGGCCCCTCGGGAACATCGGACACGGGTTCACCGTCCCGCTGGCGGCCCACCACGGGCAGCTGGACGGCCTCACCACGCTCCATGGCCTCCAGATGCTCGCGGATCACCTTCAGGGGCAGATAGTGGTCCCGCTGCATCCTCAGGACGTGACCGAGGCGCTCGACGTCGTGGGCGCTGAACTTGCGATACCCCGAGGGGGTCCGCTGCGGCTCGATGAGCCCCTCCGCCTCCAGGAAACGGATCTTGGAGACGGTGACCTCGGGGAACTCGTCGCGCAGCACGTTCAGCACCGTGCCGATGCTCATCAGCCCACTGTCCGTGGCGGCGGCACCGTGTCCGGCACCGCCGCTCGGTGTTCGAAGCATGGACCTTCCCTGACGGACGGACCTTCGCTGGGCCTCCCCGGACGTGTCCGGGTCAGTAGCCCCGCTGGCTCGCGTAGAAGACCAGCCGGTACTTGCCGATCTGCACCTCGTCGCCGTTGTTCAGGGCGACCTGGTCGATCCGCTCACGGTTGACGTACGTGCCGTTCAGACTGCCCACGTCGGCCACCGTGAACGAGCCGTCCTGGCCTCGGCGGAACTCCACGTGCCGCCGGGAGACCGTCACGTCGTCCAGGAAGATGTCGCTCTGGGGGTGACGTCCGGCCGTGGTCAGGTCGCCGTCGAGGAGGAAGCGGCTCCCCGAGTTCGGCCCGCGGCGCACCACCAGGAGAGCGGAACCCAGGGGCAGCGCGTCCACGGCTGCCTGCGCCTCGGGAGACAGCGTGGGCATCGGCGTCTGGCCGGTGGTTTCGCTGTCGTAGGCCTCGAGACCGGAGATGGAGATCGTGGAGGTCGTCTCGGACGGACGCTCCGGCGTCGCGCCGGGCCGCAGCGGCGCGCCGCAGTTGGAGCAGAAGCGACTGTTCTCCGCGTTGCGGTTACCGCACCTCGTACACACCAGGGCCGACATCGGATCCTCCTGCCGCGGCTGCTCACCCGGAGCGTGGGACGCGTACGGGTCGGAAAACCCTCCACCCGCACCTGAGGCTGACGGTTGGCCGAAACCTATGCCGCCGGGCTGCGCAGGGTCAACCGACGGCGCGCCCTGACCTCCGGAAACGTCACCACCCGGACCAGCGACCTGGTCACGGAAGAGCGGCCGCTGGCCTTCCGCGTCAGGCTGTGCGCGATGACGAGCGGTGGCATTGCTGTCGCTGCCCTCTCGCGCGCTCTTGCCGAACAACTTCGCAAACAACTTCACGGGCGATTCCCCTTGACCGAAACAGACCCGCCCGTGGGGCAGGACGAACCCTGACTGAACACTCTGGCCGACCCGGACATCCTGACAACGTCCGTCTGCACCAGACAGTTTCCACCACGCACCACCCATTCGGTGCGCCGACCCCCCGCAACCTCATGCCCTCGCCGGACGTCGCCCATGCACCCCCGGTTCACTGCGAGGACGACCGAGCGTAGTCAGGCCGCTTCGCCGCTCGCAAGGCGTCCACGACGATCTTCGTCGATCGCTCGACGGTCGCGGTGGCCTGTTCCTTCTCGAGAGTCTGCACCACGCCTCCGGGGATGTTGAGCGCCGGCTCGAGGTCCTGCGGCTTGCCGATGACCTTGAAACGATAGGGCGCGTTGATCTTGTTCCCGTCGACGCTCACGCCCTTGCCGGAATCCGCGAGATACGTGCCTGCGACCACGCGTACGCCGTTCACCTGGATCGCCTCGGCACCCGCCGCACGCAGTTCCTGGATCGCGTCGAGCAGCATGTCCGCCTCGACCGTCCCCTTCGTGTCCTCGATGGTCATGGTGATGCCGGGCCCCTGCGCGGCGACCGTCCCCGCCAGGATGCCGAGTTGCCGCTCCTTCTCGATCGTCTGCTTGCGGGCCTCCTCGGCCTGGTCCGAGCTGTTCTCCAGCTCGTCCCGCTGCTTCTCGAGACCTTGCTTCTCGTCCTCTAGACGCTGAGTACGGTCGTCCAGTTCATCGAGGATGCGGACCAGATCCTCCTGCCGCGCACCGCGCAGGGCACTGTCACCGTCGCTGTTCGACGCCACCTGCACGGCCAGACCGAAACCGAGGCCGAACAACAGCAG
>NZ_JAPSKN010000208.1 GCF_031181705.1 Streptomyces sp.
CCCCCTCAACCCGCCTCCCGCTCCGGTATCGCCTGTTCGCGGTCGGCGAGTCTGCGGAGCATCTCCAGAACGCGGTCGCGGGACTCGTCCGCCGCGTCGATGGCCTCCATGCACTGCCAGTACGTGCCCTCGTCGGCCGCGGCGCAGGCCAGGGCGACCAGGGCGATGCCGACCTCGCCGAGGAGGCCGCCCAGGTACATCAACGTGTGGCGGGCGTCTCCCAACTCCGTGAGCTGACCCGCCCGCAGCTCGCCCGGGGCCAGCTCGGGCGCGTCCAGGACGCCGCAGCCGCGCCCCGCCAGCTCCGTCAACCCCAGGGCCTCCCCGCGCAGTTCGGGTGGGCCGGCGACCGCGAGGCGGCTCCCTATCGCCTGCGCGAGGGCCTGCGCCTGCCACACCTCGGCCATGACCTCCCGCACCTCGCCGCCCGCGGCCAGGGACCGCCTGCTCGTCACGATGAGCCGCACCGCGTCCATGCGCTGCCCCCGTCTTGTCCGACGCGCCCCGCGCGTCCGCCTGCCCGAACTCCCTTGTTCACTACCCAGAGTGAAGGGCCGTGAGACCAAAAGCCAGAGGAAGACGGAAATTAACGGACAACGATTCGGATTCGAGCCGCCTCCTGGTTACGCAGCGTACAAGCGGACTGAGAGACTCCCCCGCCGGGTCATTAGCCCGGCTACGGCAGCGGGAACCGCCGTTCGTTCCGGTCGATCTTCGCGTCCAGCGCCGCCAGCGGGTCGATGCCGAGCACCTCGCACAGCTGGAGCAGATACGCGAGCACGTCGGCGACTTCGTCGGTGACGCGGTGCGCGGTGTCCGGGTCGGCCATCACGCCCGCCGACTCCTCGGGCGTCAACCACTGGAAGATCTCGACCAGTTCCGAGGCCTCCACGCTGAGCGCGGCGACCAGGTTCTTCGGGGTGTGGTACTGCTGCCAGTCGCGCGCGGCGGCGAAGTCGGCCAGTCGGCGTTGCAGTGTCGCCACGTCCAGGGGATCAGTCACGGTCCAGGTGTACCACCGTGACGCCCTCGGTCCCGGCGGCCCAGGAGGCGTCGCTGACCGCGCCGACAAGGCGGATGTGCCCCCGCTCGCACATCCGGGCCGCCAGCCCCAGCAGTTCCCTCCGCTGCCGGGGGTCCAGCGCGCGGTCGAGCCCGTCGGCCAGGACGGTGAGGGTCTGGAACGCGGCGGGCACCTCACCGGCCGGGTCGACCTCCAGGACGCCGGGGCCGGTGAGCAGGACCAAGCACAGGGCCGCGTAGCGCAGTTCGCCGTCGCCGAGCCGTCCCAGGTCCGTCCACACGCCGTCGCCGCGGTCGAGCGCCGCACGGACGGCCCCGGGACCGTCCGTGCGGGCGAGCACGTCCGTCACCGGCCCGGCGCACCCCGCGCGCACCGCCGCCACCAACCGCGCGTGTCGCCGCCCGCACTCGGCGCGCGTACGCCACAGCACCTCCGCCACGTTCCCGCAGTCACCGAGCAGACGGCCGGGGCCGGCCGGTACGGGGCCGCGCATCCGGGCGGGTTCGGGGTCGCAGGCGAAGACGGAGCGCAGGGCGACGACCATCTGCTCGGCCGCGGCCAGCACCCTGCGCTGCCCGGGAGTGCGGCCCGCGACGCGCAGCGGCAGCAGGGCGGTGCCGAGCCGGTCGTCGGGCAGGGGACCGCGGGTCACCGGGGTCGGTCCGGCGGTGTGCCAGGCGGCCTGGACCGTGCGCTTGCCCGGGTCGCGCAGGGCGGTCTCCAGCAGCACCAGTCCGTCGGAGGTGAGTCGCTCGCCCACCACGCGGAGTTCGGGCTCCGCCTGCACGGCGATGTCGAGCCGGACCGGACCCGCGGGGCCGTCGGCCGTGCAGCCGATGCGGAAGCCCCGGCGGTGCTGGGCGTCGGGCCGGGCCCGCTCCGGGACGCAGAGGGCGGGGTCCGGGAACGCCTCGCCGAGCGTGGCGCCGCCCGCGAGCCGGGCGAGCGCCTCGTACGCCCGCAGCGCGCTGGACTTGCCGGAGCCGCTGGGGCCGGCCAGGAGGGTGAGTCGTTCCAGCGGGAACACGGCCCGGCGGTGCCCGGCGAAGGCGGACAGGCGCAGCTCGGTGGTACGGGGGCGGCCGGGCTGCGCGAGGGGTGCGGCGGGGCCCGTGGCGGGGTCCGGGGCGCAGGCGGTGTCCGAAGCGGGAGCGGAGGGTGACGTCATGTCCGGACGGTAGGACTCCGCATGAGGGACGAACCGTTCCGTCTCCCCGGTGTTCCTACGATCGAGCGACCCCGGTGGTCAACCGTCCCCTCCCTCCCGGCCGCCTCCCGCGTCACGCCCCGGGCACCCCGACGCCCTCCATCAGCCCCGTCACCTCGGTTCCGGCCGGGGTCAGCAGGAACACGTTCCGGTCCACCCGGTGCATCCCGCTCGCCAGGCCGAAGACGACTCCCGTGCTGAAGTCGAGGACCCGTTTGGCGACCTCCGTCTCCGCACCGGTGAGGTCGAGCAGCACCGGCACGCCGGCCATCAGGGTCTCCGCGACGTCACGGGCGTCGGCGAAGACGTTCACGCGCAGCACGACGAAACGGCGCCGCGCCTCGGTCTCGGCCTCGGGTATGGAGCGGTGGCCGACGGAGGAGGGCCAGGCGTCCCGGCCCCGCAGCGGCACGACCTGGGCGAGCCCCTCCCACTGTTCGTCGGTGACATCGTGGCTGTTCACCGGCATGCTCCGTCCTGGCTCGCACTGGCTGTCTGCATCGGGCAATTCTTGCGCAGAGTCACCCGTTCGGCCCAACTGCGACACGCTCCGCGACGTCAATGCACCTCACAACGGCGATTCCGTGCCCACGACCCCCGAGCCGGCCGGACGCGCGGCAGGCCCTGGCGCGGACGGTCACGCAGTCCCTCGCCCGCTTCATGGGCCCGGACCAGTGCGCGGCGACGCGCGAGCCGGTGCCGTGCCCGGCCGAGGGGTCCCGGGCGGACCGAGGCGACCCGCAAGGCAGTCCACAGCGCTTACATCTACACGGTCGTAGAATTCGGGAACACCGGCGCGCCGGTGAGCGTTGTTCCCGATACCGACCACACATGAGGAGCGCGTCCTTGTCCGCCAGACCGACGGACCCCCCGGGGCACAGTCCCGGACCATCCCGCCACGGCATCACTGAGCGCGGCACACGGCGGGGTGGTGTTCGATGAGTGCCGCGGAGGCCCTGCTGGGCCTGATCGCCGTGTTCCTGCTGACCGCCGGCACCGGCTACTTCGTCGCCCAGGAGTTCGCCTACGTCTCCGCCGACCGGCTCACCCTCGCCCGTGAGGCCGAGGGCGGGGACCGCCGGGCCGCCCGGGCCCTGAAGGTGCTGGAGCGGCTGTCGTTCATGCTGTCGGGCGCGCAGCTCGGCATCACCGTCACCGGACTGGTCGTCGGCTTCATCGCCGAGCCGTCGGTGTCCGCGCTGCTCAGGCCCGCCCTGTCCGGCTTCGGCCTGCCCGGCGCCGCCGTGAGCGGCGTCTCGGTGGTGCTCGCCTTCGTGCTGGCCACCGTCGTGCAGATGGTGCTGGGCGAGCTGGCCCCGAAGAACCTCGCCATCGCGGTGCCCGAGCGGCTGGCGAAGGCGCTGGCGCCGTCGACGCTGGCGTACCTGAAGTTCGTCGGACCCCTCGTCCACGTCTTCGACGCCGCGGCGAACCGGCTGCTGCGCAAGGCCGGCATCGAACCGGTCGAGGAGCTGCACCACGGCGCCACGCTGGAGGAGCTGGGCCATCTGATCGGCGAGTCGCACGAGCAGGGTGAGCTGCCCAGGGACACCGCCGCACTGCTCGACCACGCGCTGGAGTTCTCCGAACGCACCCTCGACGAGGTGATGGTGCCGCGCGCCGACGCCGTGTTCGTCCGCAAGGACGCCCGCGCCGACGAGGCGGTCGGTCTGATCGCCCGGCACGGCCACTCCAACTACCCGGTGCTCGGCGACCACCCGGACGACATCGCGGGTGTGCTGGGCGTGCGCGAGCTGATGGCGCTGCCCGCGGCCCGGCTCGCCGGCGCGCGGGCGGGCGAGGTGGCCCGGCGGCCGCTGCTGCTGCCGGACACGCTCGCGCTGCCCGACGCGGTGGCGCGGATGCGCGAGCAGGACGACGAGTTCGCGGTCGTCCTGGACGAGCACGGCGGCGTGGCGGGCCTGGTCACGTACGAGGACATCGCCGAGGAACTGGTCGGTGACATCGCCGACGAGTCCGACAAGGTCACGCTCCTCGCCGTCGCGGTCGGCGACGGCTGGCTGGTCGACGCCGGCCGCCGCCTGGACGAGGTGGCCGAGGTGACCGGTGTCCGGCTGCCGGAGGACGACGACTACGACACCGTGGCCGGCCTGGTCGTGGACCGGCTGGGCCGCTTCCCGACGGTCGGCGACCGGGTCACGGTCGAGCTGCCCGGGGGCGGCCGCGCCGTGATCGAGGTGCGCACGCTCGACCGGCACGTGGCCGACCGCGTGCGCGTCAGCGTGCTCGGGGACGCCGGGGACACCGAGGAAGCCGAGGAGATGGCGTGAGTTTCCCGATGGCGGTCTTCGTGACCCTGCTGCTGCTGATCGGCAGCGGCTTCTTCGTGGCGGCCGAGTTCGCGCTGGTCGCCGCCAAGCGGCACCGCATGGAGAAGGCGGCGGCCGAGGGGCGGCGCGGGGCCGGGGCGGCCCTGGCCGGCATGCGCGAGCTGTCGCTGATGCTGGCCGGTGCCCAGCTGGGCATCACGGTGTGCACGCTCGGCCTGGGCTCGGTCTCCAAGCCGGCCATCTCGCACGAGCTCGACCCGCTGCTGCACGCGCTGGGCCTGCCCAGCGCCGTGAGCTACGGCGTCGCCTTCGCCGTGGCGATGGTCGTGGTGGTGTTCCTGCACATGGTGGTCGGCGAGATGGCCCCCAAGTCCTGGGCGATCGCCCACCCCGAGCGGTCGGCGATGCTGCTCTCCCCGCCCTTCCGGGCCGTGGTGCGCGCCGTGCGCCCGCTGATCCGGCTGCTCAACCACTTGAGCAACGGCCTGGTGCGGCTGTGCCGGGTGGCGCCGCGCGACGAGCTGGCCTCGGTGCACAACCGGGAGCAGCTGACGCACCTGGTGGAGGAGTCCGAGCGGCTGGGGCTGATCAGCGCGACCGACTCCGAGCTGCTGACCCGTTCGCTGACCGAGCCGGAGACGCCGGTGGCCGCGCTGCGGATCCCGGCCGCCGACATCACCTGGGTCGAGGGCGGCGCGGACGTCGACGCCCTGCTGCGGCTGGCGGCGGCACACGACCGCACCCGGCTGCTCGTCCGGGAGGACGGACTCGTCCTCGGGTCCGTGCACGCCCGGGACGCCCTGGTCGCCCGGGCCCGCGGCCGTGCGACGACCGCGCGGGACCTGGCCCGGCCGGTGCCGGAGCTGACGGAGGCCACGACGGTCGCCGACGCGATCGAGGTGCTCCGCCGCCGCCGGTCGTCCCTGGCCGTGGTGCGCGACGACGCCGGCCGGCTCTCGGGCCTGATCACGCTGGACGATCTGCTGGCCCGGCTGATGCAGCCGGCCGCGGCGGCCTGACGGGACGGGGCCGGAACCTCCCGCACATCTGCACACCGCGCGCCGAGCGGCGGCGGGCCGCCCCGGCCGGCCGCCCAGGTTCCGCCGCCGCAGGGGAAGTTGGCACCGAAGTGCCCGCTTCGGAATGCCGGGCGCAACACCGCGGGCGTGCCGCCGGGCGACGGGCCCTGTGAAGACTTTCTCGCATCCGGTGACCCGACGGTCACAGCGGTGAAGACGGCCGGCGGAATGCGCCGCGCACGGCCCGTGGGCGGCTGGCCCTCTTCCGCGGGGAATGCTTTGATCCTGCGCACACGGCACAGCCGCCGGGGCGGAATCCCGGTTTTCGCGAATTTCCGGGAAACGCGCCGCCCACCGGCGCCCTCTGCCATGGCGAGACATTCACGCGAAGGGAAACACCCTCATGAACCTCACTCCTCGGGTCGACGTCGCCGAGCTGTCCGACGCGGACCTGGAGCAGATCTCCGGCGGCAACGCGGGCGCCGGCGCCTCCGCGGGCCTCGTGGCCGGGCTCTCCGCCGACCTCGTCGGGCCCCTGACCAGCGAGGTCTGCGCCTCCGTGCAGGGCGCCCTGTCGTCGGAGGGGGCCGTGCTGGGCGGTCACGCGGGCGTGCGGACGACCGCGCTCTGACGAGCACCCAGGAAAGGCCCCGGGAATCGTTTCCCGGGGCCTTTTCCCGTGCCGGGGCAGATCCCCGCCGCGGTCACACACATGGGGAATTCGCGCAGTACGTGACGGATATATGGACACCACGGGGGTGGGTGACGCGGTGCGGGGCCGTGACGCAGACTTACTCGGACCCCTGAGCAACCGGCTGTGGAATCGACAGGAAGACCGCTGTGCAAACCGACGCGACCCGAACCGCCGAACTGCCCATCTACGAGAGCCTCATACGCGAACGCGGTGACGTCGTCGAAGAGGCCCGCGCGGTGGCGGAAGAGACCCAGCAGCAGTTGAGCCAGGCGCTCGCCGGGCACGCCGCGGCCCCCACCACGGCCGGCGAGCACTGACCCGGAAAGCGGTCAGACCAGTCGCCGTGCGGTGCGCAGGGCGAGCGGGGTCGCCGCCGCCCACGCCTGCGGTGAGCACGAGTGCGGGTAGGGCACCGGCTTCGGCGCCGCGGAGCGGTCGTAGCCGGCGATGACCTCGGGCAGCCGGTACCCGTGACGGGCGGCTGCCGCGACGAGTCCCTCCGTGAGCCGCGCGAGTTCCGCCGCCGGGCCGTGGCGGGCGAGGCCGAGCGCGATGACCGCGTTGTCGTGCGGCCAGGCGCTGCCGCGGTGGTAGGACAGCGGGTGGTACGGGGGCTGCCCGGCGGCCAGGGTGCGGATCGCCCAGCCGGAGAAGAAGTCCGGCTCCAGCAGCCGGCGGCCCACGCGCCGGGCCCGTTCACCGTCGAGGATCCCGGACCACAGCAGGTGCCCCGCGT
>NZ_JAPSKN010000061.1 GCF_031181705.1 Streptomyces sp.
CACGCGGCACGCCTGGGTGCCGGAGTAGTCGAACTCGGCGGCCTGGCCGATGACGATCGGGCCGGAGCCGATGACCAGGACGGACTGGATATCGGTGCGCTTAGGCACGCTGGCCCTCCATCAGGGAGACGAAGCGGTCGAACAGGTAGGCGGCGTCGTGCGGGCCGGCTGCCGCTTCGGGGTGGTACTGGACGCTGAAGGCGGGGCGGTCGAGCAGCTGCAGACCCTCCACCACGTTGTCGTTCAGGCAGACGTGCGACACCTCGGCGCGGCCGAACGGGGTCTCGGAGACCTTGTCGAGCGGGGCGTCGACGGCGAAGCCGTGGTTGTGCGCGGTGACCTCGACCTTGCCGGTCGTACGGTCCTGCACCGGCTGGTTGATGCCCCGGTGGCCGTACTTCAGCTTGTAGGTGCCGAAGCCGAGGGCGCGGCCGAGGATCTGGTTGCCGAAGCAGATGCCGAACAGCGGCGTGCCGCGCTCCAGGACGCCCCGCATGACGGAGACGGGGTGGTCGGCGGTGGCCGGGTCGCCGGGGCCGTTGGAGAAGAACACGCCGTCCGGGTTGACCGCGTAGACGTCCTCGACGGTGGCGGTCGCGGGGAGCACGTGCACCTCGATGCCGCGCTCGGCCATGCGGTGCGGGGTCATGCCCTTGATGCCGAGGTCGACGGCGGCGACGGTGAACTTCTTCTCGCCGATCGCGGGCACGACGTACGGCTCGGTGGTGGCGACCTCGGCGGAGAGGTCGGCGCCCTTCATCTGCGGGGCTTCCTGCACGCGTGCGAGGAGCGCGCTGTCGTCCTTGACCGCGTCGCCGCTGAAGATGCCGACGCGCATGGCGCCGCGCTCACGCAGGTGGCGGGTGAGGGCGCGGGTGTCGATGCCGGAGATCCCGACGACGCCCTGCGCGGCCAGCTCCTCGTCCAGCGTGCGCCGGGAGCGCCAGCTGGACGGCACGCGCGCGGGGTCGCGCACGACGTAGCCGGAGACCCAGATGCGCCTGGACTCCATGTCCTCGTCGTTGACGCCGGTGTTGCCGACGTGCGGGGCGGTCATCACCACGACCTGCCGGTGGTACGACGGGTCGGTGAGGGTCTCCTGGTAGCCGGTCATCCCGGTGGAGAACACCGCTTCGCCGAAGGTCTCCCCCACGGCCCCGTAGGCGCGGCCGCGGAAGACCCGGCCGTCCTCCAGGACGAGTACGGCGGGAGTTTTGGCTCCCCTGGTGGAGGTGGTCATCGTTCGACGCCTTCCCTGGTGTTCGTTTCGATCATGGTGGTGAGGACTTCGACCCACTCGTTGTGCTCGGCCGCGTGGTCGGAGCGGAAGCCGGAGTCGATCAGCCGGTCGCCGTGCGCCCAGGTGACGACCAGCAGGCCGCCCTCGGTGAGCACCTTGCCGGCGATGCCCTTGTCGAGCCGGGCCTCGCGCAGGGCGGCCGCCGGGACGAAGAAGTCGCTCGCCCCGGGGCGTACGACGTCCAGTCCGGCGTCGGTGAGCGTGAGCTCCGCGCGGCTGCGGGTGCCCAGGCCGTGCGCGACGATGCGGTCGAGCCACTGCCCGGCGGTGGTGGAGCCGTGGTAGCGGCCGCTCATGGTCAGGCGCGCCGGGCCCGGGTCGTCGGGCGCGGTGGGCAGCTCGGGCAGGTCGCCCTGGAGGGTGCCGCGCCACTTCCAGCCCTCGCGCATCAGCCAGTAGACGAGCGCGACGAAGAGGGCGAGGCCGACGACCCAGCCGATGCGGGCGGCCCAGTCGGTCACTTGCGCCGATTCCTTCTCGGCGGCCAGCAGGAGTACAGGTGTCACGTGAGCTTCCCGTCGACGAGCGTGGCCTTGCCCCGCAGCCACGTGTGCGTCACACGGCCCGGCAGCTCGCGGCCCTCGTAGGGGGTGTTGCGGCTGCGCGAGGCGAAGCCCGCGGGTTCCACGAGCCCACGGTATGCCGTGTCGACCAGGGTGAGGTTGGCGGGCTCACCTGCCGAGACGGGACGGCCGTGGCCCGTGGCCTGTCCGATCTGCGCGGGCTTGAAGGACATGCGGTCGGCGACGCCGGCCCAGTCCAGCAGGCCCGTGTCGACCATCGTCTCCTGGACCACCGACAGCGCGGTCTCCAGGCCCACCATGCCCATGGCGGCCGCGGCCCACTCGCAGTCCTTGTCCTCGTGCGGGTGCGGGGCGTGGTCGGTGGCGACGATGTCGATCGTGCCGTCGGCGAGCGCCTCGCGCAGGGCCATCACGTCCCGTTCGGTCCGCAGCGGCGGGTTGACCTTGTAGACCGGGTTGTACGTGCGCACCAGCTCGTCGGTGAGGAGCAGGTGGTGCGGGGTGACCTCGGCGGTGACGGCGATGCCGCGGGACTTGGCCCAGCGGACGATCTCGACCGACCCGGCGGTCGACAGGTGGCAGATGTGGACGCGGGAGCCGACGTGGTCGGCGAGCAGGACATCCCGGGCGATGATCGATTCTTCGGCCACCGCGGGCCAGCCGCCGAGGCCCAGCTCCGCGGAGACGACGCCCTCGTTCATCTCGGCGCCCTCGGTCAGCCGCGGCTCCTGCGCGTGCTGCGCGACGACACCGCCGAAGGCCTTCACGTACTCGAGGGCCCGGCGCATGATCACGGCGTCGTGGACGCACTTGCCGTCGTCGGAGAAGACGGTGACGCCGGCGGCCGACTCGTGCATGGCGCCGAGCTCGGCGAGCTTCTTGCCGTCGAGGCCGACGGTGACGGCGCCGATCGGCTGGACGTCGCAGTAGCCGTGCTCCTTGCCGAGCCGCCAGACCTGCTCGACGACGCCGGCGGTGTCGGCCACGGGGAAGGTGTTGGCCATGGCGAAGACGGTGGTGTAGCCGCCGGAGGCAGCGGCCCGGGTGCCGGTCAGGACGGTCTCGGAGTCCTCGCGGCCCGGCTCGCGCAGATGGGTGTGCAGGTCGACCAGGCCCGGCAGCAGCACCTTGCCCCCGGCCTCGACGACCTCGGCGCCCTCCGGGGACAGCCCGCTGCCCACCTCGGCGATGGTCCCGCCGTCGATCAGCACGTCCTGCGGCTCGCCGCCGAGCACCTTCGCACCACGGATCAGGGTCTTGCTCATCTGTCTTACTTCTCCTCGGTACGGGGGTGGGTGACGGCGGGCTCGTTGCCACCGAGCAGCAGGTACAGCACGGCCATCCGGATGGACACTCCGTTGGCGACCTGCTCGACGACGGTGCAGCGGTCGGAGTCGGCGACCTCGGCGGTGATCTCCATGCCGCGGACCATCGGCCCGGGGTGCATCACGACGGCGTGCTCGGGCATCCGCGCCATGCGGTCGCCGTCCAGGCCGTAGCGCCGCGAGTACTCGCGCTCGGTGGGGAAGAACGCGGCGTTCATCCGCTCGCGCTGCACGCGCAGCATCATCACCGCGTCGGACTTGGACAGCGTGCTGTCGAGGTCGTAGGAGACCTCGCACGGCCAGGTCTCGACGCCGACGGGCAGCAGGGTGGGCGGGGCGACGAGGGTGACCTCGGCGCCGAGGGTGTGCAGCAGGTCGACGTTGGAGCGGGCGACCCGGCTGTGCAGGACGTCGCCGACGATCGTGATGCGCCGCCCGTCGAGGTCCTGGCCGAGTCCGGCGTCCGGGCCGATCAGACGGCGGCGCATCGTGAAGGCGTCCAGCAGGGCCTGGGTGGGGTGCTGGTGGGTGCCGTCGCCGGCGTTGACGACGACCGCGTCGATCCAGCCGGAGTTGGCCAGCCGGTAGGGGGCTCCGGAGGCGCCGTGCCGGATGACCACGGCGTCGACGCCCATGGCCTCCAGGGTCTGGGCGGTGTCCTTCAGGGACTCGCCCTTGGAGACGCTGGAACCCTTGGCGGAGAAGTTGATCACATCCGCGGACAGCCGCTTCTCGGCGGCCTCGAAGGAGATCCGGGTGCGGGTGGAGTCCTCGAAGAAGAGGTTGACGATCGTGCGGCCGCGCAGGGTCGGCAGCTTCTTGATCGGCCGGTCGGCGACCCGCGCCATCTCCTCGGCGGTGTCGAGGATCAGGACGGCGTCGTCGCGGGAGAGGTCGGCGGCCGAGATGAGATGACGCTGCATCTGTCAGGCTCCGTAAGGCAGTTCAAACGGGAGATTCGGGGCAGACGGGCGCGCGGGCGCGCGCACTGAGCCGGCGTACGACAGCGGCGTACGCCTGAAGCGCTACTGGGCGTCCGGCTTGGCACCGAGCAGCACGGTGTCGCGACCGTCCTCCTCGGCGAGCTGGACCTTGACCGTCTCCCGCAACGACGTGGGGAGGTTCTTGCCGACGTAGTCGGCGCGAATGGGCAGTTCGCGGTGACCGCGGTCGACGAGCACGGCGAGCTGCACCGCGCGCGGGCGCCCGATGTCGTTCAGGGCGTCGAGGGCGGCGCGGATGGTGCGGCCGGAGAAGAGCACGTCGTCGACGAGGACGACCAGCTTGCCGTCGATGCCGTCACCGGGGATCTCGGTGCGCGCCAGCGCACGCGGCGGGTGCATGCGCAGGTCGTCGCGGTACATGGTGATGTCGAGCGAGCCGCAGGGGACCTTGCGCTCGGTGATCTGCTCCAGCTTGTCGGCGATCCGCCGGGCGAGGAAGACGCCCCGGGTCGGGATGCCGAGGAGCACCACGTCGTCGGCGCCCTTGGCGCGCTCGACGATCTCGTGGGCGATGCGGGTCAGTACCCGCGCGATGTCGGGCCCTTCGAGAACGGGCCGGGCATCGGACTGCGAGTCGTGCGTGTCCATATGAAACGGACCTCCTTCTCCGCCTCACGGGACGGACCTTAAAGGACGTCGGGATTGCGCCATCCACGGTAGCAGGCCTCACGGATCCCCCGGACGGCCCCCTCGGATCACCTATTCGGCGCAATGCGGGGCCACTACCACGGAAGAGTCGGTGCGGACCATTCGGCTTGACGCGGCAGAGTAACGCTGCGTAACCTCACAGTGAGTTACCAGCCGCGCGGGCTGGCACCCACGCCAGACGCGTCGACACAGTGCCGGGGAGCTATATGTCCAGCGAATACGCCAAACAGCTCGGGGCCAAGCTCCGGGCGATCCGCACCCAGCAGGGCCTTTCCCTCCACGGTGTCGAGGAGAAGTCCCAGGGACGCTGGAAGGCGGTCGTGGTCGGTTCGTACGAGCGCGGCGACCGTGCCGTGACCGTGCAGCGCCTTGCCGAGCTGGCGGATTTCTACGGCGTTCCGGTGCAGGAACTGCTCCCGGGCACGACCCCGGGCGGCGCCGCCGAGCCGCCGCCGAAGCTGGTCCTGGACCTGGAGCGGCTGGCCACGGTGCCGGCCGAGAAGGCGGGCCCCCTGCAGCGCTACGCGGCCACGATCCAGTCGCAGCGCGGTGACTACAACGGCAAGGTGCTCTCGATCCGCCAGGACGACCTGCGCACACTCGCCGTCATCTACGACCAGTCCCCCTCGGTGCTCACCGAGCAGCTGATCAGCTGGGGCGTCCTGGACGCGGACGCGCGCCGCGCGGTCGCCACCCACGAGGAGGGCTGAGCCGCCCCACGGGGGCCAGCAGAAACGTGCCGCCGGGGTGGCCGGAACCGTACGGTTCCGGCCACCCCGGCGGCGTTTTCGGGGACTGCCGCCATCGCAGGGTGCGCGGGGCCCGGCAGCGTTCGACAGTGGGTGGGGCCCGGGGCGGCCTTGCCGGTGCGTGGGAACGCCGGAGGGCCCGCAGCGGTCGTGCTGCGGGCCCTCCGGCGTTCTGTCTGTCTGGGTCTCTCTCGGGTCTCTCTCAGGCCTCGTCGCGGCGGAGCGAGGGCTTGAGCTCCTTCAGCCGGCCGAGCAGGCCGTTCACGAAGGCGGGCGACTCGTCCGTGGAGAACTCCTTGGCGAGCTGCACCATCTCGTCGAGGACGACCGCGTCCGGGGTCCCGTCGACCCAGATCAGCTCGTAGGCGCCGAGCCGCAGGATGTTCCGGTCGACCACCGGCATCCGGTCCAGCGTCCAGCCGACCGAGTACTGGGCGATCAGCTCGTCGATGCGCTTCGCGTGCTTCGCGTAGCCCTCGACCAGCTCCATCGTGTACTCGCTGACCGGCGGCTGCCGGGTGTCCGTCCGGGAGTGCCGGACCCAGTCCGCGAGGACCGTCAGGACCTCGGCGCCACGCTGGTCACCCTCGAAGAGGATCTGGAAGGCGCGCTTGCGGGCCGTGTTGCGGGCAGCCACGGTTAGCTGTTCACCCGGCCGAGGTAGTCGCTGGTGCGGGTGTCGACCTTGATCTTCTCACCGGTGGTGATGAAGAGCGGGACCTGGATCTGGTGGCCGGTCTCCAGCGTGGCGGGCTTGGTGCCGCCGGTGGAGCGGTCGCCCTGGACGCCCGGCTCGGTCTCCTGGACGGTCAGCTCCACGGCGGCCGGCAGCTCCACGAAGAGCACCTCGCCCTCGTGCTGGGCGACCGTGGCCGTGAAGCCCTCGATCAGGAAGTTGGCGGCGTCACCGACGGCCTTGCGGTCGACCATGAGCTGGTCGTAGGTCTCCATGTCCATGAAGACGAAGTACTCGCCGTCCATGTAGGAGAACTGCATGTCGCGCTTGTCGACGGTGGCCGTTTCGACCTTGACGCCGGCGTTGAAGGTCTTGTCGACGACCTTGCCGGAGAGCACGTTCTTGAGCTTGGTGCGCACGAAGGCCGGGCCCTTGCCGGGCTTGACGTGCTGGAACTCGACGACGGACCAGAGCTGGCCGCCTTCGAGCTTGAGCACCATGCCGTTCTTGAGGTCGTTCGTGGAAGCCACGGTTGCGGAATCTCCTGGACTGACGTACGACCCCGGTGCACGCACCTTCCTAGAGGGCGAGCAGCTCCTTGGTCGTGATGGTGAGTAGCTCGGGTCCGCCGTCCGCCTCGGGGCGGACGACGAGCGTGTCATCGATCCGGACACCGCCCCGGCCCGGGAGGTGGACCCCCGGTTCGACGGTGACCGGCACGCAAGCGTCCAGTTTACCCATGGCCGCGGGACTCAATTGAGGGTCCTCGTCGATTTCGAGCCCCACACCGTGTCCGGTCAGGGCCGTGAGGCCCTCCGTGTACCCCGCGGAGCCCAGGACCTGACGGGCGGCACGGTCGACGTCCCGGCAGGCGGCGCCGGGTACCAAGCTCTCACGTCCGGCACGCTGGGCCGCGAAGACCAGGTCGTACAGCTCGATCTGCCAGTCCGCCGGAGCGGTGCCGATGACGAACGTGCGGCCGATCTCGCAGCGGTAGCCGCGGTAGGTCGCGCCGAGGCAGACGGAGAGGAAGTCGCCCTCCTCCACTCGGCGGTCGGTGGGGCGGTGGCCGGGGCGGCCGGAGTTGGGGCCGGTGGCCACGGAGGTGGGGAAGGCCGGGCCGTCGGCTCCGTGGTCGACGAGGCGTCGCTCGAGCTCCAGGGCGAGGTGGCGCTCGGTGCGGCCGACGAGGATGGACTCCAGCAGCTCGCCGAGGGCCTGGTCGGCGATCTCGGCGCCGATGCGCATGCAGGAGATCTCCTCCTCGTCCTTGACGACCCTGAGCTGCTCGACAGCGCCGCCGAGGTTGGCGAGGCGGAGCCGGGGGGCGACGGAGCCGAGGGCCCGGTGCCGGGCCACGGTGAGGTGGTGCTCCTCCACGGCGAGGGAGTCCGCTCCCTGGCCCTGGGCGATGCCCGCCGCCGCGACGGCCGGATCGCCGCCGACTGCTCCGGGCAGGGTCTGGACGCGCAGGGCCTCGTCGGGGCGCTCCACCGGCGGGCGGTCCGGGGACGGGCCGCACACCAGGAGGTCCTCGGTCTTGCCGAGCAGCAGTACGGCGCCCTGCGGGGCGGCGCCCGCGAGATAGCGCACGTTGGCGGGGCGGGAGATCAGCGCCGCCGCGCTGCCGCCCGCGTTGCAGTATTCCCTCAGACGCGTCCGGCGGGCCGCGTACACCTCTGACATGACCCGAGCCTATGAGCTCCGCCGGTTCGGCGCCGGTTGAGGGCGTCTGAGTGGGCGGTGCCCGAGATGTCCGGGTGGGTGGGGGTGCCGTTCGGGTGTGCGCGCCGTCCGCGCGTGCGTGGGGGCCTGGCGCGCGGTTCCCCGCGCCCCTGCGGGGCGCTCACCACTGCGGCGGGCTCGCGATCGACCTGGCCAGGACGTCGTCCAGGATTCTCGCCGTCTCGGGGACGTCCAGCTGGGAGTTGTCGATGATCGGCAGTCCGGAGCCGTACCAGCCGGCCATGCGGCCGTGGATACGGGCGACCTCCTCGTCGGACAGCCGCCGGTTCCCCGAGCGCTCCGCGTTGCGTTCGAGGACGATGTCCAGCCCCGGCAGGAGGACGACCGGCAGCAGGCCGGGCCCGACGTGCCGCTTCCAGCCGCCGAGGCCGACGACCGGCCGGTCGGGGAAGACCGCGTCGTCGAGGATGCACGAGATGCCGTTGGCCAGGAAGTTCCGCGCGGCGAAGCCGCAGGTGCGGCGGGCGAGGCGGTACTGCGCCTCGGAGTTGTCGTTCCACCCGGACTGTGGGTCGGCGAAGCCGGAGCGGACCCATTCGCGGACGTCGTCGAGGCTGATGTGCGCCGTGGGTACGCGGCGGTGGTCCGCCCAGTACTTGGCGACGCTGGTCTTGCCCGCGCCCGCGGGGCCGATCAGCAGCACGGCGAGCGTCGTGCCGGAGGGGTCGGGGGCCGCGGCGGCGGGGGGCGCGCTCGGCATGGCGACCGGGCCGCCCGGCGGCAGCGGCACATGGCCGGTGGTGTCCGGCGGCGGAGGAGCGGAGGCCTGTGGTGGCGGCGAGGCCGGGCCGGGCGGGGGCACGGGGTACCCCGGGGCCGGGGGCGGCGGGGGCACCTGCGCGGGGCCCTGGTGCGCGCCCGGGTGGTGCGGACCCGGGTGTTGTGCGGCCGGTGACCAGCCGACGGCCGGTCCGTGCCCCGGCTGATGGGGCGGCGGCAGCGGAGAACCCACTGCGTGCTGCATCCGGTGCCACTCCGTCTCGTACAGGCGATGGGCGCTGACTGCGGGGCGGAACCCGCTGCTACCGAACGGTACCGCCCCCGGTCGTCGTGGTGTGAACGGCCGGGGGCGGTCCGAAGTGCCCGGCCCCGTAAGGCGATTCCGGGCGGAAGACGCGCAGAGGGACTTACTGCCCGACTTCGCCGTACGCGGCGAGCAGCACGGCCGGGTCGGGGCCCTCCAGGACGGTGGGCTTGGCCAGGCCGTCGAGGACGATGAAGCGCAGCAGGTCGCCGCGGGACTTCTTGTCGACCTTCATGGTCTCCAGCAGCTTGGGCCACTGGTCGTGACGGTAGTACAGGGGCAGCCCGACCGATTCGAGGATCGTGCGGTGGCGGTCGGCCGTCGCGTCGTCCAGCCGGCCCGCCAGGCGGCCGAGTTCGGCGGCGAAGTGCATGCCGACCGAGACCGCGGCGCCGTGGCGCCACTTGTACCGCTCGTTCTTCTCGATGGCGTGGCCGAGCGTGTGGCCGTAGTTGAGGATCTCGCGCAGGCCCGATTCCTTCAGGTCCGACGACACGACGTCGGCCTTGACCCGGATGGAGCGCTCGATGAGCTCGGCGGTGTGCGGACCGGCCGGGGTGCGGGCGGCCTCCGGGTCGGACTCGATGAGGTCGAGGATCACCGGGTCCGCGATGAAGCCGGCCTTGATGACCTCGGCGAGCCCGGAGACGTAGTCGTTGACCGAAAGGGAGTCCAGCGCGGCCAGGTCGCAGAGCACACCGGCGGGCGGGTGGAAGGCGCCGACGAGGTTCTTGCCCTCGGCGGTGTTGATGCCGGTCTTGCCGCCGACGGCCGCGTCGACCATGGCGAGCACGGTGGTCGGGATGGCGATCCAGCGCACCCCGCGCAGCCAGGTCGCGGCCACGAAACCGGCGAGGTCCGTGGTCGCGCCGCCGCCGACCCCGACGATGACGTCGGTGCGGGTGAAGCCGGACTGGCCGAGCGCCTTCCAGCAGTAGGCGGCGACCTCGGCGGTCTTGGCCTCCTCCGCGTTGGGCACCTGGATGGCGACGGCCTCGTAGCCCTGCTCGGCCAGGTCGGCGCGCAGGGCCTCGCCGGTCTCGGCCAGGGCCTCGGGGTGGACGATCGCGACCCGCTTGGCCTTGTCGCCGACGAGTCCGCCGAGCTCGCCCAGGAGCCGGTGGCCCACCAGGACCTCGTAGGGGTCGGTGCCCGCGGTGCCGCCGACCTGGATCCGCGTCACTGCCTCGCTCATGCTTCCTTCAACTCCAGTGCGTCGAGGGCGACTTGCGTTACCTCTTCGGGCGTGCGGCCGTCGGTGGCCACGACGACCGTGGCGACCTCCTCGTAGAGGTGCCGACGGGCCTCCATCAGCTCGCGCCACTGCTTGCGCGGGTTGACCGCGAGCAGGGGGCGGGCCGCGTTGAGGCCGGTGCGCTTGACTGCTTCCTCGACGTCCATCGACAGGTACGCCACGCGCTGCCCGGCGAGCAGCGCACGCGTGTCGGCGTCGAGGATGGCGCCGCCGCCGAGGGCCAGGACGCCGTCGTGCCCGGCGAGCGCCTTGTGCACGGCGGCCTTCTCGATCGCCCGGAAGGCGGCCTCTCCCTCGTCGACGAAGATCTCGGCGACGGTCCGGCCCTGTTCGGCGACGATGTCGTCGTCGGTGTCCCGGTAGGAGACCCCGAGCCGCTCGGCGAGCAGCTGCCCGACGGTGGACTTGCCCACGCCCATCGGGCCGACCAGGACGACCAGCGGGCCGGTCATCGGATGGCGAGGTGGTCGAGGTACGAGGTGACGTTGCGGCGGGTCTCGGCCACGCTGTCGCCGCCGAACTTCTCCGCCACCGCGTCCGCCAGCACCAGGGCCACCATCGCCTCCGCGACGATCCCGGCGGCCGGGACCGCGCACACGTCGGAACGCTGGTGGTGGGCCAGGGCGGCCTCGCCCGTGCTGACGTCCACCGTGCGCAGCGCCCGCGGGACGGTGGCGATGGGCTTCATCGCCGCCCGCACGCGCAGCGGTTCACCGGTCGTGAGCCCGCCCTCGGTGCCGCCGGAACGGCCCGACGCCCGCCTGACGCCCGCCTCGGTCGCGACGATCTCGTCATGCGCTTCGGAGCCCGGGACGCGGGCCAGTTCGAAGCCGTCGCCGATCTCGACGCCCTTGATGGCCTGGATGCCCATCAGCGCGCCGGCGAGGCGGGCGTCGAGCTTGCGGTCCCAGTGCACGTGCGAACCCAGACCCACCGGCACCCCGTAGGCCAGGATCTCCACCACACCGCCGAGGGTGTCACCGTCCTTGTGGGCCTGGTCGATCTCGGCGACCATCGCCTTCGAGGCGTCCGCGTCCAGACACCGCACCGGGTCCGCGTCCAGCCTCTCCACATCGCCCGGCGTCGGGTAGACCCCCTTGGGCGCCTTCGCCGAGGCCAGCTCCACCACATGGGAGACGATCTCGACGCCGGCGGTCTCCTTCAGGTAGGAGCGGGCCACCGCACCCAGCGCCACCCGGGCGGCGGTCTCGCGGGCCGAGGCGCGCTCCAGGATCGGGCGGGCCTCGTCGAAGCCGTACTTCTGCATACCCGCGAGATCGGCGTGGCCGGGGCGCGGACGGGTCAGCGGGGCGTTGCGCGCCAGACCCTCCAGGATTTCCGGGTCGACCGGGTCGGCCGCCATGACCTGCTCCCACTTGGGCCACTCGGTGTTGCCCACCATGATCGCCACCGGTGAACCCAGCGTGCGACCGTGCCGCACCCCGCCCAGGAAGGTGACCTCGTCGCGCTCGAACTTCATCCGGGCACCGCGGCCATAGCCCAGCCGCCGCCTCGCGAGATGGTCCGCCACCATGTCCGTGGTGATCGGCACGCCGGCGGGAAGACCCTCCAGCGTCGCCACGAGTGCGGGACCGTGGGACTCACCCGCGGTCAGCCAGCGCAACCTGCTCAACGGTGCCGCGCTCCTTTCCCATCGCGCCGGGGAGGGCCTCCTTGATCAGATCGCCGACGATGCGCACCCCGTCCTGCGTGAGCACCGACTCGGGGTGGAACTGCATCGACGCGAAGTGCGGGCCGCGCAGCGCGTGCACCTCGCCGGTGTCGGCGTCGCGGCTGACCTCCACCACGCCCACGCCCTCGCACTCGACCTTGTCCTCCTCGGCGCGGGCCGCGAACGTGTTGTAGAAGCCGACCCGTTCCCCGGTCCCGAACAGGTCGATCTCCCGCTGCACGCCCTGGTTGGGCACCACGCGGCGCACCAGCGGGAAGCCGAGCAGCGTGCACAGCGTCTGGTGACTGAGGCAGACGGCGAGGAACGGGCGGCGTTCGTCCAGCAGGGTGCGCACCGCGGCACGCAGGTGGGCGATCTTGGGATGGTCGACGTCGCGCGGGTCGCCCGGGCCGGGCCCCATGACGACGAGGTCGTAGCCGTCCACGGAGTACGGCTCGTCGAACCGGCGCACCGTCACCCGCAGTCCCAGGGAGCGCAGTTGGTGGTCGAGCATCGACGTGAACGTGTCCTCGGCGTCCACGACCAGCACCCGGCGGCCGCCGAGTACCGGATCCGGCCCCGCTTCCCGGCCGTGACCGGCCAGCCAGAAGCCGGCGAGGGTGGCGTTGCGCTGTTCGAGCGCCGCCCGGACCCGCGGGTGGTGCGCGAAGCGGGAGGGCCCGTCGCTCTCGATGGCCGCGAGCAGACCCGCCGCCTTCGCCGCGGTCTCGGCGACCTCACCGGCCGGGTCGGAGTGCCGCACGAGCGTGGCGCCCACCCCGATCCGCAGCCGGCCGGCGTCGTCGATGTCGGCGGTGCGGATCAGGATGGAGGAGTCCAGGGCCCGCTCGCCGTGCTCGTCCCGGCCGATCAGCGCCACGACGCCGCTGTAGTAGCCGCGGCCCTCGGGCTCGTACCGGCTGATGACCCGGCAGGCGTTCTCCAGCGGGCTGCCGGTGACGGTCGGGGCGAACAGGGTCTCGCGCAGGATGTCGCGCGGGTCCCGCGTGCTGTGCCCCTCGATGAAGTACTCGGTGTGGGCCAGGCGGGCCATCTCCTTGAGGTACGGCCCGACCACCCGGCCGCCCGACTCGCAGATCCGGGCCATCATCTTCAGTTCCTCGTCCACGACCATGTACAGCTCGTCGGCCTCCTTGCGGTCGGCGAGGAAGTCGAGCACCTGCGGCAGGGTCGGGCCCGTGGCCGGGTAGCGGTAGGTGCCGCTGATCGGGTTCATCACCGCCAGGCCATCGCGCAGGCTGATGTGCCGCTCCGGGGTGGCCCCGACGAGGGTGCGGGAGCCGGTGTGCACCAGGAACGTCCAGTAGGCGCCGCTCTCGCGCTGCAGCAGCCGCCGGAAGATCGCCAGGGCGTGGCGCGGGGTGTAGCCGGTGATGTCGGCGGTGTAGGTGCGCTTGATGACGAAGTTGGCGCCCTCCCCGGTGCCGATCTCGTCCCCGATGACCCGGCGGACGGTGGCGGCGTACTCCTCGTCCGGCACGTCGAAGCCGCCGCCGGACAGCTCCACGGGCAGGTCGGGGATCCGGGTCAGCACCTCGGCGACCGGCACGGTGGCCTGACCGGTGACGGTCATCGCGATCAGCGGCGTGCCGTCGTCGGGGCAGTCGTACCCGCGCTCGGCGATCTGCCGGTAGGGCACCAGGGCCAGGACCTCGTGACGCGGACCGGCGGCCGCCTCCGGGGCGTCCGGCAGCGGCAGTTCGGCGAGGGTGCGCGGCTCGGTCGTCTCCCCGACGACGACGTCGAGCAGGCCCGGGCCGGTCGTCTCGGGGCGGTGCAGCACGGCGTAGGCGGCCGGGGGCCGGTCGCCCAGGATCCGGCCGAGCAGGTCGCCGGTCGTGGTGCCGGTCATGCCAGGACCTCCTTGGTGGTGACGACGACGGCGCAGCGCTGCGCCGCGTACTCCAGGGCCAGCCGGTGGTGGTGCTCGGAGAAGTCGGCCGTCGCGTCGGCCACCAGGAACGGCTGGATGTCGTGGGTGAACGCCTCCACGGCGGTCATCAGCACACCCACGTGCGCGTACACCCCGCACAGCACCAGCTGGTCCCGGCCCGCGGCGCGCATCCGCTCCAGCAGGTCGGAGCGGAAGAAGGCGCTGTAGCGCCACTTGGTGAGCTGCCAGTCGCCCTCGGCCGGGGCCAGTTCGTCGACGACCTGCCGGTCGGCGGGCGCCGTGCGCATGCCCGGGCCCCAGAAGTCCTTCAGCAGGCCCCGCTGTTCGTCGGTCATGCCGCCGGGCTGCGCCGTGTACGCCACCGGCATGCCGAGCCCGGCGCAGTGCTCGCGCAACAGCCGCGCGTTGCGCACGAGTTGCTCGCGCAGCCCGTCGGGCAGGGGCCGCAGGAAGTAGCGCTGCATGTCGTGCACCAGCAGAACGGCGCGGTCCGGATCGACGGACCAGTGGGCGACGTTGCCGGGCAGGTCGCCGGCCGCCGGCATCGGGTAGGGGGTGATCTCGGGTATGCCTGCCATGGGCTTCTTCTCCTGGTCGCCTGACGTCGGTGAGGGCTTCGGGAGCTAGGCGCCGAGCGCGGCGCCGCCGTCGACGGTGAGTTCGTGCAGGGTGATGTGGGACGCCTCGTCGGACAGCAGGAAGGCGACGGCGTCGGCGACGTCCGAGGGGCGGGCCACCTTGCCCAGCGGGATGCCGACCCGGAAGGCGTCCAGCCGGCCCTCGATCGTGTGCTTCGGGCCGGACTCGTCGTGCCACATGGACGTGAGCATCGGGGTGCTGGTGGAGCCGGGCGCCACCACGTTGCAGCGGATGCCGTCCCGGGCGACCTCCAGGCCCAGGCTCTTGGTGAACATGGTCGCCGCCGCCTTGGACGCGGCGTAGGCGGCCATCTGCACCCGCGGCGTGGCGGCGGCGTTGGACGCCACGGTGACGATCGCGCCGCGCCGGCGGGGCAGCATGCGGTTGACGACGGCCCGCGACATCAGGAAGACGCCGGTGGCGTTGACGGCGAACGTCGTTGTCCAGTCCTCGTCGGTGAGGTTGCGCACGGTGCCCAGACGCAGCACGCCCGCACCGTTGACCAGGTACTCCAGCGGGCCGAGGCGCTGCTCGGCCTCCTGGACGACGGCGTCGACCTGCGCGGCGTCGGTGACGTCGGCGGGCAGGGCCAGCGCCTCCAGGCCGTCCGCCCGCAGCTTCTCCACCACCTGCCGCAGCCCGTCGGCGTCCCGGTCCACGGCTGCCACCACCGCGCCGCGTTCGCCGAGGGCGCGGGCCACCGCCTCGCCGATGCCGCCCGCGGCTCCGGTGACGAGTGCGACCTTTCCGTCCATCTTCCGGACCTCCTCATCTGCGTGTCTGCCCGACGGCCGTGCCCGTGCCGTCCGGGGTGGGTGGGCCGTGCTGTCAGCCGAGCCAGGCCGAGGCCACCGCGACGGCCTGACCGGGGTTGAGGCGCGGATCGCAGTAGGACGTGTACTTGTCCGCGACGTGGTCGACGCAGGCGTCGTTGGGGACGCACTCGGTGACGTCGTCCGGGGTGGTCTCCAGGTGCAGCCCGCCGATGATCCCGCCCTCGGAGCGGACGGCCTCCTGGAACTCCTGGATCTCCCGCTCGATCGTCTCCAGGAAGCGGGTCTTGAGCCCGCCGGGCAGGGTGACGGTGTTGCCGTGCATGGCGTCGGTCAGCCAGATCACCGGGTGCCCGGCCGCGCGGGCCGCGGCGACGAGCTTCGGCAGCCGGTCGGCGACCGTGGCGGCCCCCATGCGGGCGATGAGGGTCAGGCGGCCCTCCTCCCGGCCCGGGTCGAGCCGTTCGCACAGCCCGAGCAGCTCCTCGGGCGTCACGTTCGGCCCGATCTTGCAGGCGACCGGGTTGGCGACCCGGGACAGCAGGGCGACGTGGGCGCCGTCGAGCTGGCGGGTGCGCTCGCCGATCCAGGGCCAGTGCGTGGAGGTGAGGACGAGCCGGCCCCGCTCGTCCCGGCGGACCATGGGCAGTTCGTAGTCGAGGATCAGCGCCTCGTGGCTGGTCCACACGGGCGGCTCGACGGCGTGCCGCCGCCCGGCGTCCCGCCAGCCGAGGTGGGTCATGATCTCGTCTGCCGCCTGGTAGCAGTCCAGGATGCGCCGGGGCTCCGGGCGACGGCTCTCCGGGTCGGGCTCCGGGCCGTTGACCATGTGGCCCCGGTAGGACGGCAGTTCCACGCCGCCCACCAGTTCGGTGGGGCTGGAGCGCGGCTTGCCGAACTGGCCCGCGATACGGCCCACGCGGATCACCGGCTTGTGCGTGATCATCTTCAGTGCGCCGGCCAGCAGGTCCAGCACGGCCGTCTTCCGGGCGACATAACCGAGCGTGCACTCGGCGGGGTCCTCGGCGCAGTCGCCGGACTGGACGACCAGGGCCTCGCCGGAGGCGACCCGCGCGAGCAGCGAACGCAGCGTGTCGACGTCCGCCGCGTCGACCAGGGCCGGGCGGCGGGCCAGCGTGTCCGCGACCTGCCGCACCCGTGCGGCATCACCCCACTCGGGCTGCTGCCTGGCCGGTTTGTCCTTGATGTCGAGCAGAGCGTCGTCCACTGGTGTCTCCTTCGGCGAATGGCATGACTCCGGCGCGCCATCGCCGGGGCAGGGAAACCCCGTGACTGCGCAGCCGTGCGGGTCTCGGGCGTGGGCCGGCGGGGCCGGGGGCGCACCGCGCCGGGCCGAGCCGCCGGTCCTCGGGCCAGTCCGCACGAGCGGCGCCGCCGCGGTCCGTGCGGGTGGTGCCCGTCCGCGCGCCGCGGCGCGACGACCGGCGCATTGTTCGGCACGCGTAATAGCAGGGGTGATAGCTGTGGTGAGGGCTCTGGTGATGACTGTGGTGGTGACTCCGGCCGTGCGATAGGGCGCGGGAACGCCGCGGGCGGAATTGTTCGCATTGCGGTGGACCCCGGCACCGGGGCGCGCAATCACCTCTGCCCGCAAATGTGTTCCCGGCCCGGATGTGTTGCTTTCCCGTTCATCCGGCGCCGGCGGCCGGCCGGCAAACCGGAACGGCCGTCACGAGGGCGTGCCCGGCCCGGCCCGGCCGGGGGCGGACAGGCCGGCCGCGCGCCGGCCCGCAAGGAGCCACGGCCGGGCGCGACGGGAGAAAACAGGTCGTTCGCCCAGGTGGTGAGCCCCTCGGCACCGATCCGCGTACGGGGTGCGGACAGATCCCGTGCAGGGCCGTCGAGGACGGCGGTGTGACGCGTGCACGCGGTGCTCCCTCGGCAGACGGAAGTGGCCGAGCCGGACGTCGGACCGGCTGTTCGCTCCGATCCTGTATCGAAAGCGAAGGCCGGCCCAATGGCGATCGACGGACTTCGTCAAATAGCCGGTACTTCATCAAGTCGATGTCGGAACCACTTTGCGCCAATGTGGCACGTCACCCGTAGTTCATCTCGGGTGCATGCGAATAACCTGACCGTGACGATTGAACTCGTGACGTATCGGCAAGGAGTGACGACCCGCCATGTCGGACCGGCTGGGGCAACCGGGCGTGCTGGAGCTGGACGAACTGGTCGCGGAGGGCGTCTCGCCCTGGCTGGACGGACTCGACCGCGGCCACCTGGTTTCCGGATGCCTGAGCCGTCTCATCGCGCGCACCGGAGTGCGGGGCGCCACGTCCGACCCGGCCGCGCTGGCAGCGGCCGTCGAGACCGACGACGCCTACCGTGAACAGCTCGCGGACCTGGCCCCCGACGACATCTGCACCGCCGACGCCGTACGCGCGGTGGTGGCGTACGACGTCCGCTGGGCCTGCGACGTGCTCCGGCCGGTGTACCAGGCCACGCGCGGCCTGGACGGCATGGTGTCGATGGACCTGGATCCGCGCGTCGTGCGCGACGCCGAGTCGGCCGTCGCGGAGGCGGAGCAGGCGCTGCGCGCGGTGAACCGGCCGAACGCGATGGTCAAGCTGCCCGCCACGGCCGAGGGGATCGCCGCGATCAGGGAGTGCGTCGGCGAGGGCTTCCCGGTCCACGTCACCGCGGTCTTCTCGGTGTCGCGCTACCGCGAGGTCCTCGACGCCTACGTGGAGGGCCTGAGGCGCGCGCGGGCCGACGGCCGGCGGCTGAGGATGATCCCCTCGGTCGTCTCACTGCCGGTGGGCCTCCTGGACGCCGAGGTGGACGCGCGGCTGGAGGAACTGGGCACCCCGGACGCCCTGGCGCTGCGCGGCGAGGCCGCCGTGGCGCGGGCCCGCCACCTCTACCGGCTGTACGACGACTGGTTCGGCGGCGCCCACTGGCGGGACCTGGCCGCCGCCGGGGGCCACCCGCAACGGCTGATGTGGACGTCCACCACCGTGAGCGACCCGTCCTCGTCCCCCACCCGGTACGTGGAACGGCTGATCACCTGGGGCACGATCACCTCGATGACCCCGCCCACCCTGGAGGCGGCCGCCCGCCGGCTCGCCCTGTACGGCGACACGCTGATGGGCCGTCACCGCGCCGCCGCCGAGGTGTGGCGACGCCTGGAGGACGTCGGCGTCGACGGCGACGAGGTCGCCCGGAAACTCGAAGCCGAGAGCGCCCAACGGCTGGCGGCCGCGTGGCGCGACCTGTACGCGGCGGTGGACGCGGGGCGGCACACGGCCCAGCGGGGGTAGCCGCCCGGGCGGTGGGGCAGTGGCGTGGCCGGGGACGTCACCCACCCCCATGGGCGACGTCCCCGACCGCTCCCCCGGTGCCGGACTGTGGCTCAGGTGTCCGTGCGGCGGGCGTGTGCCGTCACCAGCACATCACCGCCGTCTCGCCGGCACCCCACGCGGAGTACAGGCGTATCCGGACGAGGTAGCGGCGGCCCTTCACGAGCCGGACGCCGACCGTGGCGTTCTGCCGGGTCCCCCCGTCGTCCCGGCCGGCGAGGTAGCGCGGTTCCCCGTCCCGCTCCTCGAAGACCACCACGACGGCGTCGCTGTCGCCGAAGGTGCCCAGCGTGTACGTGCGGGTCTCCGGCGGGTCCACGACGAAGTCGGCCTGTCCGCGGGGGCCGAGCCCCAGCGGCACCGAGCGGAACGGCACCAGCGCGGCCGGTTCCCGGTCCGCCGGCGGATACCAGCGGAGCGCGAACTCCTTGTCGCCGGCCGACAGGGTGCCCGGCGGGGCGATGCCCGCGCGGTACCGCTCCGGCTCCAGGACCAGCCCCGGCGGGAACGCGAACTCCATGACCGACTGAGGGTCCCACACGGAGCCGTTGGCCTCGTCCGGGCCGAGCCGGCACAGGATGTTGCGGTGCGTGCGCTCCCGGCTCCAGTGGTTCGGCGGGCCCGACAGTTCGGCGTACACGGCCTCGTCGTCCCAGTGGATGCCGGCGAACGGACTCTGATGCTCGTGCAGCATGCCGAGCGCGTGCCCGATCTCGTGCAGGACCGTGCCGCGCTCCCCGGGCGCGGTCAGGTCCCAGCCGAAGTTCATGGTGCGCTCGTGCCGGCCGACCGGCAGCGCGTCCCGGCCCACCGCCGACCAGGAGCCGGCGCCGAGCTGGAACCCGATGCGCAGTTCGGCCTCCGAGCGGTCGTCGGCCTCGGCGAAGGAGATGCCGATGCCGAGGTCCTGCCACTGCCGGAAGCACGCGCGCACCACGTCCCGCTGTTCCTCGGCACCGGCCCACGGCACCCGTCGCGTCATCCCCGTCCCCGGCACGGGGATGACGGAGGCGTCGGTGTCGCCGTCGAAGAACCAGTAGTGCAGCACCGTGCCGTTGACCCACATCCGCCGCCCGCCGCGCAGCGCGCTCAGCCGCTCGGCGGCCAGCCCCGGTGCGAAGGCGGGCGCCGGCGCCTGGGCCAGCGAGCAGTAGCGTGCGGTCATGGGCCCCAGCCTGCCGTGCGGCCCGGCCCGGGCACCTGAGTCGAGGGCTACTCAAGTCACCGTGTATCAAACGTGAGTAGCCGCGCTCATGTCTGTGTGACGACTTACGAGAGGGACGCGACGACGCTGGAGCTGCCCTGGCCGTTCGCCGGGCGGGAGGACGAACTGGAGCTGGTGCGCCGGTCCCTGTCCGGCGGCCGCCGCGGCATCGTGGTGACCGGCCCCGCGGGCTGCGGCAAGACCCGCCTGGCCACCGAGGCGATCCGCGGTACCGACTGCGCCCGGGCGGCCGGCACCCCCGAGAGCCGGTCCATCCCCTTCGCCGCCTTCGCGCACCTGCTGCCCGAACCGGTCACCCTGCACCGCGCGGTCCAGCTCCTGGCCGGCGCGCGCACCCTGCTGGTGGACGACGCGCAGCTGCTCGACGACGCCTCCGCCGCCCTGCTCCACCAGCTCGCCGTCGACGGCCGCGTCCGCCTGCTGGTCGTGGCCACGGACGGCACCCGGGCGCCGGGCGCGGTCTCCCGGCTGTGGACCGGCGAACTGCTGCCGCGCCTCACCCTGGAGCGGCTGCCCGAGGAGGAGACCGCCCAGCTGCTCACGGCCGGCGCCGGGCCCCTCGACCCGCTCACCGGCCGGCGGCTGCGCGGGCTGGCCCGGGGCGACCTGCGGCTGCTGCGCGACCTGCTCGGCGCGGTCCGCGCCCGGCTGACCCCCGTACCCGGTACCGGCGAACGCGCCTGGCGGGGCCCGGTGCCGCTGACCCCGGCCGTCCGCGAACGCACCGCCCACGTCCTCGGCCGCGGCTGCCCGCGCGAACGCGAGACCCTCGACCGCCTCGCCTTCGCCGAACCCCTGCCGGGCGACCCGGACGGTCTGGACCTCGCGGCCCTCGAAGTCCTGGAGTCCGACGGCCTGATCACCGTCGACGACCAGGGCGCCGTGCGCCTCGCCCACCCCCTGTACGGACCGGTGCTCCGCGCCGCGGCGGGCCGGCTGCGGGCGCGCCGGCTGTCCCGGACGCCGCAGGATCACGCCTCGGCCCTCGACGCCGAACGCGCCGCGCTGGCCCGCCGGATCGACCGGGACGACGTACGCCTGATGCCGACGCCCGTGGGGGAGTGGCTCGTCGCCGAGGGCGGTCCCCTGCCGGGCGGGTACGCCGCCGTCCGGGCCCGGTACGCCCGGCTGCGCGGCGAGCTGCGGGAGGCCGCGGCCTGGGCGCGGGAGGGCCTGCGCGGCGACCCCGGGGACACCGCCTGCCGGGCGGAACTCGCCCGGGCCTGCGACCCGTTGCACAGCCGGGGCGACCTCGACACCGCCCTGGCGGCCGTCGCCGACCCCTACGACGCCGTCCGGCTCGGCGCCCCGGAGAAGGTCGTCGACCGGCTGAGCGGCGTGTTCGCCCGGCACGCCGACGCGCTCACCCGGGCGGACGGCCCCGCCCTGGACGAGGTGGCCGGGGAACTGGAGCGGCGGGGCTTCACGCTGTTCGCCGCCGAGGCGCACGCCCAGGCCGTGGGAGCCCACCGCGACCCGCGCGCCGCCCGGCACTCCCGCGCGCGGGCCGTGGCCCTGGCCCGGCGCTGCCAGGGCGCCCGCACACCCGCCCTGTCCGGTCTCGCCCTCGGTGAACTCACCGCCCGGCAGCGGCAGATCGTCACCCTCGCCGCGGCGGGCCTGAGCAACCGGCAGATCGCCGAACGCCTCACCCTGTCGATCCGCACCGTCGGCAACCACCTGTACAGCGCCTACGCACGCCTCGGCGCCGGCGACCGCGCCGCCCTGCCCTGGCTGACGGACACCCCGCAGGCCCAGCCGGCCTGACCCGCCCCCGAGCCGGCGGTCTGACCCGAACAGGGGACGGGCCAGACCGCCCCGGGCCTCCGGCGAATCGGAGCCGGACCGCTACCTCTCGGCGAATCCGGGCCGGGCCGTCCGGCCGAGCCGGATCCGGCCGCCCGGCGCTCCCTCCGCAACGCCTCGTCGAGCCGAGCCGAGCCCAAGGCAGTCACACAGCCGCCGCGAGCCAAGCGCCAAGCCGGCAATCCCTCTCAAGCCGCCCCGAACGCCGAGAACGCCCACCCCGTCGCCTGGTGCAGGGCGTCGCCCGGCAGGGCGGCCCGGGCGTCGCGCAGGGCCTCCGCGAGGGACAGGCCGGAGCCGAGGCCCTTGTGCAGGGCCAGCATCAGCGGCACCACCGCCGCGTCGTTGACGGGCGCGCTGCACGCCACCACCCCGGCCGTCCCCAGCGGCAGCAGCGCGGTCACCAGACCGAGCAGCTCGTCGGCTCCCACGGACGCGAAGCGGGCCGTGTCGCAGCAGGACAGGATGATCCGGTACGGGCTGCGGTCCAGCCGCTCGAAGTCGTGCACGACGATCGGCCCGTCGGCCATCCGCAGCGCGGAGAACAGCGGGCTGTCCGCGCGGAACGTGCCGTGCGCGGCGATGTGCGCCAGCGCCGCCCCGTCCAGCTCCCGCAGCACCCGGGGCACACGTGCCCGCGTCTCCTCCAGGACGGTCGCGCCCGGATACCGGCCGGCCAGCTCGGGCACCTCCGCGCCGCCCGTCGCCAGGCCCGGCCCGCGCACCAGCACATGACGGCCGTCCGGCGGCGGCACCGTCTCCCGGGCGCGCAGCCAACTGCCCGCCGACGGCGAGACGCTGAGCACCCGCTCCCGCAGCGACGGCAGCAGGGCCCACGGCACCCGGTGCAGCCGCCCCGGCGGCACGATCACCACCGGCCCGCCGCCCAGCCGCCCCGCGGCCGGCCCCAGCAGCAGCTCCTCCAGGCGCCGCCCGGCCGCCTCCACCACCGGCAGCCGCGCGTTTGCCCCCGGGTGCGCCAGCCGCCGCAGCCCGGCCTGCACGTGCTCGGCCTCGCGCTCCGCCTGCGCGAGCGGCCCCGCCTCGAACCGGCGCACCCGCCCGCGTCCGCACAGCAGCACCTGCACCCGCCCGTCCAGCACGGCCAGTTCCACCAGCAGCGTCTCGTCGCCGAGGTGCGCCAGCAGCCGGCCCACGTCGAACCGGTCACCGTCCCCGGGCGCCCGGCCCCGCATGTGCAGGGTGCGGGAGCGGATCACCCGCTCCAGCCGCCGCTGCTCCCGCTCCAGCGCCACGACCGGACGGCCCTCCATCCGCGCGGCCTCCGCACGCGAGGCGATCTCCCGGAAGGCGGTCATGCCGCTCAGCAGCTCCGGGTCGGCCGGCGGCCGGGTCGGCGGTGTGGCCAGCACGGTGGCCCGCCAGCGCTCGCTCCACACCAGCAGCCGCCGCGGCCCGCCCGCGACCAGACTGGCCTGCTGCGCCAACGCCGCCAGCTCCGCGCCCTGTTCGGTGGCGCGGGCCCGCAACTCCGAGGCGCCAAGGGTCATCCGGTGGTCGTCGAGCACGTCCAGACCCCGCCGGCAGGCCTCCAGCACGCCCCGCGACGACCCGGCGGCCCGGGCCCGCAGCGCCTGCGCCGACCAGCCCGTCAGCCGCGCCAGCGGCGGCCCGCTGCGCCGGCTGCGCGCCGCCACGGCCAGATGCCGCTCGGCATCCGCCGTCCAGCCCAGATCCAGCGCGATCCGGCCCGCGAGCAGCGCCGCCTCCGGCGCGGCCGGAGCCCCGAAGGACGCCAGCTTCCCGGCCACCGCGGCGGCGTCCGCGACCAGCCGCCCCGAACCGCGCCCGGCCGCGTGCCGCGCCTCGATCAGCACCAGCCGGGCGTGCGTCTCCCACCAGGTGCGCCGCTGCCCCGCGAACAGCCGTACGGCGAGGGCGGCCCGGGCGATCGCGGTCTGCGGGTCCCCGGCCAGCCGGGCCGCCCGCGCGGCGGCCAGCAGCAGCTCCGCCTTGCGGGTGGACTGCCCGCCGATCCCGTCCAGTTTCCCGATCGCGGTGTCCGCCTCGGTCAGCGCCTCGGGCGCCAGCCCGGCCGCCATCAGCACCTCGCAGCGCCGGATGTTCAGCATGAACGTCGGCGTGCCCAGCCGCGCGTACCGCTCCTCGGCCTCGTCCAGCAGCCGCAGCGCCGCCGGCACGTCCCCGGAGCGGAACGCGGCGAGTCCGCGGCTCTCCACCGCGTCGGCCTTGTCGTGCTCCTGGCCGGTGGTCTCCCACAGCGCCTCGGCCGCCGTGAAGTCCGCCTCGGCCCGCTCCACCGCGCCGAGCGCGAGGTGCACGGTCGCCCGCAGGGTCAGCGCCCGTGCCGTCCAGATCACGTCCTCCGCCTGCCGCAGCACGGGCACGGCACGGCGTACGTCCTCCAGCGCCTCGCGGTGCCGGCCGAGCACCCACCACACGTACGCCCGCCGGTACCGCACCCGCGCCCGGGTCAGCCCGCCGCCGCGCGCCACACCCCGCTCGAACGCGGCCAGGCCCTCCCGGGTACGGCCCGCGTGCACCAGCGCCACACCCGTGGTGGCCAGGACGTCCGCCTCCCGGTCGGCCGAACCGGCCCGCGCGGCCAGTTGCCCGGCCCGGCGCAGATGGTGCAGCGCGAGCCGCAGATCGCCGAAGTCCCGCTGCCAGATGCCGATCACCTGGTGGGCGACGGAGGCGTGCAGCGGCGCGGGACCGGCGTCCAGCAGCGCCCCGGCCCGCGCGAGAGCCTCGCCCGGGTCGGCGAACACCATCGGCAGCAGTTCCAGCACCGAGTCGCTTCCCGCCGTCACCTGTCGGATGGTAGTGGCACCGAACGGCACCCCACAGGTTCGGAGCTGTATCAAAAACCGCCTCGGCGACTCTTGTTCGACAGAATCGACGCCCGCGCCGCCCACCGGCCGACGCCGTCGCACCAACGGGAGGACACGCCATGGCACCTCAGCGATTCCAGGAGCAGTTCGAGCACATCCAGCGCTCGATGCCCGGCGTCCCCCTGGCGACGGGGCCCGACGACTCGGCCGAGTTCCTGTACGAGAAGGGCGTCGTCCTCGTCCGCGACGGCGAGGAGGCACAGCTCGTCGAGGACACCGTGCGGGCCCACTTCACGGCGGCGCCCGACCTCGACCAGGAACAGGTCCGCCGCGCGGGCCCGGCGGCCAACCGCAGCGGCGTCACCCGGATCCGGGTCGGCGACCCCGGTGAGGGACACCCCGGGGCGGACCGGGCCGTCGCGCAGGCGCTGCGCTCGGTGCGCGAACGCGAGGCGCGGGCCGGGCACCGGATGGTCGCCCGCAACCACGTGGTGCACATCGCGGTCAACGCCTGCCCCGGCGACGAGCCGGTCCCCGCCCCGCTCAGCGAGCCACCCAACCCGGCACCCGCCGACGTGCCCCACGACCCGGGCACGGCCGTCGGCGTCCTCGTCGTGGACACCGGCCTCACGCACGACTACCGCTCCTGCGCGCTGCTCGCCCACACCGACGGTGACGCCCAGCTCCAGGAGTGCGACGAGCAGGGCATCCTGCAGCAGTACGTCGGCCACGGCACGTTCATCGCCGGGCTGGTCGCCGCCGTCGCGCCCAACACGAACATCACCGTCCGCGGCAGCCTCAACGACGCCGGCGCCATCCTGGAGTCGGAGTTCGGCGAGAAGCTCTTCGAGGCCGTCGACGCCGGCGGCTGGCCCGACGTGCTCAGCCTCTCCGCCGGCACCTCCAACGGCCGCACCGACGGACTGCTCGGCGTGGAGAACTTCATGCGGGAACTGCGCGCGCAGCGCACCCTGCTGGTCGCCGCCGCCGGCAACAACGCCGGCGCGAGCCCCTTCTGGCCCGCCGCCTACGCCGGCCTGCCCGGCTGGGAGGACGCGGTGCTGTCGGTCGGCGCGCTGCGCAGCGACGGCGCGTGCGGCGCCTGCTTCACCAACCACGGCCCCTGGGTGCAGGTCTACGCCCCCGGCGAGCGCCTCACCAGCGCCCTCACCGGCTTCGACACACCCGTCCCGTACGTCTACCAGCACTCCACCTACGACGCCTGCCGCTACGGCTTCACCTACGACTGCACCTGCCGGCACCCGCGCCACAGCGGCGTCCTGAGCGACGAGGGCAACGCCGCCAAGCCGGACCAGGTGATGTTCGAGGGGTACGCGCAGTGGAGCGGCACCTCCTTCGCCACCCCCGTGACCGCGGGCATGATCGCCGCCCACATGACGGCGCACGAGGAGACCGACCCGCGCGTGGCCCGGCGCCGACTCCTCTCCGGCGCGGGGGTGGCGGAAGTGCGCGGAGCGTACGTCCCGGCCCTGCGTCCGCCCACCTGGCGTCCGGTGCCGGTCGTGCGCCAGGCTTCCGGCCTGTGAGGGCCGGTGCCGCTCCCTCCCCGGCGTACGATGACGTGCCGTACACGAGGGGTGGGGCTGGGGTGGACCGTACTGATGCCGGCGCGCTCGTCCAGGCCGCGGCCGACGGCGACGCGGCGGCCTGGAAGGCGCTCGTGGAGGGGTTGAGTCCTTTGGTCTGGTCCGTGGTGCGGGCCCACCGGCTCTCCGACGCGGACGCCCACGAGGTGTACCAGACCGCTTGGTTCCGCTTCGCCCAGCACCTCGGGCGGATCCGGGAGCCCGACAAGGCGGGCGCGTGGCTGGCGAGCACGGCGCGCAACGAGTGCCTGAAGGTGATCAGGAGCGCGCAGCGGCTGACGCTGACCGACGATCCGCGGCTGCTGGACCGCGTCAGCGAGGACGGCACGCCGGAACAGTCGCTGCTCGACTCCGAGGAGGCCGCCGCCCAGAGCGAGCGCGTGCGGCGGCTGTGGCAGGAGTTCGAGGAACTGGGCGAGCGTTGCAGGCAGTTGCTGCGGATGCTGATGGCCACACCGCCGCCCAGCTACCAGGAGGTGTCCGCCGCGCTCGGGATCGCGGTGGGCAGCATCGGACCGCTGCGCCAGCGCTGCCTGCGCCGGTTGCGGGCCCGGCTGGAGGCACGGGGGGCGAGGTGAACGGCATGGACGGCACGGGCGACATGAACGGCACGGACGACCTGAACGGCAGGGGAGCCCCGACCGGCGCGGACGACAGCGGTGGTGAGGGCCTCTTCGGTGAAGAGGGATGCGACGCCGGCGAGTTCGACGACGGACTGCTGGAGGAGGAGCTGCGGCGGGCCGCCGCCGTCCTCGACCCGGTCCCCGCGGAGCTCCAGCAACTGGCCGTCGACGCCTACGCGCTGCACGACCTGGACGCCCGGGTCGCCGAGCTGACCTTCGACTCGCTGGTCGACGCCCTCCCGGTCCGGGGCGCCCCCGCCCCCCGGATGCTGACCTTCCGGGCGGGCGAGGTGACGGTCGACGTCGAAGTGACGCAGGACGGGCTCATGGGCCAGGTGCTGCCGCCGCAGCCGGCCCGGATCGAGGTCCTGGGCGGTCCTCGCCCCGGCTCCCCGCTGACGGCGGACGACCTGGGCCGCTTCAGCGCCGACACACCCCCGTCCGGCCCCTTCGCGCTGCGGCTGCGCACGGACGCGGACGTCGTCGTCACCCAGTGGCTGCGGGCCTGAACACCGGGCCGCGAGCCCCCTTCACCAGGTGCAGGGCAGCGTCCGCGGCCCACGGATCATCGTCCTGCGCCGCCAGGCGACCTGGCCGGCGGGGACGGCGAGGCGCAGGTTGGGCAGGCGCTCCAGCAAGGTCGTGAGGAGCAGCTCGGTCTGGAGACGGGCCAGGACCGCCCCGGTGCAGTAGTGCGGTCCGTTGCCGAAGGCCAGGTGCGGGTTCGGCGCACGGCCCGGGTCGATCCGGTCCGGCTCGGGGAACACGTCCGGGTCGCGGTTGGCGGCGAGGTAGGAGACGTACACCGGGTCGCCCGCGCGGATGCGGTGCCCGTGCAGGTCGACGTCCTCCAGGGCGATCCGCGCCAGGCCGACGGAGCTGCGGTGCGGGACGTAGCGCAGCAGTTCGTCCACCAGGGCGTCCCGTGCCTCGGGCCGCTCCCGCCACGCCCGCAGCAACTCCGGCCGCGTGAGCAGCAGATACAGCATCTGCCCGCAGTTGTGGGTGACGGCCTCGCCGCCGATCTGCAACGGTCCGGCGAGGCCGATCGCCTCCGCCTCGCGGAGGTCGCCGCGCGCCACGGCGGCGCCCAGCAGGGAGTACACGTCCTCGCCGGTGCCGTCCGCGCGGGAGTCGATCGTCTGCGTGATCCACCCGTAGAGGCTGGTCTTCGCACGGTCGGCGGCCTCGGCACCGCCGGAGGTGGAGATGATCTGCCGGGTCCAGGCGTGCACCCGCTCCCGGTCGGCCTCCGGCACGCCCATGACCTCGCTGACCAGGGCGATCGGGAACGGTTCGAGGACCCGCTCGACCAGGTCCGCGGGCGGCCCGTCCCGCGTCACGTCCTCGACGAGCGCGTCGAGCATCTCCTGCGCGCGGGGCCGCAGCCGCTTCATCGCGCTCACGGTGAAGGCCCCGGCGACGGCCTTGCGCAGCCGGTTGTGGTCGGGCTGGTCGGCGAAGGCGAGCGAACCGGGCCGCGGCTTGAAGTGCGGTGCCATCCGCGTCACCTGACGAGACGTCACTTCGGCGCGGCTGAAGCGGGGATCGTTGGTGATCAGCTTCACGTCCTCGTGGCGGGTGGCCAGCCATGCCCAGCCCTCGCCGAACGGCAGCCGGATCCGGGTCAGCGGCCCCTCGCGCATCAGTCCGGCGAGGACCGGGTCGAAGTCCGTCCCGTCCAGGTCGAGGGCGGGCCAGTCCCGTACCGGGGGCGGGGCCTGGCCGGTCAGCGTGGTGATCTCCTCCGTCATGCACCCACCCTCGCCGCGCCCCCGCCCTCTTGTCGCGCGGGAGTGCTCCAGCCGGTGACGGCGACGGCTCAGCGGGACACCGCGTCGACGAGCCCGGCGAGCGCGCCGGCCAGCCGCTCCAGCCCGGGACCGGCGGGACCGCCCGGCTCGGTCATGTAGGTGTCCCGGCGGATCTCCACCATCAGCGCCTCGACCCGCGCGTCGAGCCGGTGGAACTCCAGCGGCACGTACGCCCCGCTGAAGGGGCTGTCCAGCCCCGTCTCCGCGAACGCCTCCCGGGCGGCGCCCAGCAGTGCCCGTGAGGTGTGGAAGGAGTCCGTGCCCAGGCATATCGGCGGCCGGGGCCCCTGACCGTGCAGCTCGTACGGCAGTGGCCGGCTCGGGTAGGAGTGCACGTCGATGATCACTGCCCGCCCGGTGGCCGCCAGCCGGTCCGCCACGGCCCGTGTCATCGCCCGCGCGTACGGCAGGTAGTACCGCTCGACGAGCGGGCCGGCCTCGAAGTCCTCGGGCCGCAGCGCCGCGCCGTGCGTGGTCCGTGTGTACACCGCGCCCATGCCGACGGCCCGCATCTCCTCGCGCTCGTCGGGGAACCGCTCCGGGTCGACGACCAGCCGCGACAGCCGGTTCACGAACCGCCACGGCGGCACCGCGGACCGTGCGGCCGCCACCCCGGCGAGCCGGGCCGTGTGCGCGTCGGTGATGTGGTCGAGCTCCCGGGCGAGCGCCTCGTCGTCGAGCACGATCCCCGCGCGCACGTCGTCCGGGACGTCCCGCGCCGAGTGCGGCACGTGCAGGATCACCGGTGAGCGGGCGGCGCCGGGCAGCAGCTCGAAGGACGGCGCGGCAGGGGGCATGGGGCGGCTCCGGGCGAGATCGTCAGTGGCGTGGTGCATGATCGCGGCATGTCCGTCGGCAACAGTGAAGTGACCACCCACGCGTTCCTCAAGGCGCTCTACGAAGACGACTACTACCCCGACCGCGTCCTGGACCGCGGCAGGGAGATCCTGCTGCGGCTGTGCGCGCGGATCGAGGCCGAGCACCCCGCCGGCCTGTCGGCGCTGTACCGGCTGACCCAGGCCGCCACCGAGGAGTTCAACGACCTGCAGACCGCCTTCGAGGAGGCCGGCAGCGAGATCGAGACCGTGGCGCGGGAGGCGATAGCGGAGGAGTTCTGGTTCGTCGCCCGGGCCTACGGCTTCGCGGACGCCGACGGGGAGGAGCTGATCGCCACCCGCGACTGGTGAGACACGCCCGCGCCCCGGCCGGGCGCCATGCCGGCCGGGGCGCGGGTCAGCGGACCGGTACGGCCCGGGGCGTCAGCTCAGGGACGCCAGGGCCTCGTTCCACGTGGCGGACGGGCGCATGACCTCCGCGGCCTTCGCCGGGTCGGGCTGGTAGTAGCCGCCGATGTCGACCGGCTTGCCCTGCACGGCGCCCAGCTCGTCGACGATCTTCTGCTCGTTCGCGGCGAGCGTCTCGGCGAGCGGGGCGAACGCCTTCGCCAGGTCCGCGTCGTCGGTCTGCCGCGCCAGCTCCTGCGCCCAGTACAGGGACAGGTAGAAGTGGCTGCCGCGGTTGTCGATGCCGCCGACGCGACGGGTCGGGGACTTGTCCTCGTTGAGGAAGGTAGCCGTGGCCCGGTCGAGGGTGTCGGCCAGCACCTGGGCGCGGGCGTTGCCCGTCACCTTGGCGTACTGCTCGAAGGACGGCACCAGCGCGAAGAACTCACCGAGGGAGTCCCAGCGCAGGTAGTTCTCCTTGACCAGCTGCTGCACGTGCTTCGGCGCCGAGCCGCCCGCACCCGTCTCGAACAGGCCGCCGCCCGCCATCAGCGGGACGACCGACAGCATCTTGGCGCTGGTGCCCAGCTCCAGGATCGGGAACAGGTCGGTCAGGTAGTCGCGCAGCACGTTGCCGGTGACGGAGATGGTGTTCTCGCCGCGGCGGATGCGCTCGACCGACAGCTTCGTCGCCTCGACGGGGGACAGGATCCGGATGTCCAGGCCCTCGGTGTCGTGCTCCGCCAGGTACTCCTTGACCTTGGCGATCAGGTTGGCGTCGTGGGCGCGGGTCTCGTCCAGCCAGAACACCGCCGGGTCGCCGGTGGCGCGGGCGCGGGTGACGGCGAGCTTCACCCAGTCCCTGATCGGAGCGTCCTTGGTCTGGCAGGCGCGGAAGATGTCGCCGGCCGCGACGGGCTGCTCGATCAGCGCGGTGCCGTTCTGGTCGACCAGGCGGACCGTGCCCGAGGTGGCGATCTCGAAGGTCTTGTCGTGGCTGCCGTACTCCTCGGCCTTCTGCGCCATGAGGCCGACGTTCGGCACCGTGCCCATGGTCGAGGGGTCGAAGGCGCCGTTGGCCTTGCAGTCCTCGATCACGGCCTGGTAGACGCCCGCGTAGGAGGAGTCCGGGATCACCGCGAGGGCGTCGTGCTCCTGGCCGTCCGGGCCCCACATGTGGCCGGAGGTGCGGATCATGGCCGGCATGGAGGCGTCGATGATGACGTCCGACGGGACGTGCAGGTTGGTGATGCCCTTGTCGGAGTCGACCATCGCCAGCTCCGGGCCCTCGGCGAGCTCGGCGTCGAAGGAGGCCTTGATCTCGGCGCCCTCCGGCAGGGCGTCCAGGCCCTTCCAGATGCCGCCCAGACCGTCGTTCGGG
>NZ_JAPSKN010000062.1:0-26393 GCF_031181705.1 Streptomyces sp.
GGCCGGGGTCGTTCACCTCGGCCCTCGGGCCGTTCCGGCGGGCGTCCGGTCCCGGTGTCCGGGCAGCGCGCCCGCCCGCGTGCAGCAGCGCACACGCCGACGTGCGGCGGTGTGGCCGGCCGGCGGTGCGGTCCGCCGGCCGGGGAGTCCGGAGGGGTGCCGATCACCCCAAGTGACCTGCCGTTCCGGCCTGTTGAGCAGGTCGGGTCGGAGGTCGAGGTTCCAGTTGTGGAACGGGTTCTTGTGCGAGGCCCCTCGTGGCGATCACAATGCACATGACAATAGTGCAGGCGGCCGGAGATTTTCCGGCCGCCTCCGTCGCAAGAGGGGACCCCCCATGAGAAAACCTCTCGCCGCCGCGTTCCTCGCCCTGGCGATAGCCGGGGCCGGCGCGGCTCCCGCGACCGCCGCCGACGCCGCCCCCACGGGCGTCGGCAAGGCCGCGGACGCGGGCCCGGCCACGTCCGCCGTGTCGGGCGTGGTCGCGTCCGTGGAGCAGACGCTGGCCGGGCTCAACCCGTCGGTGAAGGCGGTGAACTTCGCCGGCACCGTCGCGCTCAGCAACTGCTCCGGCTCGGTCGTGCGCATGCCCGACTCCGCGAGCGACGACCCGGCGCTCGTGATGACCAACGGCCACTGTCTGGAGTCCGGTTTCCCCGGGCCCGGCGAGGTCCTCGTCGACAAGGCGTCCAGCCGCACCTTCAGCCTGCTGAACGCCTCCGGCTCGCGCGTCGCCACCCTGCGCGCCGCCAAGCTCGCCTACGGCACGATGACCGACACGGACGTCGCGCTGTACCAGCTCACCACCACGTACGCGCAGATCAAGAGCGCGTACAACATCAACCCGCTGACGCTGAGCGACAGCCACCCGGTCGCCGGCACCGCCATCTCGATCCCCTCGGGCTACTGGAAGCGGATCTACAGCTGCTCCATCGACGGGTTCGTGCCCACCCTCAAGGAGGGCGACTGGAGCTGGAAGGACTCGGTCCGCTACACCTCCGCCTGCAACACCATCGGCGGCACCTCCGGCTCGCCGGTCGTCGACCAGGCCACCAACAAGGTCGTCGCCGTCAACAACACCGGCAACGAGTCCGGCGAGCGCTGCACGGTGAACAACCCGTGCGAGGTCGACGCGAACGGCACCGTGACCGTCCGCAAGGGCATCAACTACGCCCAGCAGACCTACCGGATCCCCGCCTGCTTCGGGATCGACAACAAGCTCGACCTGTACGCGAGCGGCTGCACCCTGCCCAAGCCGTAGGGCAGGGCGCCGGCCGGGCGGTCACGCGGGAGGAGTCCCGCGGACCGCCCGGCCCGCCAGGACGTCCGTGCGCCGACCGTCCTCGATCACGAACCGGCCGTCGACCAGGACGTAGGGGATGCCCGTGGGGAGCGTGCGGGGCTCGGCGAAGGTGGAGCCCGCCGCCACCGTCGCCGGGTCGAACAGCACCAGGTCGGCCACGTACCCCTCGCGGACCAGGCCCCGGTCGGGCAGGCGCAGCCGTGCCGCCGGGCGGGAGGTGAGGTGCGCGACGCACTCCTCCAGCGACAGCACCCCCAACTCCCGCACGTAGTGGCCGAGGTAGTGCGGGAAGGTGCCGTAGGCGCGCGGGTGCGGCTTGGCGCCCTGGAGGATGCCGTCCGAGCCGCCGGTGTGCACCCGGTGGCGCATGATCTCCCGGACGTTCTCCTCGTGGCCCACGTGCTGCAGGATCGTCGGGGCCAGCCGGTCGGCCAGCAGCAGGCCGCGCGCGGTCACCCACGGATCCTCGCCCCGCAGCGCCGCCGACTCCGCGATCGTCCGGCCGACGTAGTCCGCGAGGGCCGGGTCGTTCACGCCGGAGATCTCGATGGTCTCCCACTCGACGGGCACGCCGTGGCAGCCGTCCGAGCCGATGACCTCCAGGTGGTGCCGGATGCGCTCCGCCGTGCCGTCGTCCGCCAGCCGGCCCAGGGTCTGCTCCGGGCCGCCCTCGCTCGCCCAGCTCGGCAGGACGGCCGCGAGGGTGGTGCAGCCCGGGGTGTAGGGGTAGGTGTCGAGACTGATGTCCGCCCCGGCCGCGAGGGCCTCGTCCAGCAGGGCCAGCAGCTCGGGCGCCCGGCCCTTGTTCACGCCGAAGTTCATCGTGGCGTGCGCGAGATGGAGGGAGCAGCCCGCCTCGCGGGTCAGCTCGATCATCTCCCGGTAGGCCTCCAGGGCACCGGCGCCGTAGGAGCGGTGGTGCGGGCAGTAGTAGCCGCCGTAGGACGCCACCACCCGGCACAGCTCCGTCAGTTCGGCGTCCCGCGCGTACATGCCGGGCGTGTACGTCAGCCCCGACGACATGCCGACGGCACCCTGCTCCATGCCCTCGGAGACCAGCTGCCGCATCCGGTCCAGCTCCCGCGCGGTGGCCGGGCGGTCCTCCCAGCCGACGGCGAGCGCCCGGACCGTGCCCTGCGGGATCAGGTAGGCCGCGTTGACGGCGATCCCCCGGTCCAGCCGGTCCAGGTACTCGCCGACCGTGCGCCAGTCGAAGTCGATGTCGTCCCCGGGCCCGTTCCACCCGGCGATCGCGCGGCGCACCTCACCGAGCGTGCGGTCGTCGACCGGAGCGTACGACAGGCCGTCCTGGCCGATGACCTCCAGCGTCACGCCCTGCGCGGCCTTGGCGCTGTGATCGGGGTCCCGCAGCAGGGCCAGGTCGCTGTGGGCGTGCATGTCGACGAAGCCGGGGGAGAGCACCAGCCCTTCGGCGTCCAGCTCCCGGCGTGCCGTCGGCCGCTGGCAGCCGGCCGCCGCGGCCTCCTTGACGATCGAGGTGATCCGGCCGCCGTCGACCACGACGTCGGCCCGGTACGAGGGCGCGCCGGAGCCGTCGACGACGTCGGCGTCCCGGATGACGAGCTCTTCCATCGCTTCTCGCCTCCTAGAAGAACGTGCGGACGTAGTCGACGACCGTGCCGTCCGCCTCGGCGACCGGGATCAGCTGCCACTTGTCGAACGAGGTGCACGGGTGGGACAGCCCCAGGCCCACCCAGTCGCCGACCTCCAGGTCAGCCTCCGGCGTGGTGCTCAGCCAGGCGTGCTGGTCGGACAGGGCCGTCACCGTCACGCCGGTGGCGGGGCGCTCGGCGCCGTCCCGGCGGATCACCTGCGCGAACGGCAGGTCGAGGTCGTAGGCGGCGTCCCGCTTGCCCGCGTTGAGGAAGGCCTGCTCGGCGGAGGGGCGCGACACCACCTGGGCCCAGAGGCGGAACGCCGGCTCCAGGGCGCCCTCCTCGGGCACCCGGTTGAACGGGGTCAGCTTGCGGTAGTGGCCGTCGTCGTGCGAGACGTAGGCGCCCGAGCGCAGCAACTTCAGCACGGGGCGGGACAGTTCGGGGATCTCCGTGAAGACGTCGGCGACCGCGTCGAACCAGGCGCTGCCGCCCGCGCTGACGACGATCTCGTCCACGCCGGTGAAGCGGCCCGCGTGGTCGAAGTCCGCGGCGAGCGCCACCAGGCGCCGCAGCCACGCCGTCACCCGCCCGGTGTCGGCCTCCGGCACCTCGCCCTCGTAGCCCGCGACGCCGACCAGCCGCAGCGTCCGCGTGGCGGCCACGGCGTCCGCGACCGCCGCGCACTCCGCCTCCGTGCGGACCCCCGTCCGGGCGCCCTCCCCGGCGGCGAGTTCGACCACCACGTCCAGCGGGCGGGCGGCGCCGCGCAGGGCCGCGTCCATCAGCTCGACGCCGCGCACCGAGTCGACATAGCAGACGAACCGGAAGTCCGGGTCGGCGTCGAGCTCGGCGGCGATCCAGCTGAGGGCCGCCGCGTCGACCAGTTCGTTCGCGAGGAACACGCGCCGGACGCCGAAGGCGCGCGCCACCCGCACCTGGTGCGGCACCGCCAGCGTGATGCCCCACGCGCCGTGCTCGATCTGGCGCCAGAACAGCTGGGGGGCCATGGAGGTCTTGCCGTGCGGCGCGAAGGCCAGGCCGTGCCGGGCCGCGTAGGTCTCCATGAGCCTCAGGTTGTGCTCCAGGCGCTCGGCGGACAGCGCGAGCACGGGGGTGGCGAAGCCGCCGGTGAAGAGGTTGCGGCGCTGGGCGGCCAGTGCGCCGACCGTCAGTCCGTCGGCGTCCGGCGGGAGGCCCTTGAAGCGGTGGTCGACGCGCTCTGCGGCGAGCCGGGCGAGGGGCTCGGCTGCGGTGTCGGCTGTCATAGAGCCTCCTGATCAGCGGCGTTGCATTGCTTGCAACCTTCATTGCGTATATCGCTCAACGCTGTCTAACATCTCGGCCACCGCCGGTCAATGAAAACCGCCACCCACCGAAGCCACCGAGGAGCTACGAGCATCGTGACCCCCACCGGACCCTGCAACGCCCCCGACGTCGTGGACGTCGTCGCGCTCGGCGAGTCCATGGTCACGTTCCTGCCCTCCCGGCCGGGCCGCCTCGCGGACGTGCCGTCGTTCGAGCGGGGGATCGGCGGGGCCGAGTCCAACGTGGCGTGCGTGCTGGCGGCGGCGGGGCACTCCGCGCGGTGGGTCAGCAGGGTCGGGGACGATCCCTTCGGCGACCACCTGGTGGAGGCGATCGGCGGGTACGGGGTCGATGTGACGCACGTGCGTCGCGACCCCGACCGCCCGACGGGCATCTACTTCCGCACCGCCGGGGACCGGGCCACCGACGCCCACGAGGTGGCGTACTACCGGGCCGGCTCCGCGGCGTCCGCGATGAGCGTGACGGACCCCGACCCGGCGGCGGTGCGGGCCGGCCGCGTGCTGCACCTGTCCGGGATCACGGCCGCGCTGTCCGGCAGCTGCCTGGAGCTGATGCGCGAGCTGACCCGGCGCCGCCCCGGCCGCCCCCTGGTCTCCTTCGACGTCAACCACCGGCCCGGCCTGTGGCGCGACCCGGACGCCCCCGGGGTGCTGCGCGACCTCGCCCGGGGCGCGGACCTCGTGTTCGTGGGCCAGGACGAGGCCTGGGGGCTGCACAGCGCCGACGCCGTCCGCGCCGCCCTGCCCGAACCCGACGTGCTGGTCGTCAAGCAGGGCGCCGCCGGAGCCACCGTCTTCGAGGGACGGGACGTCACCTTCGTCCCCGCGCCGCGGGTCGAGGTCGTCGCCGCCGTCGGCGCGGGCGACGCCTTCGCCGCCGGGTTCCTCTCCGCCACCCTGCGCGGGCTGCCCGTCCGGGACCGGCTGCGCCACGGGCACCTCATGGCCGCCGCCGCCCTCACCGCGCCCGGCGACCTCGCGACCCCGCCCGCCCGCGAGCACGCCGACCGGCTGGCCGCCCTGGACGACGCGGCATGGGGGAGACTGCGACTCGGCCCCGGCTGGACCGAGGACCCCCAGCGGGCCGACGAGGAGGTACCCACGCCATGAGCCAGACCGTCGACCGCGCACTCAGCATCCTGCCGCTGCTCGCCGAGGGGCCCGCCGACCTGGGGCAGGTCGCCGACCGCCTCGGCGTCCACAAGTCCACGGCCCTGCGCCTGCTGCGCACCCTGCACGAGCACGGCCTGGTCTACCGCCAGTCCGACCAGCGCTACCGCCTCGGCGCCCGGCTCTTCGCGCTCGCCCAGGAGGCGATGGAGAACCTCGACGTCCGCGAGATCGCCCACCCGCACCTGGTCCGCCTCAACGAGAGCTGCGGGCACACCGTGCACCTGGCCGTGTACGAGGAGAACGAGGTCCTCTACATCGACAAGGTCGAGAGCCGCTACCCGGTGCGGATGTACTCCCGCATCGGCAAGCCCGTCGCCATCACCGTCGCCGCGGTCGCCAAGCTGCTCCTGGCCGACCTGCCCGAGCACGAGCGGCGGGCGGTCGCCGAGAAGCTCGACTACCCCGCCTACACGGCCCGTTCGACCCCCCACGCGAGCGCGTTCCTGCGCGAGCTGGAGAAGGTGCGCGAGCAGGGCTGGGCCACCGACCTCGGCGGCCACGAGGAGTCCATCAACTGTGTCGCGGCGCCCATCCGCGGCGCCGACGGCCGGGTCGTCGCCGCGATGTCGGTCTCCGCGCCGAACGTCGTCGTCACCGCCGACGAACTCCTCACCCTCCTGCCGCTGGTGCGCCGTACGGCGGACGCCATCAGCGGCGAGTACTCCGGCAGAACACCAGTGAAGGGCACCACATGACCGACAAGACCGCACTCACCCCGAAGACCCACACCACCCCGCCGGCCAAGTTCTCCCACGGGGTGAGGAAGGGCAACATCCTCCAGGTCGCCGGCCAGGTCGGCTTCCTGCCCGCCGAGGAGGGCAAGCCGCCCACGCCCGCCGGGCCCACCCTGCGCGAGCAGACGCTGCAGACCCTGGCCAACGTCAAGGCCATCCTCGAAGAGGGCGGCGCCTCCTGGGACGACGTGATGATGATCCGCGTCTACCTCACGGACGTCGACCACTTCGCCGAGATGAACGAGATCTACAACGCGTACTTCGAGGAGCAGGGCCTGACCCAGCCGCCCGCCGCGCGCACGACCGTCTACGTCGGTCTCCCCGCGGGCCTCCTCATCGAGATCGACGCGCTCGCCGTCCTCGGCTGACCCACCCCCGCCTCCCACTCCCGCACGTCCGAGAGGCGCGGCGCCCCGATGCGCCGCGTCGCGCTCCCCCCTACCCAGAAGCTGCATGCACTTACGCAGAGGACCCCCGAATGTCCCATCCGCTCGCCGCGTCCGCCCCCGCCGAGACACCGCCCCACACGGGAGGACTGCTCCTCCTCGTCGACGGCACCGCCGGACTCCTGCTCACCGCCGCGCTCGGCATCGCGCTGCTGCTCCTGCTCATCATCAAGGTGCGACTGCAGCCGTTCGTCGCCCTGCTCGCGGTCTCCATAGCCGTCGGCCTCGCGGCCGGCCTGTCGGTCACCGAACTCTTCGGCACGGTCCAGAGGTCGGACGCCGTCTCCACCATCGAGTCCGGCATGGGCGGCATCCTCGGCCATGTCGCGATCATCATCGGCCTGGGCACCATGCTCGGCGCGATCCTCGAAGTCAGCGGCGGCGCCGAGGTGCTGGCGAGGCGTCTGCTCGGCCTGTTCGGCGAGAAGCGCGCCCCCCTCGCCATGGGACTGACCGGCCTGATCTTCGGCATCCCGGTCTTCTTCGACGTCGGCATCTTCGTCCTGGCGCCCATCGTCTACGCCGCCGCCAAGCGCTCCGGCAAGTCGATCCTGCTCTACTGCCTGCCGCTGCTCGCGGGCCTGTCCGTCACCCACGCCTTCCTGCCGCCGCACCCCGGCCCGGTGGCCGCCGCCGGTCTGCTCCACGTCGACCTCGGGTGGGTCATCCTCATGGGCGTCGTCTGCGGTCTGCCCGCCGTGGTGGCCGCGTGGGCGTACGCGGCGTGGATCGGCCGCCGCATCTTCGTCGCGGTGCCGCAGGACATGGTCGAGGCGGCCGAGGAGGCCAAGCAGGCCGTCGTCGACGAGCAGCGGGCCGCCGGGGTGGCGCCCAGCGAGCAGCCGGTCTCCCTCGGCACGGTCCTCGGCATCATCGGCACCCCGCTGGTCCTCATCCTCGCCGCGACCTTCTCCTCGATCGCCCTGGACCCCTCCACGCTCCGCTCGGTGATCGAGTTCTTCGGCAACCCGTTCGTGGCGCTGACGATCGCCCTGTTCCTCGCGTACTACCTGCTGGGCATCCGCCGCGGCTGGTCCCGCAAGTCCCTGGAGACGGTGTCGACCGCGTCCCTCAAGCCGGTCGGCAACATCCTGCTGGTGGTCGGCGCGGGCGGCATCTTCGGCGCCGTCCTCAAGGCCAGCGGCGTCGCCCAGGCCCTGTCGGACACGTTCAACGACGTCGGTCTGCCGGTGATCGTCCTGTCCTACCTGATCTCCGTGGTGCTGCGGGTCGCCCAGGGCTCGGCGACGGTCGCGATCGTCACCACGGCCGGCATCGTGGCGCCCCTGCTCTCCGAGGGCGACCACTCCCAGGCCTTCGTCGCCCTGGTCATCATGGCCATCTCGGCCGGCTCCATCTTCGCCTCGCACGTCAACGACGGGGGCTTCTGGATGGTCGCCAAGTACTTCGGCATCAGCGAGCGGGACACGCTCAAGACATGGACGGTGCTGGAGAGCGTGCTGTCGGTGGCCGGGTTCGTGGTCGCGGCCGTGCTGAGCCTGTTCGTGTAGGAGTCTGATAACGAAGTCGGGCCCGACTGTGTGCGGCACAGGTTTGTCGACCATACTGCTGCGCTGTGGAGCAGCGCATAGGTTCGAGCAGCCAGCCCCTGGAAGGCGCCGGGTTCGACCCGGCCTTCATCCCCGGGCTCACGTCACCCGCGTCCCCACGGGCGAAGGACGGAGAGCCCGCGGAGGAGCCCGAGGCCGCCGAGGCCGAGGAGACCGCCGCCGAGGTGGAGGAGACGGACACGGCGTCCTCCGCCGAGCCGGTGGAGCCGGAGGAGGACGCCGCGGCCGACGGTCCCGTCTTCGAGGCGTCCGACCGCCGCGCGCGGATCGTCGCCGACCACAGAGGCGTCCGGCTCTGCCTGGACGACCAGGAGTGCGAGTTCCGCTGGGACGAGATCGGCGCGGTGGAGACGGAGACGGCCCGCTTCGGCAAGCGGTACACCGTCACCGTCCACACCCCCGACCGGCGCTGGTACCCGATCGAGATCGAGGCGCCGGCCAGGAGCCGGTTCGCCGAGTGGGACGAGCAGTTGGACGCGGTCCTGGACGCCTACTTCGACGACGGCGTCCAGGACGGCGCACAGGACGAGGCGGCGGAAAGCGCAGAGAAGGACGCGGACTAGCCGCAGTACTGCGCTTCCTTGCCGATCGACCGGTACATGCAGTCCGCGTTCTCCAGCAACTGCAGTACCGCGTCCCGGTTACGGGAGGTCTCCCGCTCGATCACCTCGTCGGGCGGGTAGAACCCGCCCCCGCCGGACCGGGGGTACATCTCGAACGTGTAGCCGAAGATCTTGTGCACGCCCCAGAGGTAGTCGTCGATCGACCCGTCCGTGATGTACAGGTCGCTCGACTGCTGCGCCGTGTACCCGTTGCTCGCGGCCATCTTCTGCCCGACCGCCTTGAACGCCGCGTTGTCGTCCGCGGTCATCCCGGTCGTGGTGTCGGAGTACGTGTAGCCGAACGGCCACAGCACCAGCTCGCTGTACGTGTGGAAGTCGACCCCGGCCCGGATCTGCTGCCTGCCGCCGACGACCCGGCTGCGCACGAAGTCGGCGACGACCTTCACCTCCGGCGCCGACTCCGCCGCCGGGCCCCGGTAGGTCTCGGAGGACGTCGACCCCGAGGAGCCGCCGCAGCAGCCCCAGCGGTGGTTCCAGTTGCGGTTCAGGTCCGTACCGACGTACGAGGAACCTGAGTTGGGCTGCCGGTTCTTGCGCCAGGACCGGTAGGAGCCGGTGGCGATGTCGTACTCGCCGCCGTCCGGGTTGATGTCCGGCACGATCCAGATCTCGCGGTTGTTCACCATGGAGGTGACCCGTGAGTCGGATCCGTAGTCGGAGGTCAGCTCGCGCAGCAGGTAGAGCGCCATCTCGACGGTGAGGTGCTCACGCGCGTGCTGGTGGTGGGTGAACAGCACCTCGGGCTCGGACTCGTCCGTCGCCACGTTGTCGCTGATCTTGATGGCGACGATGTTCCGGCCCTGGTAGGACGTGCCGATCACGCGCTGGCTCGCGATCGACGGGTTGGCCGAGACGATCGTGTTGATCTCGCTCGTCATCTCCGCGTAGTTGTGGTACTTCGAGTCGCCCGACGGGAAGTCGAACAGCCGGACGTCGTCCTCGCCGGCGGACCGGTCGGGCACGGCGCCGAGCGGGGTGACCTCGTAGCCCCGGGCGCGCAGCCGCTTGATCTGGTCCGCGCGGCCGGAGACGACGACCCCGTGGCCGTGCACCTCGTCGACGGTCACGCCCGCGCGCTGAAGTGCGGTGCGGTCCGCGGCCGTCGAGTGCAGGTGGATCTCGTACTGCCGGATGTCGTCGGCCGCGGGTGCGGCCTTGGCGGCGCCGTCGGCGGTGGCGTCCGGTGCCGTCGCCGACAGGGGGGCGGCGAGGGCGAGTGCCAGGACGGCGGCGAGGGCGGCGGTGCGTCTGCCGGCACCGGAGCCTCGTGTGCGAAGTCGCATGAAGTCTCCTTGTGGGAGGTGGGGTTGTTCCGTGCGACGTACGTGGTGCGGGTGGCGCACATCGTTCTGCCAATGGCATGAGCAGGTCAAGACGGAAAGCGGCCGCACAGTGTACGCGTGCGGCGCGCCGGTCGAGAGCAAGCGGCCGAACTCCACCCACGGGTATGACCCGCACGTGCATATATGTGCGGAACGGGAGAGGGTGGGGGTCCGCGTAAGGGGAGCTGGAGTGTCCGGATCCCCGGACCACACCCCCAGAGGACTGGCTGATCATGGGCGGATCAGCGCCACGACGGGACCACCGGCTGCCGGTCGAGACGACCAGCTTCGTCGACCGGCGTGGCGAACTGACCGAAGGACGCGAGCTGCTGGCCCGCGCACGGCTGGTGACGCTGACCGGGCCGGGCGGCGTCGGCAAGACCCGGCTCGCCGCGCGCATCGCGGCCCGGGTCCGGCGGGCCTTCCCGGACGGGGTGCGCTTCGTCCACCTGTCCGGGCTGCACGACCCGGCGCTCGTCCCGCTGGCCGCCGCCGACGCGCTGGGCCTGTACGACCACTCCGCCCAGCCGCCGCTCGACGCCCTCGTCGAGCAGGTCCGCGACCGGCGGCTGCTGCTCGTCGTCGACAACTGCGAGCACCTCGCCGCCGCGTGCGCCCGGCTCGCCGCCGCCCTGCTGCACGGCACCGAGGGCGTCCGGATCCTCGCCACCAGCCGGCACCGGCTCGGCCTCACCGAGGAGCACCTGCTGGAGGTGCGCCCCCTGCCGGTGCCCGACCCGGACGGGGACCTGTCCGCCGCCGAGGGCTATCCGGCCCTCACCCTCTTCGCCGACCGCGCGGCCGCCGTGGCCCCCGGCTTCCGCCTCACCCCCGCCAACCTGGCGTCCGTCGCCCGCCTGTGCCGGCGCCTGGACGGCCTCCCCCTCGCCATCGAACTGGCCGCCGTCCGCATGCGCGTCCTCGACGCCGACCAGCTCCTGGACCGGCTCGACGACCGCTACCGCTTCCTCACCACCGGCAGCCCCGCGGCCCTGCCCCGCCACCAGACCCTGCGCGCGGCGGTCGCCTGGAGCCACGACCTGTGCACCGGCCCCGAACAGCTGGTCTGGGCCCGGCTGTCGGTGCTGGCGGGCAGCTTCGACCTGGAGACGGCGGAGGCGGTGTGCGCCGACGACCCCCCGCGGGACGCCCCCGCGTGGCCGGCCGGCGGCGGGCACCTCGCCGCCCCCGCCGTGCGGCAGCGGGTCCGGGGCACCGGACCCGCCCACCTCACGGACGGTCCCGGCCTCCGGCCCGCCGAAGCGCTCACCGCGACCGTGACCCTGCCCGCGCCCACGCCCGTCTCCCTGCGCACCGACGACGTACTGGAAGCCGTCGCCGGACTCGTGGACAAGTCCGTGCTGTGCCGGGAGCCCGGCCCCGACGGCGTGCGCTACCGGCTGCTCGACACCCTGCGCCAGTACGGGCTGGAGCAACTGCGGCGGACCGCCGGGGAGGAGACCGCCGCCCGGCGGCGCCTGCGGGACTGGATGCTCGGACGGGCCGAGGCGTGCGAACGCGACTGGTTCGGGCCCGGACAGCCGGAGATCGTGGCCCGCCTGCGCGCCGACCGCGACAACCTGCGCGCCGCCCTCGACTTCAGCCTCACCACCCCCGGCGAGGCACGCGCCGGACTGCACCTGGCCGGCACCCTCTGGTTCCACTGGCACGCCTGCGGCGCCCCCCGCGAGGGCCTGTACTGGCTCGACCGGGCCCTGGCCGCCAACCCGGAGCCGACCAGGGAGCGGGCCCGCGGCCTGTGGGTCGCCGGGCTGCTGGTCGCCGCCACCCAGGACCTCCCCCGGGGCAGCCGGTACGCCACGGACGCCCTCGCCCTCGCCCGCGCCCTGGGCGACAGCGCCGAGGCCGCCCACGCCGAGTACGTCATCGGCGTCCTCCGGCTGTTCGGCGACGACCTGCCCGACGCGCTGAGGCACTTCGAGGCCACCGTCGCCCGCGGGCCCGTGCCCGGCCAGCACCTCAGCCTCGTCGGCCTCGACCAGGTCGAACTCGCCTGCGCGCTGAGCTTCCTGGGCGAGACCGAGCGGGCCGTCGAGGTGTGCGAGCGGGCCCTCGGGCTGTGCGAGCGGCACGGCGAGCAGTGGGTGCGGTCGTACGTGCTGCGCATGCTCGCCCTCGCGCACACCGTGCGCGGCGACCGGGCCCGGGCTGAGCGGCACGCCCGCGAGGCGCTCCGGCTCAAATTCGCCGTCCACGACGTCATCGGCATCGCCCTCACCCTCGACCTGCTCGCCCTGATCGCCGTCGAGCGCGGCGCCCACGAGCACGCGGCCGTGCTGCTGGGCGGCGCCGACCGCGTCTGGGCCGACATCGACGCGGGCCGCTGGGGCGCCCGCACCCTCACCTCCGCACGCCGGGACTGCGAGGAGCGGGCCGGCCGGGCCCTCGGCCGCGAGGCGTTCGAGCGGGCCCACCGGCGCGGCGGCGCCCTGGCCCTCGCGGAGCTGGTCGGCCACGCGCTCCAGGAGCCGGCCACCGCCGAGTACGCCGCCCCGCCACCGCACGAGGACACCGCGGTCCGTCTCACCCGCCGCGAGACCGAGGTCGCCCGGCTCGTCGCCGAGGGGCTGGCCAACCAGCAGATCGCCGACCGCCTGGTCATCGCCCGACGCACCGCCGAAGGCCATGTGGAACGCATCCTCAGCAAGCTCGGCTTCAGCAACCGCAGCCAGATCGCCGCCTGGGTGACGGCACAGCGCTGACCGCCCGCACCCCGTCCCGCACCCACCCGAGGGGATCACATGACCACCGGACAAGCCACCCCGTTCGACCACCGCATGGCCGTCTTCGACTCCGGCGACGCCTTCGTGGCCGCCGCCCTGCCCTTCCTCGGCGAGGGCCTCGCCGCCCCCGGCGAACCCCCGCCCGTGGCGATCGCCGCCCCGCACCACCTGGACCTGCTGCGCGACGCCCTCGGCGGCGACGCCAAGCAGATCACCTGCGTGCCGCACACCGAGTGGTACACCGGCTCCGCCGCCAACGCCGTCGCCCGGGCCGCCGCCCACCTCACCGCCCACGCCGGCCCGGGCGGCCGGATCCACCTGCTGATGGAACCCGTGTGGGGCGGCCGCGCCGGACGCTCCACCCGCGAGACCACCGAGTGGATCCGCTACGAGGCCCTCGCCAACCCCCTCTTCGGCCCTCTGGCCACCACCGCCCTGTGCGCCTACGACACCCGCACCGCCGGGCCCGCCGTCGTCGCCGCGGCCCGCCGCGCCCACCCCGGCACGGAGGTGTACGAGGACCCGTTCCGGCTCGTGGCCGAACTCGACGCGGTACCGCTGCCGCTGCCCCCCGAGGGCGCCGAGCCCCTCGCCGAGCCGCACGCGGTGGCCGTGCGGAGCTGGGCGGAGCACCGGGGACTGCCCGCCGCGGACGCCGAGCTGTTCGCCACCGCCGTCGCCGGGGCCGCGGCTGCCCTGGCCCCCCTCGACGGCAGCGCCCTGCTGTGGGGCGAGGCGCCCGCCTGCGTCTGCGAGCTGCGCTCGGCCCGCCCCGTCGCCGACCCGCTCGCCGGCTTCGTCCCGCCGCCGCCCGACGGCCCGGAACCCGGCCCCGGCCTGTGGTACGCGCGGCAGGTCTGCGCCTACGTCGACATCCGCGACGACAGCGACGGCGCGACGGTCCGCCTGCAGTACGCCTAACGCCCCACCTGCACAAGCAGGTAGGGGAACGGGTAGTCCTCCCCCTGCGCCAAAGGGTCCCCGGGGATCACCCTGGAGGCATGCAGCAACTCTCCGGGTGCCACCTCCCGGACCCCGACGCCCCCTACGGCCCCTTCCCGCAACCACCCCTGGGAGCCGGCCACCTGAGCGTCGAGTACGGGCCCCGGCCCTCCGCCGTCCGCGAGGCACGCGCGCAGGTGCGCAGGCAGCTGGAGGGCTGGGGGATCGCCGAGCGCGGCGAGGTGGCGGACGTGGCCGAACTGCTGGTCGGCGAACTGGCCACCAACGCCCTGCTGCACGCCCGCAGCGGCTTCCGGCTCACGCTCTTCGCCGCGCACGGCGTGCTGCGCTGCGAGGTCGCCGACGGGGAGCGGCGGGTGCCCCGGGTGCTGGCGGCGGGCACCGGGGAGAACGGCCGCGGGATGTTCCTGGTGGACGCGCTCGCCCAGCGCTGGGGCTGCCACCGGGAAGGGTCGGGCAAAACCGTCTGGTTCGAGCTCGGCACGTGCGGGGCGGACGGCTGCGGTCGGCGACAGCCGTGACGCCACCGCTGGGTTCGGCCGTCCCCGGGGTTCGCCGGAGCCGCCGGGGGGCCGTTCCCGTCTGCGGGCGGGCGCGCAGTTCCCCGCGCCCTGGCATCGTTGCTCTCGCGCCCTCTTGTCCGTCCGGGCTGCTTGCGGTTTCTTGATCTGCATGGCGGACACCACGGGAAACACCACGGACCAGGCTCACCGGCAACCTCCCATGCGCAAATCCAGTTGGAAGTACATCGGGCCGGGCATCGTCGTCGCGGCGACCGGGGTGGGGGCCGGGGACCTGGTCGCCACGCTCATCGCGGGCAGCAACTTCGGGTACACGCTGCTGTGGGCCGCGATCATCGGCTGTCTGGTGAAGATCTCCCTGGCCGAGGCGGCGGGGCGCTGGCACCTGTCCACCGGGCGCACCCTGTTCGACGGCTGGGCGAGCCTCGGCCGCTGGACGACCTGGTTCTTCGCGGTCTACGTCGTGGTCTGGGGCTTCGTCTACGGCGCCGCGGCGATGTCGTCGAGCGCGCTGCCGCTGCAGGCCCTCTTCCCGGACGTGATGGACCTGAAGTGGTGGGGCATCGCCTGCGGACTGGTCGGGCTGGTCTTCGTCTGGTTCAACAAGTACGCGGTCTTCGAGAAGGTCATGACGGTCCTGGTGGGCGTCATGTTCGTGGTGACGGTGTACCTGGCGATCAGGGTGACGCCGAACCTCCCGGACGCCTTCGCCGGGCTCCTGCCGGTGCTGCCGGACGAGAAGGACTCGATCCTCAACACGCTGGGCCTCATCGGCGGCGTGGGCGGCACGATCACGCTCGCGGCGTACGGCTACTGGGTCAACGCCAAGGGCTGGACCGACACCGGCTGGATGAAGGTCATGCGCCTGGACAACCGGGTCGCCTACGCCACCACCGGCATCTTCGTGATCGCCATGCTGTTCGTCGGCGCCGAGCTGCTGCACTCGGCGAACGTCGCCATCGCCAGCGGCGACAAGGGCCTGATCCAGCTGGGCGACATCCTGGAGGAGGAGTACGGCGCGGCGACGGCGAAGTTCTTCCTGATCGGCTTCTTCGCCACGTCCTTCACCTCGCTGATCGGGGTGTGGCACGGCGTGAGCCTGATGTTCGCCGACTTCGTGGCCCGGCTGTCGGGCCGCGGCCAGGCCAAGGGCGAGGAGGTCGCCTCGGGCGAGCGCGAACGCTCCTGGCCCTTCCGCGCCTACCTGCTGTGGCTGACCTTCCCGCCCATGCTCCTGCTCTTCGAGGGCCAGCCCTTCCGCCTGATCATCGTCTACGGTGTGCTCGGCGCGGCCTTCCTGCCCTTCCTCGCCGGCACCCTGATCTGGCTCCTGAACTCCCCCCGCACGCCCCGCGAGTGGCGCAACGGCCCGGTGAGCAACGTGATGCTCGCCGTCGCGGGGCTGCTGTTCCTGGTCCTGTGCGTCAAGCAGATCTGGGACCAGCCGTGGGGGGAGTTCTTCTAGCGGGCCGAGGGGACGGGACGCCGGTTACGGCAGTGCGTCGACGTGCGGTCCGACGACGTTGGACCACGCGTTGCCGGAGGTGGCGTCCCAGTTGGTCGACCAGGTCATCGCACCCCGCAGGGCCGGGTAGGTCCGCGGCGGCTTGAAGCTGCCGCAGTTGGTGGCCTTCGTCAGGCAGTCCAGGGCGTTGTTGACCACGGTCGGCGACACGTAGCCGCCGCCCGCCGCCCGGGTGGAGGCGGGCACGCCGAGCCCGACCTGGGACGGGGCGAGGCCGTTCTCCAGCTGGATGCAGGCCAGGGCCGTCAGGAAGTCGACCGTGCCCTGGCTGTAGACCTTGCCGTCGCAGCCGAGCATGGAACCGCTGTTGTAGTACTGCATGTTGACGACGGTGAGGATGTCCTTGATGTTCAGCGCCGTCTGGAAGTAGGAGTTCGACGTCGACTGCATGTCGATGGTCTGCGGCGCCATCGTGATGATCAGCGACGGGCCCGCCTTCGCGGACAGGGCGCGCAGCGCCTGCGTCATGTACGTCGCGTTGAGGCCGTTCTCCAGGTCGATGTCGACGCCGTCGAAGCCGTACTCCTGCATCACGGACCAGACGCTGTTGGCGAAGTTCGTCGCCGAGGCGGCGTCGTTCACGCTGACCGTGCCGCGCTCGCCGCCGACCGAGATGATGACCTTCTTGCCGGCCGCCTGCTTGGCCTTCACGTCGGCCTTGAACTGGTCGACGGTGTAGCCGTTCAGACCGGCCGAGTCCAGGGTGAACGACACCGCGCCGGGTGTGCTCGTGGCGTCCGCGAAGGACACCGCGATGATGTCGTAGTGGGCGGGCACGTCCGAGATCCGCTGGACCGCCGCGCCGTTGTTGAAGTTCTGCCAGTAGCCGGTCACCGCGTGCTTGGGCAGGGCGGGGCCGGGGCCGGTGGTGTTGTTCGTGGTCCCGGTGACCGCCGCCGACTTGGGCGACTCACCGGCCGCGTTGGTCGCCGTGACCTGGAAGGAGTACGACGTCGAGGCCGCGAGGCCGGTCACCGTGGCCGAGGTGCCGGAGACCGCCGTGACCTTGGTGCCGTCGCGGTAGACGGTGTAACCCGTGGCGCCGGAGACGGTGTTCCAGGCGAGCGACACCGACGAGGACGTCGTGCCGGAGACGCGCAGGCCGCTCGGCGTGCCCGGGACGGTGGGGCCCGGGTCGGTGCCACCGCCCCCGTCGGGCCCGAACACCGACACGTCGTCGGCGTAGTACGCGGCCTGCCCGTACCAGCCGTGCGTGTACACCGTCACCGAAGTCGTCGACGCGCCCGTGGTGAAGCTCGTCGACAGCTGCTTCCAGGACGACGAGTCCGGGGTCCAGGTGGACACGTCCGTCGTGCCCGTGCCCGTCACGCCGAGGTAGGCGTAGCCGCCGCGCACCCAGGCGCCGAGGCTGTACGTGGAGTTGGGCTTCACCCGCACGGTCTGGCTGCACCGGGCGTTGTCCTGACCGGCGGGGGTCGCCTGCAGGGCGGACGAGCCGCTGCGCACCGGGGAGGAGACCGCCGTGCCGCTGCCCGCCGAACAGGTCCAGTCGCTCAGGCCCGACTCGAAACCGGCGTTGCGGACGTTGTTGACGTCGGCGGCGGAAGCCTGGCCGACGGTCGTGACAGAGAGGGCCAGGGCAGCCGTGAGGGCGCCCGACCACAGCCGCAGGGATCGTCTGTGTCTGGACATGACAAGAAGGTGGTCCAGACCAAAGCCGCTGTCAAGAGGTCCAGACCAACCGGTCCAGCAACAGCCCCGCGGCGCACCCCGCCAGCAGCACTCCCGTCGACATCCAGAACGCCGGGCCCGCCAGATCCAGCACGTCCGGCCGCAGCGTCAGCAGCAGCACCTGCGCCGCCGCCGGCACCGCGCAGGCCGCCGCCAGGTGACGCACCGGCATCTCCCGCCACGGTTCGGGGTGCACCCGGGCCGCCGCCCAGGTCGCGAGCACCACGCACACCAGGTTCGGCAGGTGCACCAGCGCGAGCGCGGCACCGAACGAGCCGACGCCCTCCGGGCCGACCAGCGGCCCGTACACCAGCGTCATCTGGACGTACTCGCAGACGACGAGCACCACGATGCCGACGGCCCAGGAGCGGACGAGCGTCATCACTTCTCCCCGGAGATCTCGAAGTACAGCACAACGGCGAAGCCCAGCGCGGCCATGCCGCAGCCCGCCACCAGGGCCAGCGACTGGAGCACCGGGGACCAGCTGCCCCGGCCCGCCACCGTCGCCGTGCCCTTCGGGTCGCGCGGGTCGTAGGTGACGGTGACCGGCGTGCCCTTCGCCGTCGACGAGCCGGCCAGGTCCTCGAACTCGACCCGCGTGCCGTCGGCCGTACGGAAGGCGAAGAAGTGCCGCCGGGCGTCGGAGCGGCCGTAGGGCTCGGTCTCCACCCGGACGCACTCGCCCCCGGTCCGTACCCCGCGCCGCAGCACCCGCGCGAGAGTCACCAGCCGTCTCGCGTACCGCCACGCCAGCGCCCCGAACAACGCCACCAGCAGGGCGAGGACGACGTATCCGGCGCCCGGCACCTCCACGGCTAGTGCACCTCGACCGAGTCGATGATCCGGTCCAGGTCCCCGTCCGGGAGGGTGCCCCGCTGGGCGTCGATGCGGATCGCGAACGTCGTGTCCGACGAGTCGAGGCCCGTCAGGATCACTCCCTTCACCGGGGTGCCCTTGGCCGGGCCGCCGTCCTCGCCGGTCGCCTCGAAGGAGAAGTCGATCCGCTTCGCCTCGTCGGTGCCGGCCAGCTCCACGTCCCTCTGGCCCTCGACCTTCGCGCCCAGCTGGATGCCGGCCTCGGCCGCGATCGCGGCCTGCCCGGCCGAGTTCGCCTCGGTGAAGCCGAGCTGCACGGTGATGACGGAGACCTTCCGGCCGCCCTCGGTGCGCACCGCGGCCGCGGCGTTGTGCCGGCCGCGCTCGGCGGCGCTCTGCTCCTCGTACCCCTTCGGGTACGACACGTCCACGCCCTTGGTCCTCAGCGTCCCCCAGCCGTCGGGCACCGAGGCCGCGCCGGAGCCGGAGCTCCCGCAACCGGTCAGGGCCACGGCGGTCGTCAGCAGGGCGGCGGCCAGGCAGGCACGGCGGGTGTTCATCGGTTCGGGCTCCCGTTTCGTCAGTTCGCACAGTAGCTGTAGGGAAGATAGGAGCGACCGTCCCCGCGGGGCGCGCCCAGGAACTCGGCGCCGGTCAGGGTCTCCGACTTCTTCTCCGTGCTGATCGTCATGCCCAGACTGAGCCCGAGATTCAACTCGAAGCCGTACTCGGCCGCGTTCACGTCGCCCGTGTACGTCATCCGGCTCGACCTGCCCTGGTCGAACATCAGCTGCCCGAAGGGGTCGTCGGCGCCCGGGCGGGACGTCGGCGCGTGGTCGGAGAACATGTACTGGAAGGGCGTGGCGAGCTGCTCGTTGCTGCTGTCCAGCCACTGCTCGGCGACCGCCCGGTCCCGGTCGCCGGCCGGACCCGGGTCGAAGGTGAGGGAGTTGGTGACGATCTCGATGCCGGTCTGCGAGTCGGTGCCCTTCACCCCGGCGTTCCCGCCCCGCTTGTCACCGTCCTGCTTGCCGTTGTCGCCGCCCGCCTTGGCGCCGTCCTTCTGGCCGCCCTTCTCCACCGTGCGGGTCATGTCGACGCGGACCAGCTTGCCGGTCTTCTTGTCATAGGTGACCGTGATGGTGCCCGTCTGGACGGTGTTCGCCGCGTACTCGCCGCTGAGCGGGCCCGCCTCGTAACCCACCTTGGAGCCGTACTCGATGGACGAGGAGTACGTGTACGACTTGGTGTTCTTGTAGGCGTTGTCGGTCCAGGTGACCTCCGGGGCGTACTTGAAGGTGCCGCCGAGCGCCGCGCTCAGCTTCTTCTCGTCGCCCGCGGAGATCTTCAGGCCCGCCGACGCCGAGGCCTCCAGGCCGACCTTGCCGTAGGTGATCTTCCGGTTGTCGCCGAGGTGCTCCTTGATCCGGTTCTGGGTGTCCTCCTCGTCCTTGAGGGGGCCCGTGCCGAAGAGGTAGAGGATGCTGTCGCCGACGCTCGCCTCCGCGCCGCCCGGCATCGTGCGGCGCATCTCGTACATCTGGAGCTTCTCCACGTCGTCCCGGAAGCGCTGGGCCTCCTCGGGGCTCTGGAAGACCCAGGTGTCGCCGTTGGTGACCTTGATGCCGAGCCCCAGCTCCACCTTGTCCGCGCCGAACTTGCCGACCTTCATGCCCGGCTTGAAGTCCTTCTTCGCGGCGACCGAGGAGGCGTCGGTGAAGGTCAGGTAGACCAGCTGGTCGCTGTCGTCGACCTTGCCGTCGCCGTTGACGTCCGTCTTCGCCTTCAGGTGCTGCTCCTGGAAGCCGTACTCCTTGCCGATCTCCCAGAAGAAGATCTTCGCCTTGGAGCCCGCCTTGTCGGTGACGGAGGACACCTGGCACAGCGCCGGCTCGAAGTCGGCGTCGGTGAGCGGCTTGCCCGGGCCGGGCGTCCCCGTCCCGCAGTCGCCACCGCCCGCGACCCGGCAGACCTGTGCGGCGAGCCTGTCGTAGATCAGCTGCCCGACCCCGGTCGCCGAGAGGGCGAGGACGATCGCGGCGCTGACGACCACCATGCCGAGGTACTCGGTCCCGGTCGCGCCGCGGTCGTCGAAGACCGGTCTGTGCCCGTACGCCCGTATGCCGCCCCCGCCAGCCATACGGCACCCCTCCTTGCCCGAACCACCTCTGCGTGGACGGCGAGCGTAGATACGCGCCGGCGCCCGGGGCGTGGGCCTCAGGGCCCAAAGGAAGGCCCACCGTCAACTCTGGGCCCGCTGGGCCCACCGCCCAAGCCCGCCCGAGCCCTTCCCGTGACCGGCAAGATGCTCAACGTGCCCCGTTTTGAAGCGTCTTGTGCAACGGCAGTTGCTCACCAGCTACACAAACGCTGTTCTCCGGTCACAGAGCCGTGGATACAGTGCTGAGGTAGTCACGCAGTGAAGTCGACACGGTGCGCCGGAGTGACACCCGGCGTTCCGACGGGCATGGGGAAAACGGGGAGCTGCGCGTGCCAACTGCCATTGCCGTGACCAGTGCCGACATGGCGCTGCCGCCACAGGACGAACGCACCCTGCCCGCCGTCGTGCTCAGGGACCTCGCCGAGCGCCCCCTGGAACAGGCGCTCGCCGACCTCCAGGCCCTGGTCGAACAGCACGGGCACGTGATCGTGGTCTGCTCACCGGCCGCGCCCACCGCCCTGCGACGCCGCCTGCACACCCTGCGCTCGCTGATGGAGACCGACCGCGTCGCCCTGTTCCGTCCGGACCTGCCGCCCCTCGGACTGGCCGTGCTGGCCCGCCAGTTGCGCCAGCTCGCCTCCTGCGACATCAGCCCCGGCGTGCTCGCCTCGGCCGGCCGGCTGCTCGTCCACTACATCCACGCCGGAGCGCTGCTCAACTCCGTCGCCCGCCTCGACCACGTCCCCGTCGGCCTGAAGTCGCACGCCAAGTCCTGGGTGCCCGGCAGCCAGTTCGGGGTCCTCGCCCACCCCGAGCCGAAGCTCGTGAAGATCACCCCCGAAGCCCTGCTGCCCGGGCCGGAGTTCGGCACCTGGATGCTGGTCGCCAAGGGACAGCTCCAGTCCGACTGGGTCAGCGCCACCCTCGCCCCGGCCTGGAACGTGCAGGGCCTGCGCGAGACGCAGTTGCCGGCCGAGTCGCCGCCCTGGTGGGGCACCGGCAAGTTGATCGAGTTCTGCAGCTACCTGCCCGACCTGTCCGTCCTCTACCAACTGGTCACCTCCGTACGGCGCAGCCGCTGCCACTGGTGCGGCATCGACGTCATCGGCGACCGCTGCGTCTTCTGCTCCGCCACGCCGCCCGTCCACGACACCGCGCCCCCGAAGCAGCCAGAGAACCGGACGGCCGCCGGGTGAGCCCGCGCACCGCCCTCCGGCACCGCTCCCGTCCCGCTCGACCGATATCCCCAACGAGGTTGTACGGTTCATGAATTCCCGTCAGCGCCGCGGCGTGATTCTCCTGCTCCTGTCGGTCGTCTGCGCCCTCGGCGCCTTCGCCGGCGTGCTGTCCGTCATCAGCGACGTGGAGTCCAAGGTCGGTCCCGAGGTCACCGCCTACCGGCTCAAGTCCGACGTGCCGCCCTACACCACCCTCAGCACGGGCCAGTTCGAGAAGATCAAGATGCCCGAACGGTGGCTGTCGGACAACGCGGTCACCGACCTGCGCGAGATCCAGGGCAGGATCGCCGTCACCACCCTGAAGGCGGGCTCCCTGCTCCAGTCGGACATGATCGTCCGCCAGCCGGCCCTCCAGCCCGGCCAGCAGGAGGTCGCCATCATGATCGACGCGGCGACCGGCGTGGCCGGCAAGATCACCCCCGGCGCCGCGGTCAACGTCTACGCCACCTTCGAGGGCGCGCGCGAGGGCGACCCCGACCAGTCGAAGATCATCGTCACCAACGCCAAGGTCCTCGACGTCGGCGAACTCACCGCCCTCAACCCCGACGAGAGCAACCGCACCCAGCAGCCCACCGACGCCGTCCCGATCACCTTCGCGCTGTCCGCCCTGGACGCCCAGCGCGTCACCTACGCCGAGTCGTTCGCCAAGCGGGTCCGGCTCGCCCTGGTCGCGCCCGGCAGCGACACCACCGTCCCCGAGCGGGAGCGGACGTACGAACTCGCGAAGGACAAGTGAGAGCGCATGCCCACGAGGATCCTCCCGGCGGTCGGTGACGCGGACGCGGTCCGGTCCGTCACGACGCTGCTCAGCCAGCTCCCGGACGCCGAACCGGTCTCCCCGGTGGTCGACTCCACGCAGCTCATCGACACCCTCGCCCGCCTGGCCGCCGAATCGGTCGACGAGCTGCCCGAGGTCGTGATCGTCCACGAGCGGATCGGCCCCGTCCCCGCGCTGGAGCTGATCCGTGAGGTCGCCCTGCGCTTCCCGGCCGTCGGCGTCATCCTCGTCACCTCCGACGCGAGCCCCGGCCTCTTCCAGGCCGCCATGGACTACGGCGCCCGCGGCCTGGTCGCCCTGCCCCTCAGCTACGAGGAACTCGCCAGCCGCGTCCAGGCCGTCGCCCAGTGGTCCACCGGTGTCCGCCGGCACCTCGGCTCCGGCGGTGACGTCTTCACCGGCGTCGGCGGCACCGTCGTCACGGTCAGCGGCGCCAAGGGCGGCGTCGGGGCCACCCTCACCGCGATCCAGCTGGCCCTGGCCGCCCAGGCGTCCGGCCGCAGCACCGCCCTGGTCGACCTGGACCTGCAGACCGGTGACGTCGCCTCCTACCTGGACGTGCAGTTCCGCCGCTCCGTCGTCGACCTGGCCGCGATCACCGACATCTCCCCGCGCGTCCTGGCCGACGCGGTCTTCCGCCACGACACCGGCGTCGCCCTGCTGCTCGCGCCGGCCGAGGGGGAACGCGGCGAGGACGTCACCGACCGCGCCGCCCGCCAGATCGTCAGCGCCCTGCGCTCCCGCTACGAGGTCGTCGTCATCGACTGCGGCGCCCAGATCGGCGGCGCCGGCGCGGCGGCCGTGGAGATGGCGGACCGGGCCCTGCTGGTCACCACGCCGGACGTGGTGGCCGTACGGGGCGCCAAACGGGCGGTGCGGATGTGGGACCGGCTGCAGATCCGCAAGGCCGAGGAGACGACCGTCGTGGTCAACCGGCACTCGCGCGCCACGGAGATCCAGCCGCCCCTGATCCAGAAGATCACCGGCACGGCCGTCGCGGCCACCGCCGTCCCCGCCAACTTCAAGGAACTGCAGAGCGTGGTGGACGCCGGCCGCATCCACGAACTGGAGAACAAGAGCGCGGTGAAGCAGGCCCTGTGGGGCCTGGCGGCCGAACTGGGCCTGGTCAAGGCCCCCGAGGGCACCGGGAAACCGGGCCGGTTCCGGGGCGGCGACCGGGGGTCGGTGAGCCTTCGGCGGAGAAGGGAGGGGTGACATGGTGCTGGAACGTCGGAACCGTGATCAGGGCCAGGTGACCATCGAGTTCCTCGGCATGACGCCGACGATCCTCGTCACGCTGATCGCGCTGTGGCAGGTCGTCCTCGTCGGCTACACCTTCGTCCTCGCGGGCAACGCGGCGGACGAGGCGGTGCGGGCGGGAACGGCGGTGGGGGCGGGCGCACGGCAGGGCGCGTGCCAGGAGGCGGGACTGCGGCACCTGTCGGAGGCGTGGCGCTCCGGCGCCACGGTGACCTGCGGCGGCTCGGGCTATGTGACGGCCGACGTGCGCCTGGAGGTCCCGATCCTCTTCCCGGGCACGCTGTCCTTCCCGTACGCCGTCAAGGGCCACGCGGGCGCGGTCGAGGAGGAGACGGACTGACATGGCTCGAATCCGCGAAGGCCGGGACCGCGGCCAGGTCGCCATCGAGTACATCGGCTTCCTGCCGATCCTGCTGCTCGTCGCCCTGGCGGCCGTACAGCTCGGGCTGATCGCCTACACCGCCCAGCAGGCGGGCACGGCGGCCCGGGCCGGGGCGCGCAGCGCGTCGCTGAACGGACCGCACGAGGCGGACTGCCGGGCCGCGGTGAGCAGCTGGCTGGCGGACGGCACCAGTTGCCCGGCGTCGATCGGCGGGGACGAGGTGACGGTCACGGCCACCGTGCAGATCCCCTCCGTCGTTCCGGGCTGGGACTTCGACCCCGCCGTCAAGACCGCCACGATGCCGCGCGACCACTGAGCAACGAGCGAGGAGCACCGCACTCATGAGCCTGCGAGCACGCATCAACACCCCCGAGGAGAACGGCAACCGGGGTGAGGACGGCCACATGGTCGCCTCCTACCGGGCCAAGCTCCTGGAGGAGATCGACCTCGCGGAGATGAGTTCGCTGGCCGCCGCCGAGCGCAGGGCGAGGCTGGAGCGGGTGCTCGGGCACATCATCAGCCGCGAGGGCCCGGTCCTGTCGACCGTGGAGCGCTCGCAGCTGATCCGCAGGGTGGTCGACGAGGCCCTGGGCCTGGGCATCCTGGAGCCGCTGCTGGAGGACGCGTCCATCACCGAGATCATGGTCAACGGCCCGGACGCGATCTTCGTGGAGCGCGGCGGCCGGGTCGAGCAACTGCCGTTGCGCTTCGCCTCCAACGAGCAGCTGATGCAGACGATCGAGCGGATCGTCTCCACGGTCAACCGCCGCGTCGACGAGTCGAACCCGATGGTCGACGCCCGGCTGCCCTCCGGCGAACGCGTCAACGTCATCATCCCGCCGCTGTCCCTGACGGGCGCGACCCTCACCATCCGCCGCTTCCCGCGCTCCTTCACGCTCCAGGAGCTGATCGGCCTCGGCTCGCTCGACGAGTCGATGCTGTACCTGCTGGCGGGCCTGGTGCAGGCGAAGTTCAACATCATCGTCTCGGGCGCGACGGGCACCGGCAAGACGACGCTGCTCAACGCCCTCTCCGGCCTCATCCCGGAGGGCGAACGCATCATCACCATCGAGGACTCCGCCGAACTCCAGCTCCAGCAGCCGCACGTCATCCGCCTGGAGTCGCGTCCCCCGAACGTCGAGGGCAAGGGCCAGGTCACCATCCGCGACCTGGTCCGCAACTCCCTGCGCATGCGCCCCGACCGGATCGTCGTCGGTGAGGTGCGCGGCGGCGAGTCCCTCGACATGCTCCAGGCGATGTCCACCGGCCACGACGGCTCACTGGCCACCGTCCACGCCAACAGCGCCGAGGACGCGCTGATGCGGCTGCAGACCCTCGCGTCCATGTCGGACGTGGAGATCCCCTTCGTCGCCCTGCACGACCAGATCAACAGCGCGGTCGACGTCATCGTGCAGCTGACCCGCTTCGCGGACGGCGCCCGCCGCATCACCGAGATCGCGCTGATGGACAGCCACGGCAGCGACCCGTACCGCCTGGTCACGGTCGCCCGCTTCCACGCACAGCCGATGGCCGCCGACGGCCGCATCTACGGCGCCTTCGAGTACCACCCCCTCCCGCGCCGCACCGCCGACCGCCTCTACATGGCGAGCCAGCCCATCCCGCAGGCCTTCGGCATCGCCCGGACCGCGGACCAGCTAGCCACCCGAGAAGCCAGGTAGGACCGACCGATGGAACTGCACCAGCTCATCACGCTCACCACCGGCATCACCCTGCTGACCTGCGTCCTCGCGGTCATCGGCCTGCACTCCTACGCCATGGGCAAGGCCCAGCGCCAGGCGCTGGTCGACCGCCTGTCCTCGACCGGCCAGATCCCGGTCGCCGGCCGCCGCCGCCACTTCCGCGGCATCGACCGCCGCCTGCGGCGCACCAAGCTCGGCAGGAAACTGGAACTCCGCCTGGCCGCGACGGGCCTGGACATCACACCGGGTGAGTTCTTCGTCTACATGCTGGCGACGGTGGCGGGCCTGTGGCTGATCGGCCAGGCGGCCCTGGCACCGTTCTTCGGACCGCTGGCGGGGCTGCTGGGCGTGTGGGTGGCGATCCAGTTCCTCAACTGGCAGCGGCAGAAGCGGATCGAGAAGTTCATCAACCAGCTTCCGGAGATGTCCCGGATCCTGGCGAACGCGACACAGGCGGGGCTGGCTTTGCGGACGGCTATCGGTATGGCGGCGGAGGA
>NZ_JAPSKN010000062.1:26493-30718 GCF_031181705.1 Streptomyces sp.
TGCTGTCGAACCGGGCGGGCGGGCAGGTGGTGAGCGCGCTGCGGAATCTGACGGAGACGTTGGAGGAGCGGAAGGAGACGCGGCGGGAGGTGCGGACGCAGCTGTCCCAGGTCAACATGACGTCCTATGCGGTCCCGGTGCTGGGCGTCGGCTCGCTCTTCCTCATGGACGGCGTGAAGGACGGCGCCCTGGAACGCATGACCAGCTCACCCTTCGGCCAGGCGGCGGTCATCATCGCCTTCTCGCTCTACGCCGTCGGCTTCGTCCTCATCCGCCGCCTGTCCCGCATCGACATCTGAGAAGCCCGGAGGCACACCATGGGACTGCTCTTCGCCCTGCTGATGGGCATCGGCGTCTGGGGCGTCTTCGCCGGCATCCGCATGTACCGCGCCGAGGCGAAACTCCCCGGCGACCTCGCCCTCGCCCTGGAGGTCGGCTCCACGCGCACCGGCGCGGTCGACTCCCTGGTCGACCGCATGGGTATGCGCTACGCGCCCGCCGTGCTCCGGCTGATGGGCCCCAAGCAGGTGGCCAAGTACCGTCGCAAGATCGACCTCGCGGGCAACCCCGGCGGCCTCACGATCGACCGCTACGCCGCCCGGCGGGCCGTCTACGGCGCCCTGGGCGGAGTCGGCTTCCTGGTCTTCCTCATGCGCGGACAGCTGTTCGTCGCGCTGCTCCTGCTGGCCTTCGGAGCCTTTTGGACGGAGGTCGGCATCTGGTCGGCCATCCGCATCCGCAAGGACGTCATCGAACGGACCCTGCCGGACTTCCTGGACGTCCTCGCGGTCGTGGTCAGCGCGGGCCTCGGCTTCCGGCAGGCCCTGGACCGGGTGGCGTCCAAGTACGAGGGCCCCTGGGCCGACGAACTGCGCATCACCCTGCGCCAGATGGACCTCGGTATGAGCCGCCGCGACGCCTTCACGGAACTGCGCCGCCGCAACGACTCCGAGCAGGTCGCCATGTTCGTGACGGCGTTGCAGCAGGGAGAGGAACTGGGTGCCCCGATCGTCGACACGCTGGTCTCCCTCGCCAAGGACATGCGGCGCACGGACGCCCAGAACGCGAGGAGGAAGGCGGCCCGGGCGGTCCCCAAGGCCACGATGATGATCACGACCTTCATGGTCCCGGCCACGATGCTCCTCCTGGGCGCCGGACTGATCCTCGGCTCGGGCACGGACTTCGGCTCGGTGACGGGGAAGTAGGGGGGGCGCCAGGATGTCGATGACAGGGGAGCGCAGCGGACTGCTGGGCCGCCGCCGCCGCGCGGGCCGGACCCCGGAGATCACGACACCCCCGGCGGGCACGGTGCTGCCCGCCCATGTCCGCACGGGCGCGCCGGACGTCCCGGTGACGTCCGTGACACCCGCGCTGCCACCGGGGTGGGAGCCGCAGGGGGGTGCTGTCGGGGGCGAACAGACGCTGCGGATCACGGGGCCCGGGCGCCGGGAGGAACATGCGGCCGCTCCCGCACGGCGTCCGGACGGAACGGCGAACGGGACGTCAGTCACCGAGGACGGCACGCCTCCGCAGGGACCACCCGCACGCCACGGAGAGAGCCACACGAGCCACACGCGCGACGCGGCCGCCCACCCGGTACCGGGCGGGAGCCGCAACGGCGACGGGGAGGCTGACCCGATGCCGGGAGAAGGGCGGAGCGACGGCACCCCACCACCCGCCCATCCCGCCATGGATATCCAGGTCAACGCCCTCCAGGCCATGTGCCGCCAGGTGTTCGGCTTCCGCCTGGCCATGATCGCCCTGGCCACGCCCACCGCCCTGATCAACGCCAACGAGGGCCTTCCCACCCGCCTGGTCGGCGCGGCCGTCGTCGTCACCTTCATGACCTCCTACGTCCTCTTCCGGGACTGGGAGCGCTTCGGCCCCCTCCTGCTTCGCCACCCGAGCCTCCTCGCCGCGGACACCCTCTTCGGTGCCCTGCTCCTCATCTCCGCGGGCCCCGACAGCACCCTCGCCTACGTCAGCGTCTGCACCCCCCTCCTGGCCGGCCTGGTCTACGGCTGGCGGGGCGCGGCCGTCTTCGCCTCCCTCCAGGCCCTGCTGCTCCTCCTCATCCACGCGGCCCAGGAGGACCCGGCTCCCGGCATCGCCGAGTCGACCCTCCTGCCGGGCCTCTGCGTCATCGCCGGCGCCGTCGGGTCCAGCCTGCGCAACCTGATGCTCCGCTTCGGCGCGGCCACCCAGGCCCTCACCACCGTCCAGGCCCGCCTCGCCGTCACGGAGGCGGTGAGCGCCGAACGGGCCCGTCTGGCGCGGGAGATGCACGACTCGGTCGCCAAGACGCTGCACGGCGTGGCCCTGGCCGCCGACGGCCTGACCGGCTCGGCAGGCGCGGAGCGCATGGACCCGGCCCTGGTCAGGCGACAGGCCGCCCTGGTCGCACGTTCGGCCCGGCGCGCCGCGGCCGAATCCCGTGAACTCCTGGCCGATCTGCGCCGCGAGTCGGACCCCGGCCAGGGCACCGACGTGCTGGTCGAACTGGCGGCGCGGACCCGTGACTTCAGCGCCCGCACCGGCCTGCCCGCCGTCTACCACCCCACCGGCGAGCACGCCGTGCCCCCCGTCCCGCCCGCGGTGGCCCGCCAGCTACTCACCATCGCCTCGGAGGCCATGGAGAACGCCCACCGCCACGCCGAACCGACCCGCGTGGACGTCCGCGCGGGCGTCCACGGCGGCTTGCTCCGCATCAGCGTGCGCGACGACGGCCGCGGCCTCCCACCGGGCACCACGCTCGAACAACTGCGCCGCGCGGGCCACTTCGGCCTGGTCGGCATGGTCGAACGCGCCGCATCGGTGGGCGCCCGCATCCGCATCGGCCGCGGCGGCCACCCCCAGGGCACGGAGGTCCGTCTGGAACTCCCCCTGGCGGCCCTGACGACACCCACCGCCTGACCCCCACGACCCGAGAGGAGGCCCCGATGCCGGACCCCACCACCCCACACCCCGGCGCACCGCAGCCGCCGCCCCCACAGAACCCGTTCGCCGCACCCCCGACCCACCGCCTCCGGGTCGTCGTGGCCGACGACAACCCGGTGGTCCGCGCCGGCCTCACCGCCCTGCTCTCGGGCCGCGCGGACATCGAGGTCGTGGCCGAGGCGGCCGACGGCCGCCAGGCCTACGAGGCCGCCCACCAGCACCGTCCCGACGTCGTCCTGCTCGACGTCCGCATGCCCGGCGTGGACGGCATCTCGGCCCTGCCGTACCTGGTGCGGATCGCGCCGGTGGTGATGCTGACGTACAGCAGGGAGTCGGAGATCGTCCAGGAGGCCCTGCGCCGGGGGGCGGGCGGCTACCTGGTCCACGGCGAGTTCACGGCCGACCAACTGGTCGACGCCGTACGCGACATCAGGGAGGGACGGCCCCACTTCACCCCCACGGCGGCGGGCGCCCTCCTGACCCAGCTCCGCCAGAGCCAGGCACCGGCGGAGGTGTCTCTACCGGAAGGGCTCGGGCAGTCGGCGAGTGCGAGTGCATATGGAATTTCGGACTCCGTGAACTCGCATAATCATCCCCAAGAACCCGTCTGGCCCGCGAACTTCCAGCCAGGCTCCGTTCGGCGCGACCCTACTTCTTCAGAAAACCTTTCGCGAATGCAACCAGATGTGGCACAGTCTTCGTCTGGGTGGGCGAGTGGCCGTCCGGCCGCTCCCGACAGGTCGCGGTTCCAGCTGAGTACGAGGGAGGCGGAGATCATGGACCTCATCGCGTCCGGCATGAACAACCAGCAGATCGCCGCCACGTGCTTCATCAGCGAGAAGACCGTCAAGAACCACATCAACCGCATCTTCGCCAAGCTCCACAGCACCAGCCGCTCCGAGGCCGCCGCGAAGTGGATCGGCACGGCACCGGACTCACACCGAGGGCGGGGTGACGTCCGGTGACGGTATGGGAGGAGAACCGGTTGGGCCCGCGCGATTGGGCCCGGGATTGGGCCCTGGGGCCCTCTGGCGAAGAGCTCGTTCCGCCGTACGTTCCTCGTGTCGAAAGCGACACAGCCGAACCCGGAGGGGAACACCATGAGCGACCTGATGCTGAAGACCGCCGTCGCGACCAAGGTCCGCGTGAACGGCTGGAAGAACACGACGGTGCAGGCGATGCAGCGCCGCGCCGGCGACAGGGGGCAGACGGCGGTCGAGTACCTGGGCATCATCGCGGTGGTGGTGGCGATCGTGCTGGCGATCACGGGTACGAACATCGGTCAGAC
>NZ_JAPSKN010000209.1:0-2957 GCF_031181705.1 Streptomyces sp.
GAGAACGGCAAGCACGACGAGAACGGCAAGCATGACGAGAACGAGAAGGGCTCCTGGCACGGCAAGCACGACAAGCCGCACGGTGGCATGCACACCGGTGGCGGCGGGCTGGCCGGCGCACCGGGCGTGACCGCCGGCGGCCTCGCCGTGCTGGCGGCGGCGGGTACCGGCCTGTACGCGCTGCGCCGCCAGCGGGCGTCGCAGGGTGCCGCATGACGGGTGCCTGACGCCACAAGCGCCGCGGCCGCCGCACGCCTCCCGGGCGTCGCGGCGGCCCGGCTCGTCCTCCCGCGGGTCGCGCCCGCTGCCGCGCCCGACCCGCCGCCGAGCCCGAATGAGGTGGTCCCCGATGGCAGCCAGCCCCGACTCCCCGGCCGAACCCGCTCCCGCCCCGAAGCGACGGCGGCTGCGCACCGCCGTGACGGCGGCGTGGATCGCGGCCGCGCTCCTGCTGACCGCGCACCTGGTCGGCGGCCGCGGCACGTCGTACGACGCCGGCGGCCCGCCGCACGCCCCGCCGGCCACCGCCTCCGCCGTGCCCGACGGATCCTCCGCCCCGGCGGCGCGGCCGTCCGCCGCGTCCGAGGGCGCCGCGCACCTGCCGCGGTCCGAGCCGGTCCGCCTGCTCATCCCGAAGATCGCCGTCGACGCGCCCTTCACCGACCTGGCCATCGGCCGATCGGGGCAACTCGACCCGCCCCCGCCCGACGACACCAACCTCGTCGGCTGGTACGCCAAGGGCCACTCGCCCGGCGAGCCCGGAACCGCGATCATCGCCGGGCACGTGGACACCACGACCTCACCGGCGGTGTTCGCCCGGCTCGGCGAGCTGAAGAAGGGCGACCGGTTCCACGTGAACCGGGCCGACGGCAGCAGGGCGACCTTCGTCGTCGACCACAAGGAGTCGTTCCGCAAGGACGCCTTCCCCAGCGAGCGCGTCTACGGCGACACCCCCGACGCCCAGGTCCGCCTCATCACATGCGCCGGCACCTACGACCGTCGGGCCCGGGACTACACCGAGAACCTCGTGGTCTTCGCCCACCTCGTCTGACTTCCGGTCCTCCCGCCTGACTTGGTGTTTTACAGTGACTGCCACCAGTTCAGGCGACAGTGCGACCTGTGAGGTATTCGCGAACCATGACGACCGAAACGTTTGAGTTCCAGGTAGAGGCCCGTCAGCTGCTGCAGCTGATGATCCACTCGGTCTACTCGAACAAGGATGTCTTCCTGCGCGAACTCGTCTCCAACGCCTCCGACGCGCTCGACAAGCTGCGTCTGGAGAAGCTGCGGGACGATTCGCTCGAAGCCGACGTGTCGGACCTGCACATCGAGATCGACGTCGACAAGAAGGCCCGCACCCTCACGGTGCGGGACAACGGCATCGGCATGTCGTACGACGAGGTCGGGCAGCTCATCGGGACCATCGCCAAGTCGGGCACGGCGACCCTGCTGAAGGAGCTGCGCGAGGCCCAGGACACGGCCGGGGCCGAGGGGCTGATCGGCCAGTTCGGCGTCGGCTTCTACTCCGGCTTCATGGTGGCGGACGAGGTCACGCTGGTCACCCGCCGGGCCGGAGAGGACCAGGGCACCCGCTGGAGCTCGCGCGGCGAGGCCACCTACACCCTGGAGCGTGTCGACGACGCCCCGCAGGGCACCTCCGTCACCCTCCACCTGAAGCCGGCCGACACCGAGAACCAGCTCCACGACTACACCTCCGAATGGAAGATCCGGGAGATCGTCAAGCGGTACTCGGACTTCATCACCTGGCCCATCCGGATGGTCCCGGAGGCCGGTGAGGGGCAGGAGGCGCCCGAGCCGGAGACGCTGAACTCCATGAAGGCCCTGTGGGCCCGCTCGCGCGACGAGGTCTCCGACGACGAGTACCACGAGCTGTACAAGCACATCAGCCACGACTGGCGCGAGCCGCTGGAGACGATCCGGCTCCAGGCGGAGGGCACCTTCGAGTACCAGTCGCTGCTGTTCATCCCCGCGCACGCGCCGCACGACCTGTTCACCAGGGACTTCAAGCGCGGTGTCCAGCTGTATGTGAAGCGCGTCTTCATCATGGACGACTGCGAGGAACTGCTGCCGCCCTACCTGCGCTTCGTCAAGGGCGTCGTCGACGCGCAGGACCTCTCGCTGAACGTCTCGCGCGAGATCCTGCAGCAGGACCGGCACATCCGGATGATGCAGCGCCGGCTGACGAAGAAGGTGCTGTCCACGGTCAAGGAGATCATGACCAAGGACGCCGACCGCTACGCCACCCTCTGGCGCGAGTTCGGCACGGTCCTGAAGGAGGGCCTGGTCACCGACTCCGAGAACCGCGACGCCCTGCTCGCCGTCGCCTCGTTCACGACCACGCACGGGGACGAGCCGACCACGCTCGCCCAGTACGTGGAGCGGATGAAGGACGGCCAGGAGGACATCTACTACCTCACCGGCGAGTCCCGGCAGAGCATCGAGAACTCCCCGCACATGGAGGCGTTCCGTGCCAAGGGCATCGAGGTGCTGCTGCTCACCGACGCCGTCGACGAGGTGTGGGTCGACGCCGTCGGCGAGTACGAGGGCAAGAAGCTGCGGTCGGTGGCCAAGGGCGAGATCGACCTGGACGCCGAGGAGCCGGAGAAGGCCGGCGAGGAGCGGGAGAAGCAGGCCGAGGAGTACGCCGGTCTGCTCGGCTGGATGCGCGAGCAGCTGGACGAGGAGATCAAGGAGGTGCGCCTGTCGACGCGGCTCACCGTCTCCCCGGCCTGTGTCGTCTCCGACGCGCACGACCTGACCCCGGCCCTGGAGAACATGTACCGGGCCATGGGCCAGGAGGTGCCGCGGACCAAGCGGATCCTGGAGCTCAACCCGGGTCACCCGCTGGTGAAGGGCCTGAACCAGGCCTACCAGGAGCGCACGGACCGCTCGGAGCTGGCCGAGTCCGCGGAACTGCTGCACACCCTCGCGGTGCT
>NZ_JAPSKN010000209.1:3057-6878 GCF_031181705.1 Streptomyces sp.
CGCCGGTGTCGCGTCGCTCCGGCGCGGGACGGATCAGCGGGGGTCCGGGGCGTCCGCCGTCCGCGCGCCGGGCGGGGGCGTCCCGGTGCCCGGCGGGACGACCTCGCCCTGGACCACCCGGGGCGCGGGGGGCGCGGGGGCCGTCCCGGCCTCCTCGTCCTTCGCGGCCCGGGCCTCGGCCTTGAGGATGCGGGCCGCCTTGCCGGCCGAGCGCGTCAGCTCGGGGAGCTTCTTGATCCCGATGACGGCTATGACGACGATGAGGATGATCGCGAGCTCGCTCAGTCCGAACATGGTGTCCTGTCCTTTCTCGCCCGGGCCGGGCACGGCGCGAGCGTATCGGGCGGGGAGCAGGGGGTGATCGCCGCCTCGGGGCGCGTCCCGGGTGCCGGCGCAGGGCCGCCAGCGGCGGCGCGGTCCCGGCGGCGAGTCCGGTCAGGGCCGCGACGAGGGCCCGGGTCCGGCCGGCCGTGGCGAGCGCGGCGCGGATGTCCGCGCTGCCGAACTCCCACGAGGTACTCCTCGTTGGCGTGTGCGGTGGTGTCGCTCCGAAATCTACAGCACTGTAGAAGATGACGGGACCGGTCCGGCGGATCTATACGATGTCCGCACGGGCAGCGCAGTGCGGCGGAAGGGAGGCAGGGCGGTGACGGATCCCCGGCAGCGTCCCCGGCGGGGGCAGGGCGAGCTGGAGGCGCTGGTGCTGTCGGTGCTGCGGGAGGCGGACGGTCCGGCCACGGCCGGCTGGGTGCAGGAACGCCTCGGCGGCGACCTCGCGTACACGACAGTGATCACGATCCTGACCCGGCTGCTGGGCAAGGGCGCGGTCACCCGGGAGCGGGTCGGCCGGTCCTTCGTCTGGACGCCCGCCTCCGACCAGGCGGGCCTGGCCGCCCGGAAGATGCGCAAGGTCCTGGACGCCGAGAGCGACCGCGAGGCCGTGCTGGCCAGCTTCCTCACCGGCCTCGGCCCGGACGACGAGCGGCTGCTGCGCGACCTGCTGGAGCAGGCCCACGGCGAACGGGAAGACTGAAGCCTCATGGGGGTCTTCGTCTTTCTGCCGCTGGTCCTGCCGCTCACGGCCTGGCCGGTCGCGCGCCTCGCCGAACAGCACTTGCATCCGCGCACCGCGACCCGGCTGCTGACGGCGCTGGCCGTGGTGCTGGCCCTGTGCAGCACGGTGTGCCTCGGGCTGGTGATGGTGGTGGGCACCGCCCAGCTGCCCGGCAACCCGCTGCCCGACGGCTGGTCCGACCCCGAGGTACGGGCGGCGGTGCCGTACGACGAGATCGCCGGCAAGGCCGCCATCCCCGCGCTGTGCGCCGTGCTGGTGGCCTGCGCCCGGACGCTGGTGCGGCACGCCCGGGTGCGTCGCCGGGCCCACCGCGCGCTGGCCGGCCTGCCGGACACGGAGGTGGCCGTGCTGCCCGACGCCGCCCCGTACGCGTACGCGCTGCCCGGCCGCCGGGTCCGCGGGACGCGGGCGGGCCGTGTCGTGGTGACCACGGCCCTGCTGGACCGGCTGGCGGCGGCCGAGCGCCGGGCCCTGTTCGCCCATGAGCGGGCCCATCTGGCCGGCCGGCACGACCGCTTCCTGCTCGCGGTGCGGCTCGCCGCCCGGGCCAACCCGTTCCTGCGGCCGCTGGGGACCGCCGTGGCGTACACGGTGGAGCGGTGGGCCGACGAGGAGGCCGCCCGGGTGATCGGCAGCCGCCGCACGGTGGCCCGCGCCATCGGCACCGCCGCGCTCGTCTCCCGGGCCATTCCGGCGGCGACGCTCGCGGGACTCGCCGCGCCCGGGCCGGTGCCGCGCCGGGTGGCGGCGCTGCTCGGTCCGGCACCGGCGGCGCGCAACTGGCCCCCGGCCTTCACCTCGGTCGGGCTGGCGGCATGGGCTGCGGCGGCCGGGACGGCGGTGTCGGCGATGTCGTCCGCGAACTCGGCCGTCACGATGGTGTCCATCCTGCACGCGGCGACGCCGCTCTGACAGGCCCGCGCGGCGGGCCTCAGCCTCTCACCGACTCGTCCCCCGTCCGCGGGCCGGCCTCACCGACGCGCCCGGCGACACCCTCGCGCTTCGCGCCGACGGTGCCGCCGGGCCCGGACGACCAGGGCCGCGGCGGCACCCCCGCGCGGGGCGTGGTCAGCTCACGGAGCAGGCCGCGCCGTTCAGGGTGAACGCGGTCGGGCTGGGGTTGGAGGCCCCCCGGGTCGCCGTGAAGCCCAGGGTGACCGAGCCGGCGGCGGGCACGGTCGCCGTGTACGGTGCGGCCGCGACACTGACGTCGGAGCCGCTCTGCGTGGCCGTACCGCCCCAGAGGCTGCTGATCCGCTGGCTGTCCGGGAAGGTCCAGCGCAGCGTCCAGCCGTTGATCGCGGACGTGCCGGTGTTGCGCAGGGTGATCTCGCCCTGGAAGCCGCCGGGCCAGGTGCCCGTCACCCGGTAGCCGACCCCGCACGCCGACGGGGTGCCGCCCGGGGCGGTCGTCACCGTCACCGTGCCCGAGCGGGGCGAGCGGTTGCCGGCGGCGTCACGGGCGTAGACGGCGAAGGTGTGCGCGGTCGTGGGGGACAGGCCGGTCAGGGTCGCGGTGGTGCGGGTCGTGCTGGTCGCGACCGTCTCGGTGCCGCCGCTGATCCGGACGACGTCGTAGCCGGTGACGCCCGTGGCGTCGGTGGCGGCGTTCCACGTCAGGGTCACGGAGGAGGACGTCACCTCCGAGGCGGCCGGGGTGCCGGGGGCCGTCGGGGGAGTGGTGTCGCCTCCGCCGGAGGAGTAGATCGCGGCCTCCCTGGCGGTGGCGGCGATGCCGTTCGCGCCGTTGAAGAGCCGCTGCCCCCAACTGGTGAGCTGGTTCGGGTCGAAGGCCGTGACCATGTCCAGGTACTCGACGCCTCCGCCGTTGCCGCTCCAGGACCAGCCGAGGTAGCCCAGACGGAGCTGCTGGGTGACGGCCAGGATGGTGTCCTCGTCGGGGTTGCCGTCCGAGTGGTCGTGGCCGAACTCGCCGACCACGATAGGGAGTTTCGCGGTGACGAAGCGGTTGAGGTAGTCGGTGATCTCGGCGGCCGTGTCGAAGACGCCGTACATGTGGATGGAGAAGACGGTGTTGGCGTCCGGGTCGGCGGCGAAGACCGAGGCGGCGTTGTCCCGCATGGTGAACGCCCAGTCCTGGCCCCAGTTGGGCGCGTCGACCATGATCGTGTGGTCGAAGCCGGCGTCGCGCAGCTTCTGGATCGCCGCCTTCGTGTCGGCCGTCCACGCCGAGTAGTTCGTGTTGCCGTACGGCTCGTTGCCGATGTTGACGATGACGTAGTCCTCCTGGCCGGTCAGCGCGCTCTGGACGCTGATCCAGTAGTCGGCGGCGCGGGAGAGCGTGACGGCTCCGCTCTGCTCGCCGTAACCGGTGGTGTCGTGCACCTCCAGGACGCAGATCAGCCGGTTCTGCTTGCACTGCGCGACCACGTTGGCCACGTCGGCGGTGTCGTTGCGGGTCCAGCGGTCACCGCTGGAGAGCACCACGCGGACGGTGTTGGCGCCCTTGGCCTTGATGTGGGCGAGGGAGCTGATCCGGTCCGGGTACCAGGTGTGCGCGTGATTGACGCCGCGCATCACGAAGTCGTTCCCGGAGGCCTCAAGGAGCCGGCCGTTCTCGACACGGAAACCGGTGGGGGCGGCGTGGGCCGGGGTGGTGAGGGTGAGGAAGGACAGGAGCAGGGCGAGCAGGACGGCGGCGACAGTGGCCGGCCGGGGGGCGGAGAGCGGTACTTGGGGTCTCATGGCGGCTCCGGGTGTGGGGTCGGGTGCGGCTGGTGCGGCT
>NZ_JAPSKN010000063.1 GCF_031181705.1 Streptomyces sp.
AGGCGCCGCGCACCTTCGTGGCTTAGGGCCTGTCGTTCGGATCAGGTCGCAGGAAAGTGACGGTGCTGTTCCGTGCGCGCGTCTGCGGCGTGATCCAACCGACAGGCCCTAGCGGGGCCGGCCGTGACGCCGTCACGTGCCGCCACATGGCTTCACGTGTCTCACGTGCGGACGACGGCGGTCAGCCCCGCTTGGCCTCCGTCGGCTTGGTCAGGACCGGGACCGGGTTCGGCAGCGGCTCCTTGGTGAGGACCGGCACCGGATCGGGCTGCGGCTCCGGCGGCTGCGCGGTCACCGCCGCGGGGGCGGGCTCCGCGGTCACCGTCGCCGGCACCGGCTCCGCGGTGACCGGTGCCGGAACCGGCTCGGCGGTCACCGGTTCCGGTGCCTGTTCCGTCGGCAGCGGCTCGGGCTCGCCGGGCGAGCCGTCCGGCTCCGGGACCGTCTCCCCGTCCGCCGGTGTCGTGCGGGGCGGGAGGAGGGCGAGGACCGCCTCCCGGTGCGCCTCAGGGGTCGCGTCGTCGTAGGGGTTCGGCGTCGCCGGGACCTGGAGGCGGTGGACCGGGCCCGTGCCCAGACGGGCGTACCCGCGGCCGGGCGGGATCTCGTCGATGGGCGTGGTGTGCGGGGGCGCGCCGAGCACCGACTGGAGCTGGTCGGCCGAGGCCGGTCCGAGGACCACGCGCGCGCGGGTGTGCCGGCGGACCGGCTCGACGAGGGCCTCGAAGCAGTCGAGCTGGTCGGCCACCACCACCGTCACGTTCGCCGGGCGGCCGTGCCGCAGGGGCACCTGGAGGAGGGCTTGCGGGTCCTTGCGGTCGTCCGCCGCGGCCAGGTGGGTGAACGCGGTGGGCCGGTCCAGGAGGATCCACAGCGGCCGCCTGGTGTCGTCGGGCGGGGGATGGCCCGCCTGGTGGGCGCGGTTGGCCGCGATGAGCCGGCGCTCCGTCTCGGTCGCCGCCCATTCCAGGCTGGCCGTCGCCCCGCTGAGACCGCACTCGACGGCCAGGACGCCGTCCCGGCCGGTGAGGCAGGCGTACTCGCCGGTGCCACCGCCGTCGACGATCACCACGTCCCCGTGCTGGAGGGCCTGCAGCGCGATGGAGCGCAGCAGCGTGGACACACCGCTGCCCGGCTGGCCGAGGACGAGCAGATGCGGCTCCGTGGAGCGCAGGCCGGTGCGCCAGACGACCGGGGGGACGTCCCGCTGCTGTGCGCCGTGGCCGAGGGGCAGTGTGCGCCGGACGTGGGTCGGGTCGGTGAAGCCCAGGACCGTCTCGCCGGGAGCGGTGACGAAGCGCTGGGCGGTGATGTCGACGGGGAGGGGCAGCAGCACGCCGAGCGTCAACTGGTTGCCCTCCTCGTCCCACGTGAAGTGGTACTCGCGGCCGCGGCCGGACTTGGCCGCGAGGAGGTGCTCGATCCGCGCGCGGGACTCGGCCTCGCCGTCGGTGAAGTACGCCGGGTAGCGCACCACCAGGTGGGAGATCCGGCCGCCGCCGTCGAAGCCGTAGGTGGGGAAGGCCTTGTCCCACGCGCCGCCGTGCGCGTACAGCGGCTCGGGGTCCTCGGCGGTGGAGAAGTACGGCACGAGCGCCTCGTACAGCGACTTCAGACGCTCGCTCTGCGACTCGTCGGGCCCGTCGGGAGTGGCCGGAGTGCGATCCCGGCCCTGCCAGGCCGCGGCCGCCATCAGGGTGACGGCGGCCAGCAGCGGCCCGTACGGCACCAGGGCCACCACCAGGATCACGGAGGCCACCAGGAACAGCAGCGCCCCCCGTCTCTCCTTCGGGGTCTCGGTCCATCTGCGCCGGCCGGCCGCTGCCAGCCGGCGCAGACCCCGCGTGATCGTGATCAGCGGGTGGAGGACGTCGGTGGCGCTGTCGGCGGCCGTCCGGGCCAGCTCCCGGCTCCGGGCGAGCTGGGCGCTGCCGTTGCTCAGAATGCGGGGGAGGGGGCGCCGGGCCACTGCTGCCTCCAGTCGGTGCGTACGGGCGGGTTGCGTACGGGAAGTGGGCTCGTCAGAACTTGATGCCGCCGAGGAGGCTCGCCAGGCTCTCGCCGCCCGCCTTGATGCTCGGGGCGATGGCCGTGCTCGCCAGGTAGAAGCCGAACAGCATCGCCACCACCGCGTGGGAGGCCTTCAGGCCGTCCTTGCGGAAGAAGATGAAGACGACGATGCCGAGCAGGACCACGCCTGAGATGGACAGGATCATTTGAGTTCTCCTGGTTCGCGGGGACAGTCACCATGAGTACTTCCAGGCTCACAGGATGTATCCATACGATAAAAGGTGCAACTGGGTGAAATTCGGACGATTTCCCCCGAGCGGCGGAGTGGTCCGTGATCCGGTCGAGCTCGGCTGTTGCGCCGGGCCACGTCTGTGGTGATCTTTACCTCGGGCACATCGGGTCATGTGCCGCGCGAGCCAGTACCCTGGCGATTCACTCGTACGGCTGCACCCGGCGCAGGCGTACGCACCCGGCGAGACGTGATGGAGAGGCGGTCCGGCAGATGACCGAAGTCCCCGACCCCGAGGTCGTGGAGCTGGCGACCAAGATCTTCGATCTGGCCCGGCGGGGACAGACCGAGGCGCTCGTGGCGTACGTCGACGCGGGTGTCCCGGCCAACCTCACCAACGACCGCGGCGACTCGCTCGTGATGCTCGCCGCCTACCACGGCCACTCCGACGCGGTCCGCGCGCTGCTCGCCCGCGGCGCCGAGGCGGACCGGGTGAACGACCGGGGCCAGACCCCGCTCGCGGGGGCCGTCTTCAAGGGCGAGACGGATGTCATCAAGGCCCTCCTGGAGGGCGGCGCCGACCCGTCCGCGGGCACGCCCTCAGCCGTCGACACGGCCCGCATGTTCGGCCGGACGGAACTGCTCGAACTGTTCGGCGCGCACTAGGCCCACCGGGCTGACCTGGAACGACACGAGAAACGGGGGAGGCGGAACGGGGCCGCCGAAATTTCGGTCGCGGCAGACGGAAGTGCCGAGTCATCATGACGACGTGGTTCACGGACGTGATGGTTGGGCAGGTGTTGCCGCACCGCGCGGGCCGTGACGCGGTCCGCAAGGGCCACCGACGAGAGGCAGAGGAAGATGGTCTACAGCAAGCAGGAAACGGCGGGCACTCCGACGTGTTGTCGCGCGGCCAGGTAGTACACGTCCCCGGTTGCGTCGACGCTTGATGTGAGGCTGTTTCCCATGTTCGATCCGGTCATAGCGCCCAGCGGTACGCTGCTCGGCCTGCTCCAGCGGGGCCGTGGCGACGGCACACTGCACGCGCTCACCGCCCCGCGCCCCGAGGCGCTCGCGGCGCTGAACCACTGCGTGCTGCGCGATCCCCGCCACGACTGGCAGGTGGAGAACCGCTCCCTCTACTACGCCCGCCTCTACCTCGACCTGAACGGCGAGCTGGACGAGATCGAGGCCCACCTCTTCGACGCCGAGGACGTCCTCGACGCCGACGAGTCGCGCACCGGGCTCGCCCTCGCCGTCCTCGGGCACCTCGCCTCCTACGGCAGGCGGGACGCGCTCGAACTGCTGCGCAGATACGCCGCCCACGGCACCAACTGGGCCTGGGCCCTCGACGAGCTCGCCCTGCGGGACGACGACGCGGGCCTGCGCGCCCTCGCCGCCCCCGTCCTCGCACGGTTCCCGGCCGACCCGGAGGGCGAGGCCGAGCTGGCCGCGACCGTCCGGGACGCCTTCGAACCCCGGCCCTGGCGGCTGTGGGCGGAGGATCCCCGCGCATCCGTCGCCTCACGCGTGCGTGCCGCCCACGAAGCCGGCTGTTTCGACCGCTGGCAGCGCCAGCTGCGCCCGTCCGGGCCGCGCCCCGGATGGAGCGTGCAGGCCGTCTTCGAATGGGCCCAGCAGGGCCTCGAACGCGGCGCCGCGCTGCACGTCCCGGCCGCCCGCTGTCTCACCGCGGTGGCGGGGCCCGAGGACCGGGCGGAGATCGTCCGGGCCGCGCGGGACGGCGGTGACGGTGCCCGGTGCACCGCCCTGCGCTACCTCGCCGACGGCAACGATCCCGACGCCCTCGACCTGATCGAGGGCGCCGTGGCCACCGGCTCGACGGTCGTCGTGGACGCCGCCGTCGACGCCTTCGAGCGGATGCGCTCCCTCGCCGCCGTCGACCGGGCACGCGGCTGGGCCCGGCGGCCCGACGCCCTCGGCGCCGCCGCCGGACGCGTCCTGGCCTGCCGGGGCGGCGCACAAGACCGCGACCTGGTCCTCGCGGCCCTGCGGGAGGCCGTACGGGGCGAAGGTCCGGACGCACCGACCCTGTGGACCCTGGTCGACGGAACCGGACGGCTCGGCATCGGCTGCGCCGCACCCGTCCTGCGCCACGTCTACCGCGAGACCGCCTCCTCCCACCTGCGCGGCCGCACCGCCCGCGCCCTCGCCGCCACCGACCCCTCCTTCGCCACCGGCTTCGCCGTCGAATGCCTCTGGGACTGCGAGGAGACCACCCGCGAACTCGCCGCCCGGCACGCCGAGACCGGAGACGCCCGCGTCGTCGAGCGCCTGCGCCGGCTCGCCGCCGACCCCGCCGAGGAGGCCGAGGTCCAGACGGCCGTACGCAGCCGGATCGGCCCGGAGGAAACCGCCGTGTGACCCCCTCCACGAGGGACTGCCAAGGCCGCATCAGGCCACCGAGATGAACGCCCGGTGGCTCGCGGGTCAGGAGGGCATGGACACGGCCTGACCTGCGCGGGTGCGCATCGGAACGCTCATGGGACGTTCCTCGGCCGGAAAGATCGACGTTGACGCGGCCACGTCCGGCACGGCGACAACACCGGTATGCGTGTCGTCATCGTGACCGAATCCTTTCCCCCCGACGTGAACGGCGTGGCCCACTGCGCGCTCCAGACCGCCCGGCACCTCGTCGAGCGCGGTCACGCCCCCGTCGTCGTCGCCCCGGCCCCCGCCCCGGGGACCAAGCCCGACGCGTCCGCCCCGTGCCCCGTCGTCCACGTCCCCTCCCTCCCGCTCCCCGGCTACCCCCAGGTCCGCGTCGCCCTCCCCAGCCGCCGCCTGGCCGCCACCCTCGTCGAGCACCGTGCCGATGTCGTCCACCTGGCCAGCCCCTTCGTCCTCGGGGTGCGTGGCATGGCCGCCGCCGCCCGGCTCGGCATCCCCGCCGTCGCCGTCTACCAGACCGACCTGGCCGGATACGCCCGCACCTACATGGGCGCCGGAGAGGCCGCCGCCTGGCGGCGCATCCGCTCCGTCCACGGTGCCGCCGACCTCACCCTCGCCCCCTCCAGCGCGGCCCTGCGCGACCTGCGGACCCACGGGGTGCCCCGAGTCGAGCTGTGGCCGCGCGGCGTCGACACCGAACGGTTCCGGCCCGACCGCCGCGACGAGGCGCTGCGCCGCGAACTCGCGCCGAACAGCGAGCTGATCGTCGGCTACGTCGGCCGGCTCGCCCCCGAGAAGCAGGTCGAACTCCTCGCCGGAGCCTGCGGTCTGAACGGCGTCCGGGTCGTGATCGTCGGCGACGGACCCAGCAGGCCCTCGCTGGAACAGACGCTGCCCGGCGCCGTCTTCCTCGGCCGCCGCACCGGAGACGACCTCGCCCGGGTCTTCGCCTCACTGGACCTCTTCGTGCACACGGGCCCGTTCGAGACCTTCTGCCAGACCGTCCAGGAGGCCATGGCCAGCGGCCTGCCCGTCGTGGCACCCGCCGCGGGCGGACCGCTCGACCTGGTGGCGCACGGGCACACCGGTCTGCTGGTGCCGCCGCGCGACGCGGCCGCCGTGCGGGACGCGGTGCGGGCCCTGGCCGCCGAGCCCGCGCTGCGCAGCGCCTTCGGCGCCGCCGCTCGCGCCACCGTCGAGGGCCGCACCTGGGCGGCCGTCGGCGACCGGCTGATCGGGCACTACACGGACGTGCTCGCCGGGCGCCGGACGGCGGTGGCGGCGTGAACGCCCACACCCCCGGCCACCGGCCGCTGCGGATCGTCCGGCTCGCCAACTTCGTCGCGCCCGCCTCCGGCGGTCTGCGCACCGCCCTGCGCGAACTCGGCAGGGGTTACCGGGCGGCGGGCCACGAGCCCGTCCTGGTGGTCCCCGGCGAGCGGACCAGCGACCGCGAGACGGAACAGGGCCGGGTGATCACGCTCCCGGGGCCGCTGCTGCCCGGCACCGGCGGCTACCGCGTCCTGGCCGACAGACGGCGGGTGGCCCGGCTCCTGGAGGAACTCGCGCCCGACCGCCTGGAGGTGTCCGACCGCACGACCCTGCGGTGGACCGGCAAGTGGGCCCGGCGCGCCCGGGTCCCGGCCGTGATGGTCTCCCACGAGACCGCCGACGGCGTCCTGCGCACCTGGGGCCTGCCCGAGGGGGCCGCCCGGCGCGCCGCCGACGCCCTCAACGTCCGTACGGCCCACACGTACGCGCGCGTGGTGTGCACCACCGAGTTCGCCGAGCGGGAGTTCGTGCGGATCGGGGCGCGCAACGTCGTACGGGCCCCGCTCGGCGTCGACCTGGAGCAGCGCCACCCGGCCCTGCGCGACGCGGGGCTGCGGGCGCGGCACGCGCGCGAGGACGAGACGCTGCTGGTGATGTGCTCGCGCCTGTCCGTGGAGAAGCGGCCCGGCACGGCACTGGACGCCCTGGAGGCGCTGCGGCGGCGCGGACGCCGGGCGGCGCTGGTGGTGGCCGGGGACGGCCCGCTGCGGCCCCGGCTCGAACAGCGGGCGCGCGAGAGCGGCCTGCCGGTCACCTTCCTCGGGCACCTGTCCGACCATGCCCTGCTCGGCGCGCTCCAGGCGTCCGCCGACGTGGCCCTGGCACCCGGTCCCGCCGAGACCTTCGGGCTCGCCGCGCTGGAGGCCATGGCCTGCGGCACGCCCGTGGTGGCGAGCGCGTCGTCGGCGCTGCCGGAGGTGATCGGCTCCGCCGGAGCCGTCGCCGCGGACCGCGGGGAGGCCTTCGCGGACGCCGTGGACCTGCTGCTGGAACGCCGGGAGACGGACCGCCGCGAGGCCGCACGCGCGCGTGCGGAGTGCTTCGGCTGGGACGCGGCCGTCGACGCGTTCCTCGCCGCCCATGACGCCGCCGTCCCCGTGCGGCCGTACGCGCCCGGGGGCGTGGCATGAGACCCGTGCCGGGCGCGAGGGCGTCCCGCCGGCGGGAGGGGCCCGTGAGGTTCGTGGCCCTCGGGGACTCGCTGACCGAGGGGGTGGGAGACCCGGCGGGCGACGGGTGGCGCGGCTGGGCCGCACTGCTCGCCGCCGGGCTGGGGACGGGAGACGTCCGGTTCACCAACCTCGCGGTGAGCGGGTCGCAGACCAGGGACGTGCTGGAGCGGCAGCTGCCCACCGCGCTGGAGCTGCGGCCCGACCTCGTGTCCGTCGTCGTCGGCGTCAACGACACCCTGCGCTGCACCTTCGACATCGAGGCCGTGGCGGCCCGGCTCGACCAGGTGTACGCGGCCTGTACCGGACAGGGCGCGGTCCTGCTCACGGCCTGCCTGCCCGACCCGGGCAGGATGCTCGGGCTGCCGGGGGCGCTGGCGCATCCGCTGGCCCGGCGGCAACGGGCCGTGAACACGGTGGTGCACGCCCTGTCCGACCGGTACGGGGCGCTGCACCTGCACGCCTGCGAGGGCGACTGGGTCACCGACCGGGCCATGTGGAGCGCGGACCGGCTGCATCCGGGGGAGCGGGGGCACCGGCAGCTGGCCCTGCGCTTCCACGCGCTGCTCGCGGAGCACGGTCTCGCCGCCGGGCCCGCGCCGTCGCCGGAGCCGGAGTCCCCCGGCCCGACGAGGTCGGCGAGCTGGTGGTGGCTGGCCACGGCCGGCACCGGATGGGTGGCGCGCCGGTGCACCGACCTGCTGCCCCAGCTGCTGACCCTCGCCGCCGACGAACTCCGGCATCGCGCCCGGGGCACGAGTACCCGGCTGGACCTGCGGGCCTCGGCGGCCGTGTCCGCGGCCCTGGCCGCGTTGTCCGGGGCGGAACAGGCGGACGCGGCCTGACCGGGCCGGGTGTTGTGCCCCAAGAGGCGCGGGGAACTGCGCGAAACAACCCCCGCCGTCCCGCGGACGGCACATCACCGTCGACCTGCCGTCAGGGTGCGCATGCCCGGTCCGGTTCCCGTGGGCCGACCCCGGGTCGGCGCGGCCGGGCCCAGCGGCGGCGCACCGGCACGAAGCGCACCGGCGTGCCCGGCATCGCCTGGGCGGCGGCCGGGAGGTCGGCCGGGTGGACGACGGCGATCACCGGGTAGCCCCCGGTCGTCGGATGGTCGGCCAGGAACACCACGGGCCGGCCGTCCGGCGGGACCTGGACGGCCCCCAGCACCATCCCCTCGCTGGGCAGTTCCCCGGGCCGGCCGCGCTCCAGGGCGGGCCCGTCCATGCGCAGGCCGATGCGGTTGCTCGCGGGGGACACCCGGTAGGTGCGGGAGACGAAGGCCCGCACGGCCTCCGGCGTGAACCAGTCCTCGCGCGGGCCGAGTGCCACCCGCAGGACCAGCTCGGCCGGCGGCGCCGGCTGCGGGGCGACGTCCACGCGCGCGTGGACGCCCGTGGGCCGGCCCAGCGGCAGCACCGTGCCGTCGGTGAGGGGGACCGGGCCGAGGCCGGACAGCAGGTCGGTCGAGCGGCTGCCGAGCACCGGCTCGACGGCGATGCCTCCCGAGACGCCCACGTAGGCGCGCACGCCCGAGAGGGCCGGACCGATGTCCAGCAGCGCACCGCCCGGCACCCGCACCGGCGCGGCCCAGGCGGCGGGCCGTCCGTCCACCGTGACCCGGCAGGGCGCGCCCGCCACCGCCACCGTGACGTCCGAACGCGGCCGGACGGCACAGCCGTCGAGGGTCGTCTCCAGCACGGCCGCGCCGGGCGGATTGCCGGTCAGCCGGTTGACGAGCTGCGCCGCGGGCCCGTCCAGCGCCCCGGAACGGGGCACGCCGAGGTGCGCGTGCCCGGGGCGGCCCCGGTCCTGCACGGTGGTGAGGGCCCCGGCGCGTACGACGGCGAGTGCGCGGTCCGTCATGACCGCGCCTCGGGGACGAACCGCACGCGCGCGCCGGGCGACAGCAGCGCGGCCGGCACGCGCGCGTGGTCCCACAGCACGGCGTCGGTGGTGCCGATCAGCTGCCAGCCGCCCGGCGAGGAACGCGGGTAGACACCCGTGTAGGGGCCCGCCAGCGCCACCGACCCGGCCGGGACCGAGGTGCGTGGGGTGGCGCGGCGCGGGACGTCGTAGCGGGGCGGCAGGCCGGTGAGATAGCCGAAGCCGGGTGCGAAGCCGCAGAAGGCGACCCGGAACCCGGTGCCCGCGTGGATACGGGCCACCTCCGGCTCCGGCACGCCCCAGTGCGCGGCGACGTCGGCCAGGTCCGGGCCGTCGTAGCGCACGGGGATCTCGATCACGTCGCCCGTGGTCGGGGGAGCGGGCGGGAGGTCGGCCGCGGTCAGTTCGGCGGCCACCCGGGCGGGCGCGTCGAGTCCGTCGAGGAGGACCGTGCGGGCCGCCGGGACGATCTCACGGGCGGACAGCGAGCCCTCGGCGCGGCGCCGCAGCAGTTCCGCGTGCAGGGCCTGGGCCTCGTCGCCCGAGGAGACCTCGACGAGCAGGGCGTCGCCGCCGACGGGCAGCACCTTCATGCGAAGGCCTCCACCCGGACTCCGGAGGACTCCAGCCGCTCACGGACCCGGCGGGCCAGTTCCACCGCGCCGGGCGTGTCGCCGTGCAGGCACAGGGACCGGGCGCGCACCGGGATCCGCACCCCGGACTCGGACACGACCTCGCCGGAGGAGGCCAGGCCCAGGGACCGCTCGACGACGGCGTCCGGATCGGTGATCACCGCGCCCTGCCGGGAGCGGGGCACCAGGGTGCCCGCGTCGGTGTAGGCGCGGTCCGCGAACGCCTCCGTGACGACCGGCAGCCCCGCCTTTCCGGCCAGCTCCAGCAGGCGCGAGCCGGGCAGGCCGAGGACGGGCAGCGCGCCGTCCGCGAGGAGTACTCCGTCGACGACCGCGGCGGCCTGCTCCTCGTCGCGCACGACCCGGTTGTAGAGCGCGCCGTGCGGTTTGACGTAGGCCACGCGGGAGCCGGCCGCGCGCGCGAACACCTCCAGGGCGCCGATCTGGTAGGCGACCTCGGCCGCGAGTTCGGCGGGCGGCACGTCCATCGCGCGCCGCCCGAACCCGGCCAGGTCCCGGTAGGACACCTGGGCGCCGATGCGCACCCCGCGCTCGGCCGCCAGCGCGCACACCCGGCGCATGGTGACCGCGTCCCCGGCGTGGAAGCCGCAGGCCACGTTGGCGCTGGTGACGACGGACAGCAGGCGTTCGTCGTCGGTGAGGTGCCAGCGGCCGAAGCCTTCGCCGAGGTCGGCGTTCAGGTCGATGCAGGCCATGAATCCAGTGTCTCCTGTCAGGCCACGCGGTACTGCTCGTCGCGGGCGTCGGTGAGGAACATCTGCCCCGGGGCATGGGTGAGGGCGAACGGCGGACGCGAGGCCATGACGGCGGCCTGCGGAGTCACCCCGCACGCCCAGAAGACCGGGATGTCGTCCGGCTCGGCGTCCACCGGGTCGCCGAAGTCGGGGCGGCCGAGGTCGCCGATGCCGAGCCCGGCGGGGTCACCGCAGTGCACCGGGCTGCCGTGCACCGCGGGCAGCAGGCTGCTCTCCCGGATCGCCGCCGACAGGTGCCGGGGCGGCACCGGCCGCATCGACACCACCAGCGGCCCGTGCAGCCGCCCCGCCGGACGGCACGGCCGGCTCGTCACGTACATCGGGACGTTGCGGCCCTGCTCGACGTGGCGGATCGGCACGCCCGCCTCGCCCAGCGCCCACTCGAAGGTGAAGCTGCACCCGATGAGGAACGACACCAGGTCCTCCCGCCAGTACTCGCGCACGTCGGTCGGCTCGTCCACCAGCTCGCCGTCCCGCCACACCCGGTAGCGCGGCAGGTCGGTGCGCAGGTCGGCGCCCTCGGCGAGCACGGTCGTCCAGGACCCGGCGTCCGTGACGTCCAGGACGGGGCACGGCTTGGGGTTGCGCTGGCAGAACAGCAGCATGTCGTAGGCCCAGTCGGCGGGCACCGAGATCAGGTTGACCTGGGTGTGGCCGCCCGCGACCCCGGCCGTGGGGCCGGTGAGGCCGTCGCGGAAGCGGGCCCGGGCCGTTTCCGGGCTCCACGCGCGCGCGTGCTCGTCGACCAGGACCACGGGACGGTCCCCGGCGCTCGTGCGGTTCACGTGAGCTCCTTCCCGCGCGTCTCGGGCAGCCCGAACAGCGCCAGCGCCGCGATGCCGTAGCCGATCGCGCCGAAGACCAGCGCGCCGCCCACGCCCCAGCTGTCCGCCAGGAAACCGACCGTCGTCGGGAACACGGCACCCACCGCGCGCCCGGTGTTGTACGTGAAGCCCTGCCCCGTGCCGCGCACCGCCGTCGGGTACAGCTCGCTCAGGTACGAGCCGAAGCCGCTGAAGATCGCCGACATGCAGAACCCGAGCGGGAAACCGAGCACCAGCAGCAGGGTGTTGGCGCCGCTCGGGATGTTCGCGTACGCCAGGATGCACAGCGCCGACAGCAGGGCGAAGAGCCAGATGTTGCGCCGCCGGCCCAGCCTGTCGGTGAGGTAGCCGCCGGTGAGGTAGCCGATGAAGGCGCCCGAGATGAGGAACGTCAGATAGCCGCCGGTGCCCACGACCGACAGGTCGCGCTCGGACTTCAGATACGTCGGCACCCAGGTGGCCAGCGTGTAGTAGCCGCCCTGGACACCCGTCGACAGCAGTCCGGCGAAGAGCGTGACCCGCAGCAGTCCGGGCTTGAAGATGGCCTTGAACGAGCCCTTCTCCGCGCTCTGTTCACGCGCCGCGGTCGCCTCGGGCGCGTCGTGCACGCTGCGCCGCAGCCAGATGACCAGCAGCGCGGGCAGCGCCCCGGTCCAGAACATGATGCGCCAGGCCAGGTCGTCGCCGGCCAGCGAGAAGACGACCGTGTAGACGATCGCGGCGAGACCCCAGCCCACCGCCCAGGAGCTCTGGATCGCGCCGAGGGTGCGGCCCCGGTGCTTGGCGCTCGCGTACTCGGCGACCAGGATCGCCCCGACCGCCCACTCGCCGCCGAAACCGAGGCCCTGCAGGGCGCGGAAGACCAGCAGCGTCTCGTAGTTGGGCGCGAAGCCGCAGGCGACGGTGAAGACCGCGTACGTGATCACCGTGATCATCAGGGCCTTGACCCGGCCGATGCGGTCCGCGAGGACGCCCGCGAGGGCGCCGCCGACCGCGGACACCACCAGGGTGACCGTCGTGAACAGGCCCGTCTGGCCGCTGTTCAGGCCGAAGTAGGCCGACAGCGCGACCATGCTGAGCGGCAGCGTGAAGTAGTCGTAGGAGTCCAGCGCATAGCCGCCGAAGGCGCCGGCGAACGCGCGGCGGCCGCGCGGGCCCAGGGCCCGCAGCCAGCCGAACGCCCCGGCGTCCGGGGTGCGTTCGGCGGACGCGGGACGTGCCTCGTCGGTCAGGGCCTGCGGTGGAGGGGTCGTGCTCATGGGCACCTCGCAGAGGGAGGACGGAGGGTGCTTCGAAGTGAGCGGGCCGTGCGGGAGCGATCGGCGCCGCGGTGGGGAGGCGGCGCCCTGCGTAGCACCGTAGAGGATTGTTCAACGATCCCTCAATACCCATGTTGGTTCGTTCTTGGGATCTGCGATTGAATCCCTGGCATGGCAGAGCAGCTGAAGGACCTCGCCGACGACCGGGCCCTCCTCGGGCGCACCAGCACCGCGGAACGGGTCTCGGACATCCTCAGGAGCCGCATCGCCGAGGGGTACTTCCCGCCCGGGACCCGGCTGTCGGAGGACAGCATCGGGGGCGCGCTCGGGGTCTCCCGCAACACGCTGCGCGAGGCGTTCCGGCTGCTCACCCACGAACGCCTGCTCGTCCACGAGCTCAACCGGGGCGTCTTCGTCCGGGTGCTGACCGTGGAGGACGTCGAGGACATCTACCGCACCCGGCGACTGGTCGAGTGCGCCGTGGTCCGGGGCCTGGGGGAGCCGCCGTACCGTCTCGACGGGCCGGCCGCCGCCGTGGCGGAGGGGCGGCGCGCGGCCCGCGAAGGTGACTGGAAGGGAGTGGGTACGGCGAACATCCACTTCCACCGGGAGCTGGTGGCGCTGGCCGGGAGCGAACGCACGGCCGAGCTGATGCGCAGCGTCTTCGCCGAACTGCGCCTGGCGTTCCACGTGGTGGACGAACCGCAGCCGCTGCACGAGCCGTACATCGCGCGAAATGTCGCGATTCTGCAGGCCCTTGAGGCCGGGGACCGGGAACAGGCCGAGCGCCTGCTCGCCGGTTACCTCGACGACTCGCTGGAGCGGGTCGTCGAGGTGTACCGCCGCCGCGTCGGAGAGGACGGCTGAGCACCGGGCGGCGCGGAGGCCAACGCGTCGTTTGGGCCGATGTCGGACCCAGGACCTAGTCTGTGCACCGTGACTTCGCCTGCATCGACGGACAGCGCTCCGCCCCAGCTCAGCGCGGGGCCGCGCCCCGCACCGGGGCCGGCCGCCGACGAGGGCCTGGCGCGGCGCCTGCGCGCGCTCGCCTGCACCGCCCCGCTGCACGACCTCGACGCGCGCAAGGCCAATCTCGCCGGCGAGTACTCGGTGTACGGCATGGCGGAAATCGCCCTCGCGGCCATCGACCTCGTCACCCTGAACATGGATTTCGACACGGGCGCGGACCACGACCAGGTCGTCGCCCGCCTCGTCCCGCGCATCGCCGCCCAGGCCCCGCGGCGCCCCGCCGCCGAGCACGAGCGGGTGGCCCGCTGGGTCCTGGAGAACCTGATCAACGTCGGCAGCGTCGACCGCGGCTTCCGCGCCGTGTACGGCACGTTCGGGGCGGACGGCACGTACGTGCGCCGGGACTACGACTTCAAGCTGATCGAAGAGGTCCCCGGCCCGGGCGGCACGGTGTACCTCCGCACGACGGACGAGGCGGTCAACGTCCTCGTCGGCGCCCTCGACACGGACGTCACCAGCGCGCAGATCGCCGCCGAGGTCAAGCTGGAGGTGCTGATCAGCCGCGGCCGGCTCGCCGACGCCCAGCTCGCCGCCGAACAGGCCCGCTACCGGACCGTGCAGTACTCGGAAACGCTGCGCAAGGCCCTGGACGCGACCCGGCGCAACGTCCGCGCGGTCGACTGGCTCAGCGCGGTGCCCGACATGATCGCCGAGGCCCTGGAGCACGTCGCCGACCGCTACCGGCACGAGAACGCGATCCTCACCAACATCCGCAAGGCACGCGACGAGTCCGAGGACCCGGAGCACAAGCGCCGCGCCGCCGAGCTGGTCGACATCGTCAAGGACTGCATCCGGCGGCACACGCAGCTGCAGTCCCGGCTGCTGGAGGCCGGGCCGCTGTTCCGCGCCGAGCAGGACCGGCAGGCCTTCGCGACGCCGATGACCACATCGGGCATAGACCTGTACGGGCATCTCCTCTCGCCGGTGCTGCCGCTGCCCCTGGAACAGGCCGTGCGCGTCACGGACGCCTTCTTCGGGCGCGGCACGGGACTGCGCACGCCCGTCTCCGTCCGGCTCGGTGACCTGGTCGACATACTGCTGACGCCGCCGGTGGAGCGGGAGCACCTCGGCGCCGAGATGCCCGAGCCGGACCTGATCGCCACGCCGGACGACAGCCGGTTCAGCGAGGAGCAGCTGGCGGCGGCGCAGGAGCTGCTGGACCTGCCGGCGGACGCGCCGCGCCGGCTGTCCGGGCTGCTGGCCGAGGCCCGGCGGCAGGACCCCGAGCTGCCGTACCTGGTGGCGCTGCTGGCGGTGCACGCCGCGAGTCCGCCGGTCGGTACGGCCTACCGGCAGGGGGAGCAGAAGCTGCTGTTCGCCGTGGACGACGGGACGGAACTGGACGATCCGGAGTTCGGCGGGGCCGACCTGATCGTCGGCACCGCACTGCTGGACGCGGCGGGGATGGCCGCGGACCGGACGGAAGCGGCATGAGCCGGCACGGAAGCAGCATGAGTCAGTACGAGCGGCACGAGTGGCACGAGGAGTCCCGACCGTGAGCGAGCACGTCGAGTGGAGTGAGCCGGAGGGGACGGTCCCCGCGGCCACCGCCGCCGTCACCCCCGCCGACGCCGCCGACGCGGCTCGGCTCGTCTCCTTCGGGCTGCAGCCCAAGCTGCAGCCCGCCCGCGACCAGGAGTACGCGGACCTGCTGCGGCGCTACCGCGAGGACCCGCCGTTCGCGCGGCTCGCCGACGCGGTGGCGACCGGTCTCGGCCTGATCGTGCTGGAGGTGTCCCCGCGCGCGGGGATGGCCGTGACCGCCGCCGAGGACTCGGTGTTCGCCGTCCGCATGGGCGACTACGCGCGTCGCACGTCCGCCGACGGCGGCGACCGGTTCCTGCACGGACTGGCCCATCTCGCCGTCGCCGCCATGGCGTTCCCCCGCCCCGAGGACCTCGCCGACGACGGCTACATCGGCCGCGTCACGGTCAACGGCGTCGACGCCTTCGTGCGCCAGGCCTGCCGCCGCCTGGAGGAGCGCGCCGCCGAGCAGGGCGAGAACACCGACCCGGTCACCGACGCGCCCGGCCTGGAGGCCGCCTGGCGCATCTGGGTGCGGCGCAGCGCCACCGGCGCCACCAAGGACGCGCGCCGGCTGGCCGGTTCGACCACCGGCATCGTCGCCAAGGCCGTCGCCTTCCTCACCGACTCCGGCTTCCTCCAGCGCACCGGCGACGACAACGGCGGCACGTACCGCACCACCGCCCGCTACCAGCTCCAGGTCCGCGACATGGCCGGCAGCGCCGCCCTCGCCGAGCTGCTGGACCTGGGCGTCGTCCCGGTCACCGACGGCACGCCCACGCTGCTGCCCCCCGAGGAGAGCGACGACCTGGACCTGGTCGCCGACGCCGGGCTGCCGTTCCACTCCTTCTGAACTCCCCCCACCTGCCGAAGACTTACGAGAGTCCGCCATGTACGAGCTGTCCCGCGTCCGCCTCTACTCCATCGGGCCCGCCGGTGCGCGCTACGCCGACACCGTGCTCGACCTGCGGGGCGTGGGCGACCTCGTGCCCGACCCCGCGCCCACCCAGGCGGAGTTCTTCGAGGACGAGCCGGTCGGCCCGCCCCGCCGACCCGCGCCCGCGGGCGTGCTGTTCCTGGAGAACGGCGGCGGCAAGTCGGTGCTGCTCAAGCTGATCTTCTCGGTGATGCTGCCGGGCCACCGCAACACCCTCGGCGGCGCCAGCTCCGGCGTGCTGCGCAAGTTCCTCCTCGCCGACGACTGCGGGCACGTCGCCCTGGAGTGGCAGCACGTGCTGACCGGTGAGTGCGTCGTCGTCGGCAAGGTCAGCGAGTGGCGCGGACGGCAGGTCTCCAACGACCCGCGCAAGTTCGCCGAGGCCTGGTACTCCTTCCGGCCCGGGCCCGGGCTGAGCCTCGACAACCTCCCCGTCGCCGAGTCCACCGCCGTACGGCCCCCGGTCGAGGGCCAGTCGGGGGCGCGCGGGCGGCGCCGCACGATGAAGGGCTTCCGCGACGCCCTCACCGAGGCGGGCAGGACCTACCCGCACCTGGAGGTGCACTGGGAGGAGATCCACGACCGCTGGATCGAGCACCTGGGCGACCTCGGCCTCGACCCCGAACTCTTCCGCTACCAGCGCGAGATGAACGCCGACGAAGGCGAGGCCGCCGGCCTCTTCGCGGTCAAGAAGGACGCCGACTTCACCGACCTGCTGCTGCGCGCCGTCACCGACACGCGCGACACCGACGGGCTCGCCGACCTCGTCAGCGGCTTCGGCAACAAGCTGGGCCGGCGCGCCGAGCTGATCGCCGAACGCGACTTCACCGCCGGCTCCGTCGACCTGCTCGGACGGATCGTCGAATCCGCCGAGGCCCGCTCACGCGCGCGGGACGTCCACGCGGCGGCCGAGCGCCGCACCCGCACCCTGGCCCGCAGGCTGTCCGCCCGCGGTGTGCGGGAGCGGGCCCGCGCCGCCGACCTCGCCCAGCGGGTCACCGCCGCCGCGTACGCCGTCACCCACGCCGAGGCGGCCCGCGAGCGCAGCGCGCTGATCTCCGCCGAACTCGCCTACCGGCACGCCTCCCTGGCGCTCGCGGCCGCGGAGAAGTCCGCCGCCGCGCAGAAGCGCGAACTGGCCGACGCCCGCACGCTGTACGCGGCCTGGCAGGCCGCCGAGGCCGTGCTGCGCCACCGTGCGGCCGCCGACCGCGTCGCCCGCGTGTCCGCCGCGATCCAGGAGGCCGAACGAGACGCCGCCCCGGCGCTGGCCGCCCGCGCCAAGGCCGCCGTCGACCTGGTCCAGGCCCTGCACGCGGCCGCCGAGAAGGCCGAGCACCACGCCAACGAGGAGGAGGAGCGCTCCGCCGCCCTCCAGGAGGTCAGCGACGCCGCCTACCGGGACTCCACCGCCGCCGCCACGCAGGCGCAGCGCGCCCGCAGCGAGATCGGGCACCTCAAGCAGCGCCTGGCCGAGGTCGAGCAGGAGACCGCCGAGGCCGTCCGGGCCGGCTGGCTCGACGACAGCGCGCCGGACGCCGACCCGGCCCGCGCGGCCCTCGCCGCCAGCGACGCCGAGAAGACCGCCGTCGCGGCCTGGGACTCCGCCCGCGAGGCCTCCCGCCGCGCCACCGAGCACGCGCGCGAGGCCGCCGCCACCGAGACCCGGGCCGAACTGACCGCGGCCCGCGCGGCCGACGCGGCCACGGCCGCGGAGCGGGCCTACCAGGCCGAGCGCCGCACGGCCGAGGCGCTGGCGGGGGAGGAGCGCCTGGCGGAACTCCTCGGCCTGACCCCCGAGACCCGCCCGGGCATCCCGCAGCCCCGCCACGGCACGGACGGCGAGCCGACTGCCCGGCCCGCCGCCGGCGAGCAGGGGCTCAGCCCTGAGGAACTCGACCGCAGCGCCGAGGACCTGCGCGCCCTCCTCGACGACGCCGTCTCCTCCGCCGAACGCCAGCTGTTCGACCTGCGGACGGCCGCCGCCGACGACGCCCGCATCCTCGGCGCGCTCGGCGACGGCGGCCTGCTGCCGCCCGGCCCGGACGTGCTGGCCACGGTCGAGTTCCTCGGCGAGCACGGCATCCCCGCACTGCCCGGCTGGCGCTACCTCGCCCAGGCCGTCGACCCGGCCGACCACGCGCGCGTCCTGGCCGCCCGGCCCGAACTCGTCGACGGCGTGATCATCACCGACCCCGGCTCGCACGCCCGCGCCCGGGAGGCCCTGGGCGACGCGGCGCTGCTGCCCCGCTCCGCCGTGGCCGTCGGCACCGCCGCCGCCCTGCTCGCCCCGACACCCGCCCCGGACACCGACGACGGCGAGGTGTTCCTCGTGCCGCCGAACCCGGCCATGCACGACGAACACGCCGCCGACGAGGAGCGGCAGGCGCTGCGCGCCCGGGCCACGGAGCGGGACGAGGAGATCCGCACGCTCGCCGCCCGGCTCGGCAAGGACCGCGAGCTGGCCGCCCGGCTCGCCTCCTGGCGCACCGGCTGCCCGGCCGGCCGGCTGACCGAGCTGGCCCGGGCGGCGCACGACACCCGCGCGTTCGCCGAGGAGGCGGAGGCCGAACTGGCCGAGGCGCGCACCGTCCGGGCCGAGGCCGACGAAGCCGCCGCCGAGGCCGCCCGCGTCCGGGACGAGCGGCAGGAGGCCGCCCAGAAGGCACGCCGCTCCGCCGACGCCCTCGCCGGGCTCGCCTTCCGGCTGCGCGAACGGGCCGGCTGGCAGGTCAAACTGCGCGAACTGGCCGACGAGGCGGCCGAGTCCGAGGCGGGCGCCCAGGCCTGCCTGGAGCGGGCCCGGGCCGCCGACGAGGACCGGCGTGCCGCTCAGCGCGCCGCCGACGACGCCCGCCGCACCGCCCGCGCCCTGCGTGCCGAGCGCGCCGAGATCGCCGGCGCCCCCGACGACGTGCCGCAGGACGACGCCGACGCCCCCAAGGCGTCCCTGCCCGCACTGCGCGAGGCCTACCGGGCCGCATCCCAGCTGTACGAGAAGGTCGGAGTGGGCGCCGACCTGCGCGCCGAGCAGGCCCGTGCGGAGAGCGACGAGAGCGCGGCGCGCACGGAGCTGGACCGGCTCAGCAACAAGGTCCGCACGCGCGCGGAGCAGCTCCTCGAATCCCCCGACGGCTCCGACGGACCCAGCCGCCAAGCCGCCGCCGCCCGGGCCGAGGAGCTGGTGCAGCTCCTGGAGACCCGCATGTCGACCGCGAGCGAGCAGCTCGGCCGGCTGCGCGGCGAGGCAGAACGGCTCGCGCCCGAGGACGGCGAGGCCCACACCGACCTGCCCGAGGAGCTCCGGCCGCGCGACGCCGAGCACGCCCAGACCCTCCTGCGCACCGCCACGGCCGAACTCGCCTCGCACACCGAGGCGCTGAACCAGGCCCGCGAGGCGCACGCCGAACTCCTCGACGCCCACCGCGCCGCCGAGGACGCGGCGAGCGGCTTCGACGAGATCGCCGCGATGCTCCGCGACCTGCTGCGCGAGCACGGCACCGAGGAGGAGCAGGAGGAGACCGAGCCCTACCCCGGCAGCCCGGAGGAGGCCCGGCAGTCCGCCGCCGAGGCCCGCCGCTCGCTGCGCGGCTGCGCCGCCGACCTGTCCGCCGCCGAGGCCGCCGTCCGCGAGGCCAGTGACGTCCTCGTCCGGCACGCCAACTCCACCCGCTACGAGCAGGTCCGCACCCCGGCCCGGCAGCAGATCCGCGAACTGCCCGCCTCCGCGCTGCCCGAGCACGCGCAGAAGTGGGCGGACGCCTTCGCGCCCCGCCTGCGGGTCCTCACCGACGAACTGGCGCAACTGGAACGCAACCGCGACTCGATCGTGGACCGGCTGCGCGGACTCGTCGAATCGGCCCTGGCCACCCTGCGCTCCGCCCAGCGGCTCTCCCGGCTGCCCGAGGGCCTCGGCGAGTGGTCTGGGCAGGAGTTCCTGCGCATCCGCTTCGAGGAGCCCGACCAGGCCACGCTCACCGAGCGGCTCGGCGAGGTCATCGACGAGGCGACCCGCGCCGCCGTGAAGAAGAACTCCGACCTGCGCCGCGACGGCATGTCCCTGCTGCTGCGAGGCGTTGCCGCCGCCCTTCAGCCGAAGGGCGTCGCCGTCGAGATCCTCAAGCCCGACGCGGTACTGCGCGCCGAACGCGTCCCCGTCGGGCAGATGGGCGACGTCTTCTCCGGCGGCCAGCTGCTCACCGCCGCCATCGCCCTGTACTGCACGATGGCCGCGCTCCGCTCGAACGACCGGGGCCGCGACAAGCACCGGCACGCGGGCACGCTGTTCCTGGACAACCCCATCGGACGCGCCAACGCCACCTACCTGCTGGAGCTCCAGCGGGCGGTGTCGGACGCCCTCGGCGTCCAGCTGCTGTACACCACGGGCCTGTTCGACACCACCGCGCTGGCCGAGTTCCCCCTGGTCATCCGGATGCGCAACGACGCCGACCTCAGGGCGGGCCTGAAGTACATCAGCGTCGAGGAGCACCTCCGCCCGGGCCTGCCGCAGCAGCCCCGGGCGGGGGAGGCGGTGCACAGCGAGATCACGGCGACCAGGATGTACAAGCGGCCCGTGTCCTGAAGGAAGCCTCCCGCACCTGCGGCCCGGGCGCCGGCTCCGCTCCCGCCCACCCGCTTCATGGTCCTCCTCCGGTCCTCAGTCGGCCGCCGGTGCGGTCAGGGAAGCGGGGGCCGGGACCTCCGAGCGGTGCTCGGCGAGCACGCCGGTGCGGTGCCGCTGGACGAACCAGTAGTAGGCGAAACCGCCGCCCGCGATGACCGCGACGAACAGCACCGCGCCCCAGCGCAGGTACCAGTGGTAGGGCTCCGTGGCGTTGTAGACGGCGGCCCGCGGCCAGATCAGGTTCAGTGTCATGGCCCCGCCCCACAGCACGGCCAGGATGTTGACCGGCAGACCCCAGCGGCCCAGCGAGAAGCGGCCCTCGCCCGCGGGCTGCCACTTCCCGCGCAGCCGGGCGATCAGCAGGGGCACCGTGACGCCCAGGTAGGCGAGGTAGACCATGATGATGCCGATGCTGGTGACGACGGTGAAGATCTGCGGCTGACGGATGTTGACCACCAGGATCGCCAGCGCCAGGACCCCGATGATCACGGTCGGCAGGACCGGCGTCCGGAACCGCGGATGGCATCTGGCCAGCCTCGCGGACGCGGGAAGGTTGTTGTCGCGGGCCATCGCGAACGCCAGCCGGACCGCCGCCGTGTGCACCGCCAGCGCGCACACCGTCACCGCGATCAGCACGCACCACAGCATCGCCTTGCCGGCCGTCGGTCCGAGCACGTCCAGCACGATGTACTGCAGACCGTCCGTGGACAGCTTCTCGCCGTTCAGACTGGACACGCTCATCAAGGCGAGCAACAGAATCAACCCGCCGAGGACGAAGGACGCGACGATCGCCCGGATGATCGCCCGGGGCGCGTTCCGGGTCGGATCCAGGGACTCCTCGCCGAGTGAGGCGGCGGTGTCGAAGCCGTACATCACGTACGCCGAGGCCAGCGAGGCCACCAGGAAGGCCCCCAGGTATCCGTTGCCGTACCCCGCGCCGGTGCCGTGCGCCTCCATGACGACCTGGGGACCGCGGGTGATGTGGACGGCGAACAGGACGATCAACACGACGGTGGCGATCAACTCGATGAACACGCCCGCCGTGTTGATCCGGGCCATCAGCTTGACGCCGAAGGCGTTCACGAGGGTCGTGAACAGGATCAACACCGCGGCCAGGATGACCGCGTTGGTCGCCACGTCGTACGTACCGGTGCCGTCCCCCACGAACTGGAAGAACGACGAGATCTGCGGCAGCGTCAACTGGTAGGCCAGCGCCACGGCCGATATGGACACGATGGAGGCGATCAGCATCATCCAGCCGGCGAGCCAGCCGAGGTGCGGATTGCCGATCTTCTTGGACCAGTTGTAGACGGAACCGGCCACGGGATGGCGGGCGGCGAGTTCCGCGAAGCACAGCGCGACCATGAACTGGCCGGCGAAGACCATCGGCCATGACCACCAGTAGGCGGGGCCGCCGCTGCCGTAGCCGAAGTAGAACAGCTGGAACGTCCCGGTCAGGATGGAGATGTAGCTGATGCCGGCGGCGAAGGTGTGGAAGGTGCCGAGGGTGCGTTTCAGCTCGGGTCTGTAGCCGAACTCGGTCAGTTCGGCGTCGTCGTTGCCGTGAGTGTCGGTGGACTGCGCGGTTTTTCTCATGGGCGGTTCCTCACGGGGTGCTCCCTGGGGCCGGTTCGGTCGGTCGAACCAACCCTGGGGGGTGGGGCGGGTGTTGCGCCAGATGTGCCGCGTCCCCGCGATACTCGGCGAGCCCCGCGAGCGCGAGCTCCCGTCCGAAGCCGGACTGCTTGAATCCGCCGCACTCCGCCTGTGGGACACAGGGGTGGCAGTCGTTGACCAGACGGCCGAGCGGCAGTCGGGCCGCGACCCGTGCCGCGCGGGCCTCGTCGCTCGTCCCCACCGGCCCGGCGAGGCCGTGGACCGTTGTCACCGGCCAGGCGCAGGGCCTCGTCCTCACTCGTGAACCGCGCGACGGTGAGGACCGGTCCGAGGGACTCCTCCCGGACCACCGACAGGCCGGCGGTGCACTCGTCGAGCACGGTCGGCAGGTGGGAGAAGCCGCCCGCCAGGTCCGCCCGGTCCGGGCGCGGTGCCGCCACAGCGCGCACCGCGCCCTCCGTGAGGCCGCGGAGCGGGAACTGCTCGACCTTGGCGCGGTGTGCCGCCCGAGATCAGCGGGTCCGGTCCGCGCCCGCTCGTCGAACGGCCCGCCCAGCCGGATGTCCCGCGCCCGGCGGACGAGCTCGGGCCGGGGTGCGCGGCCAGGGCCCCTCGTCGAAGGCCCGGCGGGCCGCGGCGATCGCCTCCGCCGTGTCCGTGCCGCCCGCCGCGTCCACGACCCCGGCCAGGCAGCCGTCGGCCGGGCGGCGGATCTCGGTGCGCCCGTCGAGTGCGGCCCGCAACTCACCGCCGGTGAACGGGTCCCGCATGCTCGCCTCCCAGCCGTTCGAGGAGCCATGCGTGGAAGATCCCGATGTGGTGCTCGCTCGGGACCAGTACACCGCCCTCGCGGTACGCCCGGGAGGACATCGCCGGCTGCGTCCGTTCACAGGCGGCGAAGTCCTGGGCGTTCACCCGGTGGAAGAGTTCGACGGACTTCGACACGTCCGCCCCCGACTCCACCACCTCCGGCGCGTACAGCCAGTCGCACTCGACGACCGTGCGGTCCTCGGCGAGCGGGAACATGCGGTGCAGGATGACGTGGTCCGGGACGAGGTTGACGAACACGGCCGGCTTGACCGTGATGGCGTAGTAGCGGCGGTCCTGCTGGGCGCCGAGCGCGGGGAGCCTGCCGAAGCCCTCGCTGCCGTCGACCGTGAAGCCCTTGACCGCCTCGCCGAACTCGGCGCCGTGCCCCACGTAGTACTGGGCTGCGTAACCGTCGGCGAACTCGGGCAGCACCTCGGTCAGTTCGGGGTGGATCGTCGCGCAGTGGTAGCACTCCATGAAGTTCTCGACGATCAGTTTCCAGTTCGCCCTCACGTCATAGGTGATGCGTTTGCCGAGCGCGAGGTCGTCCGTGCCGTAGTGCTCGATCGCGGCGGCGTCGCCGAGCCGCTCCACGGCGGCACGCACGACCGTGTCCTCGAACGACGGCGGTTCGTCCGCCAGGCACACCCAGGCGTAGCCGAGCCACTCGCGCAGCTCGACCTTGATCAACCCGTATGCGACACGGTCGACGTCCGGCATCCTGATCAGGTTGGGTGCGGCGATCAACGTGCCGTCGAGGTCGTACGTCCACGCGTGGTACGGGCATTGCAGGGTGCGGCGGACCTCGCCGGACTCCTCCGTGCACAGCCGGGCCCCGCGGTGCCGGCAGACGTTGAGGAAGGCCCGCAGGCCGCCCTTGCGGGTCCGGGTGATGATGACGTTCTCGCGGCCGACCTGAACGGTACGGAACGCGCCCGGCCGGTCCAGGTCGGAGCTGCGGACCGCGCAGAACCACAGCGACTCGAAGACGTGCTCCTGCTCCTGGCGGAAGACGTCCGGGTCGGTGTAGTAGCGGCCGGGGAGGGTGGCGATCAGGCTCGGGGTGATCGGGGTGGTCGTCACGAGGGGAACGCCTCCTACCGGCGAATGCGGGTCATCTTCGGGTCGAACAGCGGCTCGTCGGCGACCGTGGCCGGGACCTTCTCGCCGAAGTACGCGATGTGCACGCCCGTGCCGGTGGCGAGCCCGGCGGGCAGCCAGGCGTAGGCGACGCACCGGCCGAGCGTGTAGCCGTACGACGCGCTGGTGACGTAGCCGGCGGGCGCCCCGTCGACGTACACGGGCTCCTTGCCCAGGACGACGGCGGCCGGGTCGTCCAGGAGCAGCGGCGTGAGCCGGCGGGTGGGCTCCGGGCGCTCCCGCAGCGCGGCCTGACCGGTGAAGCCCTCCTTGTCCATGCGCACGGCGAAGCCGACGCCCGCCTCGAACGGGTCGTGCTCGTCGGTCATGTCGATGCCCCACGCCCGGTAACCCTTCTCCAGGCGCAGGGAGTTGAACGCCGAGCGGCCCGCGGCGATCACGCCGAGTTCCCGGCCGGCCTCCCACAGCGTGTCCCAGAGCCGGAGTCCCAGGTCGGCCGTCGTGTACAGCTCCCAGCCCAGCTCTCCGACGTAGCTCAGCCGCAGCGCGGTCACCGGGACGTACCCGACGTACGTCTCCTTCGCCCGGAAGTAGCCGAACGCCTCGTGCGAGAAGTCGTCCGGGCTGAGCGGCTGGACGAGGTCCCGGGCGAGCGGGCCCCAGACGCCGACACAGCACGTGCCGGAGGTGATGTCCCGGACCTGGACGTCGGCCGGGGCGTGGCGCAGGAGACGGTCGAGGTCGGCGGGGGAGTTGGCGCCGACCTGGAAGCGGTCGGGGGCGAGACGGGCCACGGTCAGGTCGGAGCGGATGCCGCCCGACTCGTCGAGCAACAGGGTGTAGGTGACCGCGCCGGGCTTCTTGCGCAGGTTGTTGCTGGTCATGCGGTCGAGGAAGCCGAGGGCTGCCGGGCCGGTGACTTCCAGGCGGCGCAGGGGCGTCATGTCGTAGAGGGCGACGCCCTCGCGGGTCGCCTTCGCCTCGGCGGCCGCGATCGGGGACCAGTGGCGGGCTGACCAGGCGTCCCGCTCGGGGAGGGGGCCGAGGGCGTCCACGAGCGGGGCGTTCGCCACGTACCAGTGCGGACGCTCCCAGCCTCCGCCCTCCAGGAAGTACGCGCCGAGCTGCTGCTGCCGGGCGTGGAAAGGGCTGACCCGCAGCGGACGCGGCCGTTCCATCGGCTGGAGGGGATGGATGACGTCGTACACCTCGACGAACTGCTGGGCGCCGCGCTCCAGGACGTACGCCGGCGAACGCTGCGCCTCCTCGAAGCGCGTGAGGTCGCACTCGTGCAGGTCGAGCGAGGGCCGCCCGTCCACCATCCACTCGGCGACGGCCCGGGCGACACCCGCGGAGTGCGTGACCCAGACGGCCTCGGCCAGCCAGAAGCCGCGCAGATGCCGCGACTCGCCGAGGACCGGCATGCCGTCCGGGGTGAACGAGAAGACACCGTTGAAGCCCGTCTCGATCCCGGCGTCCCCCAGGGCGGGCATCAGACGCCGGCAGTCGTCCCAACCGGGCGCCCAGTCCTCCACCGTGAAGGGGTACGAGGACGGCATGTCCATGTTCCGGGCCCGGGCCTCGTCGTACGGCAGGACCGCGAACGGGTCGACGGGCAGGGGCCGGTGCGCGTAGGAGCCGATGCCGATGCGGTCGGTGTGCTCGCGGAAGTACAGGTCCCGGTCCTGGAAACGGAGGATCGGCTTCGAGGCTTCCGCGCTGGCACCGCTCAGCGCCGCCAGCGGCCCGGTCCTGGCGTACTGGTGGGCCAGCGGCTGCAACGGCACGTCGACCCCGGCCATGCGGCCGATCACCGGGCCCCAGAAACCGGCCGCCGAGACGACGTGGTCGGCCGGGAAGGTGCCCCGGTCGGTGACGACGGCGGTCACCCGGCCGTCCTGCCGTTCGACGCCGGTGACCGTGTGGCGCTCCAGGAACCGGGCGCCCCGCGCGGTGGCCCGGGCCATCTGGGCGCGGGCCGCGAGCAGGGCGCGGGCCAGACCGTCGTCCGGGGTGTGGAAGCCGCCGAGGACCACCGACTGGTCGATCAGCGGCCACAGTTCCTTGCAGCGCGCGGCGCCGACGACCTCGCCGCGCACACCCCAGGAGGCGGCGTACCCGGCCCTGCGGTGCAGCTCTGCGAGGCGCTCGGGGGTGGTGGCCAGCTCCAGACCGCCGACCCGCTGGAAGCAGGGGACACCGTCGACGTCGAGGGAGCCGAACTTCTCGACCGTGTAGCGGGCGAAGGCGGTGAGGGTCCTGGACGGACTGGTCTGGAAGACGAGTCCCGGCGCGTGCGAGGTGGAGCCCCCCGGGGCGGGCAGCGGCCCCTGTTCGAGGACGGTGACGTCGGTCCAGCCGCGGGCGGTCAGCTCGTCGGCGAGGGAACAGCCGACGATGCCGGCGCCGACGACGACCACGCGGGGGTTCTGGGGTGTGCTGGACATGCCCCTCCTTGCCGGGACGGTGTGGGGGAGTGGGGCGGCCGACGCCGTGGGCGCCTCTGCTTGTTGCGCAGTGCACGATGGGTTGCGTGATGGGGAACATCGTGGGAGTGCCGTCGAGGGGCCGTCAAGAGGCACGGCCGCGGTTCAGGTCAACCTTGGGAAAACCGCTCGGCACTCACGAAACCCACCCGACACACAACAGCGCGGGACCAGGCGTTCCACCTGGTCCCGCGCTGTGCGTCGCACGCCGTGGGCCACCGGCCCGGCTACGTCAAAAGCCGTAGCCCATACGGCGGGACAGCTCGGCCGCCGCCGCCTCCGTCCGCTTCGCCACCTCCGGCAGACGCTCCGGGCTCAGCCGGTAGACCGGGCCCGAGACGCTGAGCGAGGCGATGACCTTGCCGTCGTGCGCCCGGACCGGGGAGGCCGTGGCCGCAAGCCCGATCTCCAGCTCCTCGACCGTGATCGCGTACCCCTGCTGCACCACGGTGTCCAACTCCCCGCGCAGCATGGACGCGGCCGTGACCGTGCGCTCCGTGAAGCGGTGCAGCGGACGGGCCAGCAGGCCCTCGCGCAGGGTGGGCGGCAGATGGGCGAGCAGCACCTTGCCGCTGGAGGTGGCGTGCAGCGGGGTGCGGCGGCCGAGCCAGTTCTGCGCCGTGACGGAGGCGGTGCCCCGGGCCTGCATGATGTTGACCGCCGCGTCGTCGTCCAGCACCGCGATGTTGACCGTCTCGCCCAGCTCGTCGGCGAGCTCCCGGCAGACCGGGACGCCTTCCTGGGACACGTCCAGGCGCACTGCCGCCGCCCCCGCGAGGCGTAGTACGCCGGCACCCAGGTAGTACTTGCCGCGGTCCTTCGCCTGGGCCACCAGGCCGCGGTTCTCCAGGACGCCGAGCAGCCGGAACGCCGTCGACTTGTGCACGTCCAGCTCGTCGGCGATATCGGTGACGCCCGCCTCGCCGTGCCGCGCGAGGATCTCCAGCACGCTCACGGCGCGGTCCACCGACTGGACGGCGCTCGCCGCGCCTCTGCCGCCCTGTTTCCCCTCGTTGTCCGTCGGACGCTCCTCGCGGGAGGACTGCTTCTGCGTGCGGGCCATGGCCAACTCTCACCACCTGGCGGCCCTCTTTGGGCCGCATCTGCGGGAACCCCTTGACGCGACGGTCGCCCCGCGCGGATTCTGTTGCGGATGGCGCGTGCTTGTGCGCCATGTGAAACGTCATGTTACCGAAGCGTCCGTACCCCGGAAGGGCACGAGCGCCCTCCCGGGGCTCGGCTCCGACGACGGGGCCCGACGACGTGCAGCATCACCCTTCCGTGCCCGGAGCCGCCCCGGTCCGGCACTTCACACACTGTCTACAGTCTGGCCGAACGGTCCGGCCCACGTGCCCGGACCACGTGCCCGACCGAGAGGGGGGCCCGTGATTCCCGTCTGCCGCCTCGAAGACCTCCCCATGGGCGAGTCCGTCCGTGTCGAGACGACACCGCCCGTCGCCGTGTTCCACACCGACGACGGCGAACTCCACGCCATCGACGACACCTGCACCCACCAGGACGCCTCCCTCTCCGAAGGCTGGCTGGAGGGCTGCCTGGTCGAATGTCCGCTGCACGCCGCCGCGTTCGACCTGCGCACCGGCGTACCCACCTGTCTCCCGGCCCGCCGCGCCGTCCGCACCCACCGCGTCACCGTCGACGACGGCGTCATCCACGTCCACCTCGCGGCGGAGGAAGGGACAGCCGCGTGAGCGGTTGCCTGAGCCGAGGTGGGGGCGGTCCGGTGAAGAACCGGCGCGGGGCCGGCACGCCGGACGCCTGCTCGGCGCGGCCCACCCCGGCGGGCGGCGCGAGCCCCCTCACGCGCCACCGGGCCCCCGCGGTAGGCGGCAACGGCGGGGGTTCACCCGGCGCGAGGAGGTTCCCCGGGGCGGGCGGAGGCGGCGGATCCCCCGGCGCGAGGAGTTTCCGAACGGTAGTCGGCTATGGCGCATCCCCCGGCGCGAGGCACCCGGTCGCAGGCGGAAATGGCAGTCCTCCCCGTGCGATGAGGTTCCCCGCGGCAGTCAGCAACGGCAGTCCTCCCCGTGCGATGAGGTTCCCCGCGGCAGGCGGAAGCGGCGGATCCCCCGGCGCGGGAAGCCCCCAGGCGGTAGGCGGCAACGGCGGATCCCGCGGCGCGAAGAGGCCCCCCGCATGCGCACCGTGACCATCGTCGGCGCCTCGCTCTCCGGCCTGTACGCCGCCCGGGAACTGCGTGCCCAGGGCTACGACGGACGTCTCGTCGTCATCGGCGACGAACCCCACCACCCCTACGACCGGCCGCCGCTCTCCAAGGACTTTCTCACCGGCCGCGCCGACGAGAACCGACTCCACCTCACCGACGCCGAGGAGATTGCCGAACTCGACGCCGCGTGGCTGCTCGACGTCCGCGCCCGGGCCCTGGACACCCGCGGCCGCACCGTCGTGCTGGACGACGGCCGTACCGTGGCCACCGACGGCCTCGTCATCGCCACCGGAGCCTCCGCCCGCCGTCTGCCCGGCGACGGCCCCGCCGGAGTCCACACACTGCGCACGCTCGACGACGCCCGGGCCCTGCGTGAGGAACTCATCCGGGGCCCGCGCCGGGTCGTGATCATCGGAGGCGGCTTCATCGGCGCCGAGACCGCTTCCTCCTGCTCCTCCCTCGGCCACTCCGTCACCGTCGTCGAGGCCGCGCCGCTCCCGCTCGTGCCCCAACTCGGCGCCGGCATGGCCGCCGTGTGCGCCGCGCTGCACCGCCGGGGCGGCGTGCACCTCGTCACCGGAACCGGAGTCGCCGGGCTCCGCGGCACCGTCAGCGTCACCGGCGTGGAACTCACCGACGGCCGCACGCTCCCCGCCGACCTCGTGATCGTCGGGATCGGCACCACACCCAACACCTCTTGGCTTGCCGGTTCCACCCTGGCCCTGCGCGACGGCGTCCTGTGCGACGACGGCTGTGTGACGGCCCTGCCGCAGGTGGTCGCCGTCGGTGATGTCGCCCGCGCCGCCGGCGTCCGCGCCGAGCACTGGACGTCCGCCACCCAGCAGCCCCGCGTCGCCGTGACCAACCTGCTCGCCGGGCGCACGGTCGCGACCGTGGACGCGGTGCCCTACTTCTGGTCCGACCAGTACGGTGCCCGCATCCAGTTCGCCGGCCGGCGCGGCGACGGCGACTCCGTCCACATCACCGAGGGCGAACTCTCCGACGGCGCACCGGCCGAGGGTGGATTCCTCGCCCGCTACGAGCGGAACGGCCGTACGACCGCGGTACTCGCGGTGGACCGCCCTCGCCCCTTCATGCGGGCGAGACGCGAACTCGCGCGGGAAGCGACCGTCGACGTCGCCGGGGAATAGCCCCGGGGCGCCCCGACGACGACAGCGCAGCCCTACGAGTGGGACAACTGCCCGGCCCCGCCCCGTCGGCGTATCCGCTCCTGCGTCCGCGCCGCGACCCGCTCCTGACGCCGGGCCCGGCGCCGCTCGCGCCGCAGCGCCCGGGCCGTGCTGCTCGGCACGGACACCACGCCGTGGCGCTGGTTCCACACCTGGCGGGTCACCCACACGTCGAGGGCTCCCCAGGTGGCCGCGATCGTGCTGACCACACTGCTGATCACCATGGGGAACGCCAGCCAGGACCCGGCCATCGTGCACAGGAAGGCCACCATCGCCTGAATCAGCGTCACGGCTATGAGAAGCACCGCCCGCACGGCCGCCGTACGGACCGGATCCGGCAACCGGCGCCGCCGCGCCGGTTCCTCGACCCAGAGGGGCCGGTAGTACTGCTGGTCCTGCCTGTCCTGGCCCACGCCGCGCGCCGAATCCACCGAGTCCACCAAGTCCACCGAACCCGCCGGATCAACCAGGTCCACCGCATGAACGGGATCCGCCGCGCGGGCCGGGTCCACCGCCCGAACCCGCTTCTCCGATTCCTGTACCCGGATCTTCGCCTCGTCCGCCGGATCG